>DASXPO010000105.1:0-38410 GCA_036493535.1 Casimicrobiaceae bacterium
ATCCTCGGCGGCGCTTATACGAGCCGATTGAACATGAACATTCGCGAGGAGAAGGGCTACGCGTATGGCGCATTTTCCCGCTTCGACTACGGCCGCGTGCCCGGTCCGTTCGCCGTCGTGACGTCGGTCCGCAGCGACTCGACGGCGCCGGCCGTCAAGGAGATCGATCTCGAGCTGACGCGTCTCACCGAAAAGTCGCCGACCTCGATCGAGTTCGCGCAAGCGCGCGACTCGCTCGTGCGCTCGTTGCCGGGCGCCTTCGAGACGAATGCCGGCATTTCAGGCGCATTCGCGAATCTATTCACGTATCGTTTGCCGCTCGACTACTACGCGCGACTGCCTGGACAACTGACCCACGTGCGTCCGAATGCGATCGAGCAAGCGGCAAAGCGCTATCTCGATCCCGCTTCGATGGTCGTCGTCGCAGTCGGTGAGCGGGCCTCGATCGAAGCGCCTCTCGAAGCGAATGGGATGAAACCGGTGCAGACATTCGCGCCGGCCGATCTGTTCTGACGCCGCGAGAGAGTTTGCGGCACGCGTATCATCACGATTTGACGGGCCGCGCAATGCGCACACAATCCACGCCGACGATGTATACGACGCTGATATCGACCGGCGAGCTGGCGGAGCGGCTCTCCGATCCGTCGCTTGCACTCTTCGACGTCCGGCACGACCTCACGCAGCCGGAACGATGGGGCGCGGACGAATACCAGACGGCGCACATACCCGGCGCCATGTTCCTCCATGTCGACCAAGACCTGTCCGGACCCAGGAACGGCGTCAACGGTCGTCATCCATTGCCGACGCCCGAAGCGGCCGCGGCGCTGTTCGGGCGCATGGGTATCGATGCGTCAAAGCAGGTCGTCGCCTACGATCAGAGCACCGGTGTCTACGCGTCGCGACTGTGGTGGATGCTCCGTTGGCTCGGCCACGAAGCCGTTGCCGTGCTGGACGGCGGTTTTGCGAAGTGGACGCGCGAAGATCGCGCCGTGACAAGCGAGACCGGCGAACCCAAGGCGACCACGTTCGTGGTTAAAAACGTCGCACCGACGGTGAATTCGGTCGGCGTGGAAGCAAGTCTTTCGCGCCACACTTTGTTGCTCGTCGATGCGCGAGCACCGGAACGCTTTCGCGGCGAAGTCGAGCCGATGGATCCGGTCGCGGGACACATTCCCGGCGCCGTGAATCGTCCCGCGAGCCTCAATGTCACCGCGAATGGCGTGTTCAAGCCGGCGAGTTCGCTTCGCGCGGAATATCAGGCGTTGCTGGGGGGCCGCCCGCATTCCGATGTGGTTCACTATTGCGGATCCGGCGTCACGGCCTGCCACAACGTTCTCGCGATGCAAATCGCGGGCCTCCCCGCCACGCGGCTTTATCCGGGCTCTTGGAGCGAATGGGTCTCGAATTCTGCGCGGCCGATTGCGAAGTCCAGCATTAAGGCTTCCCGCAGCTCTTAAGCGAGACGCAGCCCGGCAAGCTCGCGATACGCGACGCCATTCTCGCGCGCGATCGACGCGAGCAAAGCGACTCGTTCCACGCGCCACGTCTGCACTTCGGCGTGCGCGCCCGAGATGTTCCGTGCACAACGCCGCGCCAGCGTGATGTGTGCATGAAACGGGCGTGTCTCGAGCGCGAAATGCGCGTTCGTCAATGCGTCCGTGAGCGCGGATTGCAACTGCGTGAGCGCCGTGGGAACGTTCGACGGAGCGATCCACGTCAGGTCGGAATGATGAAACGTTCCGATGGTATCGAGCTCGAGCGCGAAAGCGCGCCGCGGCAACGTCCCGACGAGTGTTCGTAATATTTCGAGGCGCTCGTTGTGGACCTCGCCGATAAACGCGAGCGTCAAATGAAGGTTCGCATCGACGATCGCTCGCCCGCCCGCGCGTGACGCGATCCCGCGCGCGATGATCCCGAGCGATTCTTGCGTGGCGGCATCGGGGACCAGCGCAAAAAACACGCGCGATCGCTTGTTCGCGTCGGGTTTGCTCATCCGGCCATCGTTGCACCGGACCGATCAAAAAACAACGCCGCGCTACCCAGAAGGGAGGCGCGGCGCTGCCGACAGCAGACGATTTTCTCAGGCGACGTGCAATTCCGCCTTCGGCTTGTCGAAGAACTGCTCGTCTTCCGTCGAGTTCTTGAGCGCGGTCGTCGATGTTTGACTGCCCTGGATCGTCGTCGTCACGGCGTCGAAATAGCTCGTTCCCACCTCGCGCTGATGCTTGATCGCGGTAAAGCCTTTCGGTACCGCGGCGAATTCGGCTTCCTGCAACTCGACGAACGCGGCCATGTGCTGATGCGCGAAGCCGTACGCCAGGTTGAACATCGAATAGTTGAGGCTATGGAAGCCGGCGAGGGTGATGAACTGGAATTTGTAGCCTATCTCGCCCAGCTCGCGTTGGAATCGGGCGACCGTGGCATCGTCGAGATGCTTTTTCCAATTGAACGACGGCGAGCAGTTGTACGCGAGCATCTTTCCGGGGAACTTCGCGTGGATGCCGTCCGCAAACGCCTTCGCGAACGCGAGGTCCGGCTTGCCCGTTTCGCACCAGATCAAATCGGCATACGGCGCGTACGCGAGACCGCGCGAGACTGCCTGATCGAGGCCGTTACGGGTGCGGTAAAAGCCTTCGATCGTGCGCTCACCCGTACAGAACTGCTTGTCGGTGTCGTCGATGTCACTCGTGACGAGATCGGCCGCTTCCGCATCGGTGCGGGCGAGGATGATCGTCGGAATACCCATCACGTCGGCCGCGAGCCGCGCGGCCACCAGCTTATCGACGGCTTCGCGCGCCGGAACCAGGACCTTGCCTCCCATGTGTCCGCACTTCTTCACCGAGGCGAGCTGATCTTCGAAATGCACGCCCGCGGCGCCGGCATCGATCATCGCCTTCATCAATTCGAAAGCGTTCAGGACGCCGCCGAAACCCGCTTCGGCGTCCGCGACGATCGGCGCAAAAAAGTCGATGTCCCCCTTGCCTTCCATGTGCTGGATCTGATCGGCGCGTACAAACGTGTTGTTGATCCGCCGCACGACTTCGGGCACCGAGTTGACCGGATACAGCGATTGATCGGGATACATTTCGCCGGCGATGTTTGCGTCCGCGGCGACCTGCCAACCGGAGAGATAGATGGCCTTGAGACCTGCCTTGACCTGCTGCAACGCTTGATTGCCGGTGAGCGCGCCGAGCGAGCTCACGAACGGCTCCGCGTGCAGCGACTTCCAAAGTCTTTCGGCGCCGCGTCGCGCGAGCGTGTGCTCGATTTGCACCGAGCCGCGCAGCTTCACGACGTCTTCCGCGGAATAGCCCCGCGTGATTCCCTTCCAGCGTGGGTTTTCAGCCCAGTCCTTTTTGAGTCTTGCCGCTTCCAAATCGTAGTTCATCGCAATGCTCCCCATCGTGGCCATGCCGGCACTTCCGCCGGCTGCGTCGATCGGCAAGCGTTCTGCGCGACGAACGCGCAAGACGCTCTCGATGCGAAAACTTCGGCGAACCCAGTCGCCGTCGCTTCGCGGCACGGACCGGCAAGGATCGCTCGACGGTCGGGCGGGCATGGATGGATGCACCCGGCCCCGCTTTCCGCTTTGCCCGGTAATCCTCGGACGAAGGCGTTACGTGACGATGCCACGTTAACAAACCCGGCGATGCGTTTCAATAGGATTTTGGCGCAATGCAGTATGTAATTTATCCAATATAAACAGGCGCCAAGAAAGGCTTTCCACGATGTGGAATCTTCTGTGCACCGTTGCGCGGCAAATCCGCTGCGGCGCATAAGGGTCTTGTGCAGGACAGGCGGGTTTAAGCGAGAAAAGGCCTTGCAACACCTTGATTATTTGCAGTTCCTCGCAGATTGGGCCCGCAAGCCTGCCTTTCTCATTGCCTTCCGCAATATGGAAAGTCGATCCAAAAATGAGCTGCCACCTCGACTTTCGACGGAGTGATAGGAATCGTTTAAAAGCAATCGCGTGCACACCGGGGGATCGCCACGATAAGTCGCAAAGCGGTGCGCAGGTGTGCGGCCATGCGCGAGTAAGGACGCGGCTTGCGTCACGGGTGGCGCGACCATCGAGCGTCGTTGGGTCGACGCTGATCGGTCGCGCCGGGACACCCGTAGCAAGCCATGATTGCGGACTTCCGAGCGCCGGGACGCACGCCTGCGCACCGCTGCTCGATCTGGCAACTCCGAAAAGAAAACGGCGCCGCAGCGCCGTTCTCTTCCTTGCGATATTGCGAGCTCTACGCCGGTTCCGCCTCCGCCGGCGTTTCCTCGAAGACGAGCTTCACCTTCTCATCGTCGTCGAGATCGATCGTCACCTTGCCGCCGGTCGCAAGCCGTCCGAACAGCAGCTGGTCGGCAAGCGCCTTGCGAATCGTGTCCTGGATCAATCGCGACATCGGCCGCGCGCCCATCTGGGGATCGAATCCCTTGATCGCCAAGTATTCCTTGAGCTTCGGCGTGAACGACGGCTCGACTTTCTTCTCGTGCAATTGCGCTTCGAGCTCGAGCAGGAACTTGTCGACGACGCGCAGGATGATGTCGTGATCGAGTTGCGCGAACGAAATGGTCGCGTCGAGACGATTACGAAACTCCGGCGTGAACATCCGCTTGATCTCGCCGCTCTCGTCGCCGGGCTGCTTGGTGTGCGTGAACCCCATCGAGCTCTTGGCCAGCTCGCTCGCCCCCGCATTGGTCGTCATGATGATCACGACGTTGCGGAAGTCCGCCTTGCGGCCGTTGTTATCGGTGAGCGTCCCATGATCCATCACTTGCAGCAGGATGTTGAAGATATCGGGATGCGCCTTTTCGATTTCGTCGAGCAGCAACACGCTGTACGGATGCTTGGTGATCGCCTCGGTCATCTGACCGCCTTGATCGAAGCCGACATAGCCCGGCGGTGCGCCGATCAGTCGAGAGACCGCGTGACGCTCCATATACTCGGACATGTCGAAGCGGATCAATTCCGTGCCGAGGCAATACGCCAGCTGCTTCGCCACTTCGGTCTTGCCCACACCCGTGGGGCCCGAGAACAGGAAGTTGCCGATCGGCTTGACCGGATTGCCTAGACCGGAACGCGCCATGCGGATCGCCGCCACCAGCGCGTCGATCGCCTTGTCTTGACCGAACACAACGTTCCTCAGATCGCGGTCGAGCGTGCGCAGCGCATTGCGATCGTCGGAACTGACGTTCTTCGCGGGTATGCGCGCGATTTTCGCGACGATCTCTTCGACTTCGGCCTTGCCGATCACTTTTTTCTGACGCGACTTGGGCAGAATCTTTTGCGCGGCGCCGGCTTCGTCGATCACGTCGATCGCCTTGTCGGGCAAATGGCGATCGTTGATGAAACGGGCCGCAAGCTCAGCAGCCGACGTGAGCGCCGCCGGCGCGTACTTGACGCCGTGGTGCTGCTCGAAGCGCGTCTTCAATCCTTTGAGGATCTCGATCGTCTCCGCGACCGACGGCTCGGGCACGTCGATCTTCTGGAAGCGCCGCGACAGCGCGTGATCTTTTTCGAAGATCTGCCGGAATTCGCCGTACGTCGTTGCGCCGATGCACTTCAAAGCGCCGGTGGACAACGCGGGCTTCAACAGATTCGACGCGTCGAGCGTTCCGCCCGATGCGGCACCTGCCCCGATGATCGTGTGGATCTCGTCGATGAACAGGATCGACTTCGGATTGTCGGCGAGCTGCTTCAGCACGGCCTTCAACCGCTGCTCGAAATCGCCGCGGTATTTCGTGCCTGCGAGCAGGGCGCCCATGTCGAGCGAGTACACCTGGAATTCGCGCAGCAGCTCGGGAATGTCGCCTTCGTTCAAGCGGCGCGCGAGACCCTCGGCGATCGCGGTCTTGCCCACGCCCGCTTCACCGACCAACAGCGGATTGTTCTTGCGCCGCCGGCACAAGACCTGGATTACCCGCTCGAGCTCATGCTCGCGGCCGATCAGCGGATCGATCTTGCCGTTCTTTGCAAGATGGTTGAGATTGATCGTGTACGCATCGAGGGCGCCTTGCGATTCGCTCGCGTTCTCGCCCTCTTCCTTCGACTCCGACGATTTCTCCTGCTTGTGCTGCGGACTCTTGGTGATGCCGTGCGCGATGTAGTTGACGACGTCCAAACGTGTTACGCCGCGCTGGTTCAGGAAATAAACGGCGTGCGATTCCTTTTCGCCGAAGATCGCGACGAGCACGTTGGCGCCGGTCACTTCCTTCTTGCCCGACGATTGCACGTGGAGAATCGCGCGCTGAATAACGCGCTGGAAGCCCTGCGTGGGCTGCGTATCGGCGTCGGAATGTGCGGCAAGACGCGGCGTGTGTTCGCTGATGAAATCCGCGAGCACGCCACGCAGCTCCTCGAGATCGACTCCGCAGGCCTTGAGCACTTCCGCGGCCGACGGGTTGTCCAGCATCGCGAGCAGCAAGTGCTCGACGGTGATGAACTCGTGCTGCTTCTGCCTCGCCTCGACGAAGGCCATGTGAAGCGAGACTTCCAGTTCCTGCGCAATCATGATGCTTCCTCGACTTGCCGAACGCTCGCCGGAAACCATTCCCGGTCACAACGCATTAACGCCTACGTCTCCTCCATCGTGCACTGTAGCGGATGTTGATGCTTGCGCGCGATATCGATGACTTGATCTCTCTTGGCTGCCGCGACCTCGCGGGTGTACGTTCCACATACACCCATCCCCTCGCGGTGCACCTGCAACATTACCAGCGTGGCCTTCTCACGGCTCATGCCGAACACAGTTTGGAGCACGACGACGACAAAGTCCATCGGAGTGTAGTCGTCATTGAGCAGAATCACCTTGTAGAGCGGCGGCGGTTTTACGCGCGTTTTCTCGACTTCGAGAACGCTGCCATTGTGCTCCTGAGCCGACATCGCTTCGAATGACCCCCGCCAAACGTGGGGTCAATGTTTGATGATTGCAACAGATTTTTCAAGGGGAAAGCCGATGGACGGCCCTCCGCTTGACGCGCGGGCGAGGCCACGCGTAAAAGTTCCATTGTCTGGCGCTCTGTCGGCCTGCCTCCGCCGTGCGCTCGTGTCCGACGGCGCGTAGGAGGAAACGCGCAGCCGACCGGCTCGCCAAACGCATTTGTTCATTCCTGTGAGGAACATGTTGTATGGCAACCGGCACGGTCAAGTGGTTCAACGACGCAAAAGGCTACGGCTTCATTACCCCGGACGACGGCGGCGAAGACCTTTTCGCTCACTTTTCGGCGATCAATATGCAAGGGTTCAAGAGCCTCAAAGAGGGCCAGAAGGTCAGTTTCGACGTCACGCAAGGCCCGAAGGGCAAGCAGGCCGCAAACATCCAGGCGGCTTGATCCGACGTGGCAAAGTTTCGCGAGCCGCGCGCGCGGCTCGCCCGATTCTTTTGCCGACCCTGTCCACTACATTCGCTCGATCATCGCATTGCCGAAGCCGGAGCAGGAAACCTGCTTCGCGCCTTCCATCATTCGCGCGAAGTCGTAGGTGACGACCTTGTCGCCGATCGCCTTTTCCAGGCTGGCGGTGATGAGGTTCGCGGCTTCCTTCCATCCCATGTGGACGAGCATCATCTCGGCGGAGAGAATTTCCGAGCCTGGATTGACGTAGTCCTTGCCCGCGTACTTCGGCGCGGTGCCGTGCGTCGCCTCGAAATTCGCGACTGAGTCGGACATATTGGCGCCGGGGGCGATACCGATACCGCCCACCTCGGCGGCAAGCGCGTCCGAGATGTAGTCGCCGTTCAAGTTCAGCGTCGCGATGACGTCGTATTCGGCAGGTCGCAGCAGGATCTGCTGGAGGAACGCATCGGCGATGACATCCTTCACGACGATGTCGCGACCTGATTTCGGATTCTTGAACGAGCACCAGGGCCCACCATCGATCGGCTTGGCGCCGAATTCGCGCTGGGCGAGCGCATAACCCCAATCGCGAAACGCCCCTTCGGTGAATTTCATGATGTTGCCTTTGTGAACGAGCGCCACGGATTTGCGATCGTTGTCGATCGCATAGACGATCGCCTTACGCACCAGTCGGTCCGTCCCTTCGCGTGAAACCGGTTTGATGCCGATACCCGACGTCGCGGGAAAGCGAATTTTCTTGACGCCCATGTCCTTGATGAGGAAATCGATAACCTTTTTCGCGCCTTCGGAGTCGGCCGGCCATTCGACGCCCGCATAGATGTCCTCCGAGTTCTCTCGAAAGATCACCATGTCGACGGCTTCGGGATTCTTGACCGGCGAGGGCACGCCGCGGAAGTAGCGCACCGGACGCAGGCAGACGTAGAGATCGAGCTCCTGGCGCAGTGCGACGTTGAGCGAGCGAATGCCGCCGCCGACGGGCGTCGTCAACGGACCTTTGATCGAGACGACATAGTCCTTGAGAAGCGTCAGTGTCTCTTCGGGCAGCCACACGTCGGGCCCATAGACTTTCGTCGATTTCTCGCCCGCATAAATCTCCATCCAATGGATCTTCCGCTTGCCGCCATAGGCCTTCGCGACCGCGGCGTCGACGACCTTGATCATGACCGGCGTGATATCGACGCCGGTGCCGTCGCCTTCGATGTAGGGAATGATCGGATTGTCCGGAACGTTGACGCTGAAATCCTTGTTGATCGTGATTTTTTGGCCGCCGGCGGGGACCTTGACGTGCTGAGACGGGGGCATGGGCGCTCCTGCGAAATGCGGGACCCCGACAGGGCCGCCGCGAAACCGCTGATTATAGCCGTCGGCCCCGCGTGCTATCATCCTGCGCCGTTTGCCAAACCGCGCCTCTGGCGGTTATTCGATCAGCTCCGGCCCCCTTTCAAATGATTCGGCGCTTGCTTGCCCGTCTGATTCCCGGCCGGGCAGCGCGTAAGCTGCGCGTCTACGGGCCGGACCAGCACTCGGTGCGTCGGGACCGCCTCTCGCACGCCGCCCGCACGGTCATCCGCAAGCTGCAGGACGAGGGGTTCCACGCGTATATCGTCGGCGGCGCCGTCCGCGATCTTTTGCTCGGCATCGATCCGAAGGATTTCGATCTCGCGACCAACGCGACGCCCGAGCAGATCAAGCCGCTCTTCCGCCGCGCATTCATCATCGGCCGACGCTTCCGGCTCGTTCATGCGCATATCGGCGCCGAAGTCGTCGAGGTCTCGACGTTTCGCGCGGCGCAGATCGGCGGCGACGCGACCGACGAGCACGGTCGTCTGCTTTCCGACAATGTCTACGGAACCCACGCCGAAGATGCGCTCCGGCGCGACTTCACGATCAATGCGCTCTACTTCGATCCGGCCGATGAATCGATCTGGGACTTCACCGGCGGCGTTCCCGACATTCGCGCGCGGCGGCTAAGGCTCATTGGCCCGCCGGTAACACGTTATCGCGAGGACCCGGTGCGCATGCTGCGCGCCGTGCGACTCGCCGCCAAGCTCGGGCTCGCGATCGAGCGCAAGACCGCCGAGCCGATCTCACGGCTCGCAACGTTGATGCAGAATGTGCCGCCGGCGCGGCTCTTCGACGAGATGCAAAAGCTTTTGCTCTCAGGCCATTCGGTTGAAACGCTCAAAAGCTTGCGCGCGCATGGCCTGTCGCATGGATTACTGCCGCTCCTCGACGTCATTGTCGAGCAGCCGCTCGGTCAGAAGTTCATCGACGTCGCCCTCGCCAACACCGACGCGCGCGTTCGCGAAGGTCGCGGCGTGTCACCGGCGTTCCTGTTCGCGACGCTGTTGTGGCACGAGGTGCTCGCAAGTTGGACGCAAGCGAAGGGCCGCGGCGAAAAGCCATTGCCGGCGCTGTTCGATGCGATGGACAGCGTGCTGTCGCGGCAGGCCGAGCGGATCGCGATCCCACGTCGCTTCGAGGCGACAATCAAGGAAATCTGGTCATTGCAGCCTCGCTTCGAGCAGCGCGCCGGCGTGCGTCCGTTTCGCTTGCTCGAGCATCCGCGTTTTCGCGCGGCGTACGACTTTCTGGTGCTGCGCGGGGAAAGCGGCGAGGTCCCGGTCGCGCTCGCCGAATGGTGGACCCGCTTCCAGAACGAATCGCCCGACGGACGCGCCGCGATGCTGAAGCCGGAGGAAGCGCCGAAGAAAAAGCGCCGCTCGCGCGGACGAGGACGCAAGCGTGCGGCTGCGGTCGAGACCGCCGCCGAGAAAACCGCCCGCCCAGACGAGCCTTCACTCGATTGACGCGCGCCGTCGCCCACATCGGTCTCGGCAGCAATCTCGCGCATCCGCGGCGCCAGCTCGCGCGCGCATTGAAGCGGATCGCGAAGGTGCCGCGCACGCGCGTTGTCGCGATATCGCGCAATTTCGTCTCCGCGCCCGTCGGTGCAGAGGGACCGCAGCCCGACTACGTCAATGCGGTCGCCGTGCTTTCGACCGCGCTTTCGCCGCACGCTTTGCTCGCGCAGCTATTGAAAATCGAGCGACGCCAGGGACGGCGCCGGTCGCGGGATTCGACGCGCAAACTCGCGCGTTCGCTCGACCTTGATTTGCTACTATACGACCGCGTTCGAATGCGTTCGCCGTCGCTCGAGTTGCCGCACCCGCGGATGCACGAGCGAGCGTTCGTGTTGCGTCCGCTCGCGGATGTCGCTCCGGCCGCGACGATTCCCGGCCATGGGCTCGCTTCGCGGCTGGCGCGTCGAACGCGCGATCAAAGAATCGCCGTCACGCGCCGACACGTCATTCACTAGGGCCTGTTCAACTCGCGACGATGGAACTGGATCGCTGCCGTTACATCGTCGTCGAGGGCCCGATCGGCGCCGGCAAAACGACGCTCGCCCGCGAGCTCGCGATCCGTCTCCATGGCGAGACGCTGTTCGAGCAGCCGGATGAAAATCCGTTTCTCGCGCGCTTCTACGACGACATGGCGCGCTTTGCGTTGCCGACGCAGCTGACGTTCCTCTTCCAACGCGCCGATCAGCTGCGCGGACTTGCGCAGCTCGATTTCTTTCGCCGTCCGACGGTCGCTGACTTCCTGCTCGACAAGGATCCGCTGTTTGCGCGCCTCAATCTCTCCGACGATGAATATCCGCTCTACGAGAAGGTTTATGCGCATCTCAAGCCGCAAACGCCGACGCCCGACCTCGTCATCTATTTGCAGGCGCCGGTGACGACGTTGATCGAGCGCGTGCATCGCCGCGGCGTCGACTTCGAGCGCGCCATTCCCGCCGACTATCTCGCGCGACTGGCGGACGCGTATACACGCTATTTCTATCGTTACGAGGACGCTCCGCTGTTGATCGTGAACAGCGAGCGCTTGAACTTCGTCGATAACCCGCGTCACGTCGACTTGCTGCTGGAACGCATGATCGGCATGCGCGGACAGCGCGAGTTTTTCAACCTTGGCTCCGGTTGACGAAAGACCGTCGCCGCGGCAGACGCCGTATGGCGCAAGCCCGGCGCGTCATGCACGGCTCACCGTTCCCGCATTGCAGGCGATGGCAGCCGACGGAACGCGAATCGCGATGCTCACGTGCTACGACGCGAGCTTCGCGAAGCTTTGCGACGACGCCGGCGTCGATGTCCTGCTCGTCGGCGATTCTCTTGGCATGGTGATCCAGGGACATACTTCAACGCTGCCGGTCACGCTCGCGGATACGCTCTACCACACGCGCTGTGTCGTCGCCGGCTCGACTCGTGCACTCGTCATCGCCGACCTGCCATTTGGAACGTACCAGGCAAGCGTCGAGGCGGCGTACGTCACGGCGAGCGCGGCGATTCAAGCGGGCGCGCAGATGGTGAAGCTCGAAGGCGGCGCATGGCTTGCCGATACCGTCGCGTTTCTCACCGAGCGCGCGATTCCCGTCTGCGGGCACATCGGTCTGCAGCCGCAATGGGTCAACGTGATCGGCGGATATCGTGTGCAAGGCAAGAGCGACGATGCGGCAGAAGTATTGATCGGCGATGCACGAGATCTCGTCGACGCCGGCGCCGCGATGCTGATCGTCGAATGTGTGCCGCGTGCGCTCGGCGCGCGAATCCAGCGCGAGGTCGGCGTACCCGTTGTCGGTATCGGCGCGGGCCCGGAATGCGCGGGACAAGTGCTGGTAATCTACGATGCGCTCGGCATCTCACCGGGGAAGCCGGCGCGCTTCGTGCGCAATTTTTTGAGCGGCACCGCCAGCGTCAAAGACGCGCTCGCGGCATTCGTCGCCGCCGTGCGGGACGGCTCGTTTCCCGGTCCGGAGCACTGCTTTTGAACCCGCCCAACCAGACCAGCGGGACGGTCGTCATTCAGAGCGCTGACGAGCTGCGGGACCGCCTCGCTCAGGCCGAGCGCGTCGCATTCGTGCCGACGATGGGCAATCTGCACGCGGGTCACCTGTCGCTCATCGAGATCGCGCGCCGCCACGGCGACTGCGTCGTCACGAGCATTTTCGTCAACCGCCTTCAGTTCGGTCCGAACGAAGACTTCGATCGCTATCCGCGCACGTTCGACGCGGATCGCACCGAGCTCGAGCGGCACGGCGTGAATGTTCTTTTTGCGCCGCGCGAGCACGAGATGTATCCGACGCCACAGGTGTATCGCGTGCAGCCGCCGCCGATTGCCGACGAGCTCGAAGGCGCGTTTCGGCCGGGATTTTTCCATGGCGTTTGCACGGTCGTTCTGAAGCTATTCAATCTCGTGCAACCCGACGTCGCGGTATTCGGCAAGAAGGACCGCCAGCAGCTCAAGATCGTGCGCGGCATGGTTCAGCAGTTCAACATGCCGATCCACATCGAGCCGGCGGAGACGATTCGCGCCGACGACGGTCTCGCGCTCGCCTCGCGCAACAACTATCTGTCGGCGTCGGAGCGTGTCGAAGCGCCGCGCCTTTACCGAACGTTACGCGCGATCGCCGACGAGATCGCCGAAGGGCGAACCGATTACGCGAATCTCGAAGCGAACGGCCGTGCCCAACTCGCGAAACATGGATGGAAAGTCGATTACATCGCGATCCGCCACGGATTGGGCTTGCGCATTCCGCATCCCGAGGGCTTCGATCATCCGAACCTCTTGATCGTCCTGGGCGCCGCGACGCTCGGGGCAACGCGGCTGATCGACAATGTGGACGTGGTCCCCAAGCACGGCGAGGACTGAGGTTTCATCGGACCTTCACATGCGCATGCGATGATTTTGAGCTTCGTTCGCGTCAGCCCATCTTCGATGAGCATCATCGTTCGCACGCTTGCTGTACTCTTCGCCGGGCTGGTGCTGGTGTCTTCCATCGGCACCGCGCAAGAAGCGTATCCGGCGAAGCCGATTCGCTTGATCGTGCCGTTTCCACCCGGCGCGGGGACCGACAACGTGGCGCGACTGGTCGGCCAGAAGATGGCGGAACGGTTGAGAACGCCGGTCGTGATCGAGAATCGAACGGGCGCCGGCGGGGCGATCGGCGCCATCGAAGCGGCGAAATCGGAACCCGACGGCTATACGCTGCTCTTCGTCGCAGGACCGTTCACGACTGTCGCGGCGTCGCAAAAAAATCCGGGCTACGATCCGCAACGCCAATTCGTTCCCGTGGCGACGATCGCGGTCGGACCGCTCGCCTTTGTCGTCAATGCGAACGTTCCGGCCGACACACTGCGTGAATTTATCGCATTGGCGCGGCGCGAACCCGGCAAGCTCAACTACGGATCCGCAGGCACCGGCAGCATCAATCATCTTGCACTCGAGTTGATGCGGGCGCGCACCGGCGCCGATATCCTTCATGTGCCCTACCGCGGTATCGCCGAGGCGACGAAAGACCTGTTGGGCGGCAGGATTCAGGCCATGACGGCATCGATCCCGGCTACGCTACCGCTCGTCGCCGAGCGACGCGTTAAAGTGCTCGCGGTAACGGGAGCGAAGCGCGCAAGGCAGCTTCCCGACGTACCGAGCTGGCAGGAAGAAGGCGTGAGTGACGCCGACGTGACGAACTACTGGGGAATCGTTGCGCCGATCGGAACATCGGCCGAAGTCGTCGCGCGGGTCAATGGTGCGGTGAACGCCGTGCTCGAAGAGCCCGATGTTCGTGAACGATTGGAGCGTGAAGGTGCGGAAGTGGTGAGCGGCACACCCGAGCAGTTGGGCTTCATCATTGGGCACGATCTGGCGCGCTGGAAGAAGCTCGTCGCCGATATCGGAATGGCGCTCCGCTAGCGCATTTGCACAGACTTCGCCATCCGCCTAGATCGCGAGCGAGCGCTTCAGCCCGTCGACCTCACGGTCCAGTTCACGGGCAAAGCGCGCAGCGCCCGGTTGTTTGTCGACGAAGTGCATGCGCACGTCGAGGCCTGTCCCGGTGCGCGCGACGTTGGCCCAGCCGATGACCCGGTCGCGCCAAAGCAGCGGCAACGCGTAGTAACCGTAGCGTCGCTTGGCGGGCGGCGTGTACGCCTCGAACCGATAGTCCCATTGCCACAGGTGCTCGAAGCGGCGGCGGTCCCAGACAATCGGATCGAACGGCGCCAACAACCTGATCCGCGTCGGCACGTCCTTCGATAACGCCTCTCCCGCCGGCCAAAAGTATTCGATGCCGTCGACCAGACCTCGGGCGAGCCAATCCGTCTTCAGCAAGCGCATGATGGCGCGAGCGCGCGTGGCCTCGGGTAGCGAATCCTGACCGACCATCACCGCGAGTTGCCGCAGCGAAGACGCCGATAACGGCGCATAGAGCCGAACGAGCATCCGCAGAAGGTGATCGGCGCGTTCGTCGAGAGGCAGCGGCGCTTCGAACGGCGGCGCAAGCCCGTAGATTTTAACGCCGTGGTCGCGACCGAGCACGCGCAGCGCGCCGCGGTAGTGCAGCGCTTCGAGCATCCGCGTCGTGGCGGCGCTCGAGCCGCCCCACCCGTTGACGATGCGCGTCGAGCCGAGCGAACGCGTCAATTCACGCGGGTGCGCGGGACCGTTGCGACCGATGAAGTCGAGAATTTTTCGTGCGAGCTTCGGATGCTCGCGCTCCACGCGCCACACGTGTCGACGGCGGCGCGGATGCAATAACCGCAGCGAAGACGCGGGCAACACGCCATAGACGTGCAGGAAATCTTCCGCCAGCGGCAGGTCGGCGAATTGCGAGGCGAGATCGCCGATCCGATAACCGTCGACGCGGTGACGCAAGATCAGGTCCTGCGCTCGCGCCGGCGCGCGGATCGGATCGATCTGCACGAAGCCGAGTGTCTCAATCACCGTGGCAAGATCGACCGGCTGAGACAGTGTCCGCGTGACCGCGTAGGCGCGTAACGTCGGGAGATCGATCTTCACGGGCTTACGCTGCGCGAAGCGCGTCGACGATCTTCATGCGCGCCGCCTGCGCAGCCGGCAGGAAACCACCGACGAAACCCATTGCCAGCGCGAAGCCGAGCGAGGCGAAGACGATGGAGGGCGTCAATGTGAACGAGAACGCGAGCTCGGCGAACGTCTGAAAATTCGTCGTCGAGATCGACAGTGCTTGCATGAACGACGCGGCGAAGAGACCGACAATTCCGCCCAGCAAGCCCAGCAGCAGCGACTCGCCGAGAAACGCCGTTAGGATCGCGGCGCGTGAAAAGCCCAGCGCGCGCAGCGTCCCGATCTCGGCCACCCGCGATGCGACGCTTGCGTACATCGTGATCATCGCGCCGATGATCGCCCCAATCGAGAAGATCACGGAAATCGACGTGCCGAGATAGGTGATGAATTTCGCGAGGCTCTCCGACTGATCGGCGTAGAAACGCTGCTCGCGCTTGGCCTCGACGGTCAGCCGCGGATCGCTTTCGAGATCCTGCTTGACCGCATCGAAGCGATCGGCATCGACCAGTTTGAAGATCACGGACGAAAAGCCGGTGCGGCGGAAGGCTTGCAGCATTTGCTCGGCGTCGCCCCAGATCTCCGAATCGAAGCCGGTCCGGCCGGCGTCGAATACGCCAACCACGGTCCAGTCGCGCGACGCGAAGCGAAGCGTTTCGCCGAGACCCGCCCCGCGAAAGCCCTCCGCAATCGATTTGCCGGCGATGACCTCGGATGTGCCCGGACGAAACATCCGACCCTCGACGATTCGCACTTGCGGGCGCAGCTCGAGGCCTTGCGGCGTGACACCGCGAATCACGACGTTCGCCGATTTGCCCGTCGAGCGCTTCGGCAAATTGATCAACACGACGGGCTCTTTGGAGATCAAGCGGCGCCCGCCGGCGTCCGTCGCGATATCGGGCAGGCTCTCGATGATGCTTGCCTGGCGCCGATCGACACCGCTTTGCACTTCGGTCTGCGACCCGCGGCGAATCACGACGACGTTATCATCCTGACCGGTCGAGACCAGCGTCTGCTGGAGTCCCGCGGCCAGCATCAACACGGTCGCAAAGACGTAGACGACGAGCGCCATCCCCCCGGCCGTGAGAATCGTCGTCAAGCGACGGGCGACGAGATTGCGCGCGATGTAATTGACGGGAATCGCCATGATCACGCGATGGCGCGGAGCCCGTCGACGATGCGAACGCGCGCCGCTTTCCAGGCCGGCACGCACGCGGCAACGAAGCCGACGAGCAGCGCAGCGCCGAGCTGCATGATCACCGTATCCTCGCTCACGAAAAAAATCGGAAACAGTGATCCCATCGCATCGGCGAACGCGCGGGCGAGCGGAAACGTGAGCGCGATGGCCGCCAAGCCGCCAATGAGCGCGATCGCGAGCGACTCGGCGAAGATCATCATTGCGACGAAGCCGTTGCCGAAGCCCAGCGCCTTGAGCGTCGCATATTCGCCGTAGCGCTCTCGTGCCGTCATCGCCATCGTGTTGGCCATCACCGCCATGATGATGACGATCACGACGAACGACACGGCCTGGATGGCCAGCAAGATCGCCTCGGTCATCGCGACGAAGCCCAATTGAAACGCCTTTTCAGTCTCGGTCAGCGTCTCGGCGATCGAATTCTTGAACGTTGCGTCGATGGCTTCCGATACTTCCGCAGCCTGCTGCGGATCCTTGAGCTGCACGACCAAGACCCCGGTCTGATCGGCGCGGCGCGGAAACTGCTTTTTCATCGTCTCGTTCAGGTAATCCCAGTGAAAGAAGAACGTCGACTGATCGGTGCCTTTGTCGGCGCCGTCATAGATGCCGCGCAAAGTGAACGTCCACGTGCCCGGAAAGATCGTCCCCCGCAGGGGAATCTGGTCGCCGACCTTCCAACCATATTGCTCGGCGAGCTTGCGCCCTGCGAGCGCCCCGGTACGGTCGGTGAGAAACGCTTTCCGCTCCTCGGGCGACAGAATGAACTCCGGGTACATGTCGAGATAAGCCGGGGCGCTGATCGCGAACTGCGGAAAGAAGTTGCGCTCGCTCACATAGATGCCGCCGAACCAGTTCGCCAACGCGACCGACGCGACGCCCGGCACTTGGCGAATCTTTTGCGCGTAGGTCACCGGCATCGAGAACACGAGCGACACGGCGTTGCGCGTCACGAGACGCGCCGAAGAGCTCGCGTTCGCACCCGCGTACCAGGCATCGACGATCGTGCGCAGCAATCCGAAAGCCGTGATCGCAACGACAATGCCGACGATCGTCAGGATCGTCCGCAGCTTGTGACGGAGCGCGTTCTTGAGGACGAGCAGAACGACGTACATATGTTCCGCCGGGACCTATTCGTGGACCAGCACGCCTTTTTCGAGATGGATGACCCGACGCGCTGCTTCGGCAGCCTTCGGGTCATGCGTCACCATGATGATCGTCTTGTCGAGCTCGCGGTTCAGGCGACCGAGCAGCGCGAGGATCTCCGCCGCCGTCACGCGGTCGAGGTCGCCGGTCGGCTCGTCCGCGACGATCAGCATCGGATCGGTGATCAACGCGCGCGCGATTGCGACGCGCTGCTCCTGTCCGCCGGACAACTCGTTGGGATAATGATCCTGCCGGTCCGCGAGACCGACCAGCGCCAACGCCGTTTCGACCCGTTCGCGCCGTTCGCTTCGCGAGAGCGATGTCAGCATCAGGGGGAGCTCGATGTTCTGATACGCGGTCAGCACCGGCATCAGGTTGTAGAACTGGAAGATGAACCCGACGTTCCCCGCACGCCATGCCGCGAGATCGGCGTCGGCGAGCGACACGATGTCGACGCCGCCGATCTTGAGCTCGCCTGAAGAGGGTTTGTCGATGCCCGCGATCATGTTGAGCAATGTCGACTTGCCCGATCCCGACGGTCCCATCAGCGCAACGAAGTCGCCCGCGTAGACGTCGAGATCGATGTCGATCAGGACCGGAATGATCTGCTCGCCGCGCGTGTAGTACTTGGACAGCGAGCGGATCGCGACGAGCGGAAAACTGGGCTCAGAATCGATTTTCGTCCGATCCGTTGCGGCGGATGCATCGGGCGGAGACTCGAGTCTGACCTCGGTTTTCATCACGATTTCGCGGCAACCTTCACGAGCGAGCCGTTGGTCAACTTGTCGTCGGGACGCAACACCGCACGATCGCCGGACTTGATCTCGCCGGTCACCGCCGTAAGGTCACCGACCTTGATGCCGGGGGTCACGGGAACCGCGACCGCTTTGCCGTCCTTCACGACGAACACGACGGTCCGGCCATCTCGCTGTGCGAACGCATCGGCGCTGACGGCAGTGAGCGGCTTCTGCTGATCGGGGGTGACATCGCGTGAAAGAAAGCTCACCTTCGCGCTCATTTCGGGCAGCACGCGCGGATCGATTGTGTCGAATTTCACCTTGGTCATCACCGTCGCCTTGGCACGATCGACGGTGGGAACCATGCGGCTGATCCGGCCGCGGAAACGATCATTCGGCAGCGCGTCGAGCGTGATTTCCGCCGGCATGTCGACCCTGACTTTCGCGAGACTCGACTCGGAGACGTCCGCCTCGACTTCGAGCGTGCCCATGTCGGCCATCGTCACGACCGCGCCCTTTGAATCCGTAGCGCTCGAGAATGGCGTCACCATGTCGCCGACGTTCGCGCTCTTCGACAAAATGACGCCGTCGAACGGCGCGCGAATCATCGTGTAGTCGAGCGCGACTTGGGCGTTGCGCGCATTTGCCTGCGCCGCCGCAAGCGTTGCTTGCGCGTTCGCCACGCCCGCGGCGGCCCGATCCGCCCGCGCCTTCGATGTGTCGGTGGCCGACTGCGAAACGAAGCCCTTCGCGACGAGATCGACGTTGCGCTGGTGCTGCGCCTGCGAATCGCGGTTCTCGGCAAGCGCCTGCTCGAGCGCGGCTGCCGCGGCACGCGCGTTCGCGCTGGCGCTTTGCGACTGCGCGGCGACGTCGCGATTGTCGAGCCGCGCAATCACATCGCCTGCCTTGACGCGCGAGCCCTCGGCGACGCCGAGCCATTCGAGCCGCCCGGTCGCCTTCGACGAGATCGCCGCTTTGCGTTGCGCGACGACATAGCCCGTCGAGTTGAGAACGACGAATTGCTGGGACGGATACGCGGTGACCACGGGAATCGTCTGGACCGTCGCGACGCGGGGTTGCAGCGCGAACCAACTGCCACCCGCGACCAAAATTACGCCGGCGACGCCGAGCCCAATCCACTTTCGACGACGGCGGCGCACAACCGGCGCGATGCTACGGTCGATGCGAAGCTTCGAGAGGTCGGGGGCCGTGTTCTGCGACATGGGCGCACGCAAAAAAACAAACGCCGCAGGTATGACCCGGGCGCGCGCTCATTTTACCTGAGCGGAGAATCGAGATTTTACGCGCGGCGGCGGAGCGACAGCGAGACGATGATCCAGTAGGCGAGCAGTGCGATCAACGGCAGGAGCGCGGGTCGTGCGCGATAGCCCGTCAAGGCCGCAACGAGACCGCCGACACGGCCCGAATCGTCGAGCACGCGCGTTGAATCCCACAACCGATCGACGAGCGGCGGCACGAGACCGAGGCCGATCGATTTTTCGAGGCCGGCGACGAGCAACGCACCGGCCAGCAACAGCAACAATATTTCGCTGACGCGGAAGAACGTGCGCCAGGTCAAGAAGCGGCCGCCCTGTTGCAGCGCCCAGAAGGTCAGAAATGCGAGGCCGAGTCCGATCGGAACGACGACGAATAATCGCGCGAGCCCGTGCTGCTCGGCGCTCAAGCCGTACAGGAACACGACCGTTTCGGCGCTTTCGCGACCCACGGCAATGGCGACGACGGCAAGCATGCCCCACCAGTTTGCCGCGGCCGCCTTTGCATGCATGCCCGCTTCGAGCTCTTTTTTGAACGTTCGACCGTGCCGGCGCATCCAGAACACCATCTGGACGATCAAGCCCGCAGCGATCAACATCATCGCGAGCTGGAAATATTCGAGCGCTTCGTCGGACAAGACCGAAGCGACGCCGAGCATCACGACCGCGAGCGTCAAGGCAAGACCGACACCGGCAGCGACACCGCCCCACAAATAACGCATCCCGATCGATGCGTCGGGGCTGCGCTTCAACCACGCGTAGAGGATGCCCACGACCAGCATGGCCTCGGCCGATTCGCGCCAGACGATGAAGAGTGCGTTGCCCATACGCGACGTCGATACGCGTTACTTGACGACGATCGTTCCCTTCGCCGTCGCTTCGTGGAATTCGTCGAAGAATTTATATTGGCCGGGCTTCAGCGCATTTATCGTAAGCGTCGCCTTGGCCCCTGGCGCAACGACTCTTTCCTGCTTCAAATCCTTGCTCTCGAATTCGATCGGCGTTTTCCCCTCGTTCGATACTTCGAGCTTGAAACGCTTTCCCGCCGGGACTTCGATCGTCGTCGGATCGAGCTTGCCGTCCTTGGCAGCGATTTTGTAGACTGCGATGTCTTGCGCGAATGCCGGAAACGTCCACAGCGCGGCAAGCAGTGCAAGCAGGCGTACGTTCATTGCGGAGCCCGGTTCGGATCGCGAGACACACTAAACATAGCAGCTCCAGTCGCGGATGTAAATACGAATCGTTTGCGTTCACGACCTGGCTGACGACTGTCACATCGATCGAGCAATCGCGGGAGAGCAGCATGCCTCCGAACTGCACCGGCAAACTTGACTTGGACTAAACGGGCGCGAGAAAAGGCTCGATCAGACGCGCAACGGCGGCCGGCTGATCGTGATGGAGCATATGCCCGGCGTCGGCGACGATCTCGAGCCGCGCGTCCTTGATGTTGGCAAGACGTTCGCGAACGACGCCGAAGCCCTCGACATCGGGTCGAACATGCGTACCGCGTTCGAGCCATCGAAGAATCGTCGTTTGAGCGGCGGCGATCCACAGCGTCGGCGCTTGAACATTGCGCCAGATCGCCGCGACCTCGTCCATGCGATAAACGATGGGAAACGGCAGCTTGTGACGCGGGTCCGAAGTGAGACGAGCGCCATCGGAGGTCGCCTCGGCCCAGTAGGCGGCGAGAAACTCCGCGTGCTCGCGTTTCAATCGCGAATTGTTCTTCTGCAGTCGATCCGCGACGCCCGCAAGGCCCTTATACGGTTGAAATTCGGGCATCGTAGACAGCGCATCCAGCCACTTCGCCATTTTGGCCGGCGCGAGATCGGGTGATTCCGCCGGAATGCCGAATCCTTCGAGCGACACGACGCGACGCACACGCGCGGGCCGAACGCCAGCGTATTGCATGACGATGTTGCCGCCGAGACTATGGCCGAGCAGATCGACGCTTTGGTCGGGCGCGTAGTGGTCTATAAGCGCTTCGAGATCGGCGATGTAGTCGTAGAACCAGTAACCTTGCGGCTGCCACTGCGAGCCGCCGAAGCCGCGCAGATCCGGCGCGACGACATGCCAATCGCGCGAGAACGCGTCGACCAGAAACTGAAACGACGCGCCGACATCCATCCAGCCGTGTAGCATGAAAATTGTCGGCGCGGACGGATCGCCCCAGGTCAAAACGCGGTGCCGCATGCCGCGCAGTTCGACGAACGTCGAGTGCGCCGGCTTCATCGATTGCTTATCGGTGTTACTTCTTTCCGCATAGCGCGCGTCCGTCGGTCCATCCGGTCCGATAGTTCATGTCGGAAGAGAAACGCGTGGCGTCCTTGTGCTCGATTCCCCCCGTACTGGCGCAACCGTCGGCATAACCCTGGCGATACGGC
The DNA here is from genome assembly GCA_036493535.1 of Casimicrobiaceae bacterium. Classification (GTDB taxonomy): domain Bacteria; phylum Pseudomonadota; class Gammaproteobacteria; order Burkholderiales; family Casimicrobiaceae; genus VBCG01. Next base: position 21,968 of record DASXPO010000105.1, read on the forward strand.
AATGGAAAGCCGGACAGATTGACTTTCGGCGGCGGCGGCTCGGCGTTGCGCGGGACCGTCGGGGCCGAAGGCGGTTGCGCCGGCGCAGTCGGCGGCGTGACGCTCGGGGGCGGCGTGCCGACCGTTGCGCAACCTGCGATTAGCATGATGCCGAGGGCAGCGACTACCCGCGACAGCGATGCACGAGAGTTTACGAGCGGCGTCATCGTCCCGGTCTTTCGGCGTGTCAAAGAGTAGAATTTTAACAGTTGCTCGATCCCTTCATGGTTGCTCCCGCCTTCGTCCATCTGCGTCTGCACAGCGAGTTCTCGATCTCGGACGGCGCCGTTCGGGTCGACGACGCCGTGAGTGCCGCCGCCGCGGACGCGATGCCGGCGCTCGCGCTCACCGATCTCGCCAATCAATTCGGCCTCGTCAAGTTTTACAAAGCCGCGCGTGCGCGAGGCGTCAAGCCGATCGTCGGCTGCGATGTCTGGATCGCGCACGATGCCGAGCGGGATGCGCCATTTCGTGCGCTGCTGCTGGCCGCGTCGAGAGAAGGTTATCTGCGGCTGTGCTCGTGGCTCACGCGCGCGTATCTGTCGAATCAGCATCGCGGGCGACCGGAGTTGCAGCGCGAATGGTTCGCCGAGGGCACGGATGGTTTGATTGCGCTGTCGGGCGCGCGCGACGGCGACGTCGGCCAGGCGCTGTTGCAGGGCAACGCGGCAGGCGCACAACGGCTCGCGCGACAGTGGTCCGACGCTTTTCCACAGCGTTTTTTTCTCGAGGTGCAGCGCGCGGGCCGACCCGACGACGATGCGCTTGTCGCGGCGACCGCTTCGCTCGCATCGACCATGCGCCTGCCGGTCGTTGCGACGCATCCGATTCAATTCCTGCGGCCCTCTGATTTTCGCGCACACGAAGCGCGTGTCTGTATTGCCGAGGGCCATATCCTGTCCGATGCGCGCCGGCCGCGGCCGTTTACGGCAGAGCAATACTTCACGACGCAAGCAGCGATGCTCCAGAAATTCGCCGATCTGCCGGCGGCGCTCGCGAACAGCGTCACAATCGCGCAACGCTGCAATTTGGCGATTCCGCTGGGCAAGAGCCATCTGCCGCTGTTCCCGACGCCGGAAGGCATGACGCTCGATGATCTGCTGCGCCAGGAGGCGACCGCCGGTCTCGAACGCCGGCTCATGGAGCTCTATCCGGACGCCGCGATTCGCGAAACCAGGCGCGCCGAGTACGCGGCACGACTCGATTTCGAAACGCGCACGATCGTGCAGATGGGGTATTCGGGCTACTTCCTGATCGTCGCGGATTTCATCAACTGGGCAAAGAGCCACGCGGTGCCCGTCGGACCCGGCCGAGGCTCGGGCGCCGGCTCGCTCGTCGCGTATGCGCTCGGCATCACCGATCTCGATCCGCTCCGCTATTCGCTGCTATTCGAACGATTCCTGAATCCTGAGCGGGTGTCGATGCCCGACTTCGACATCGACTTCTGTCAGGACGGGCGCGATCGCGTCATCGATTACGTCAAACACAAGTATGGCGCCGAATCGGTCTCGCAAATCGCCACGTTCGGAACGCTCGCCGCGAAAGCGGCCGTGCGCGACGTCGGCCGCGTGCTCGACCTTCCGTACATGTTTGTCGACGGAATTGCGAAGCTGATTCCATTCCAACCGGGCAAGACCGTCACGTTGAAACGGCGTCAAGGCGAGCCCGAGACGAATGTGATCTACGCGCGCGAGGTCGAGCCGCTGATCGGCACCCGCGAGGCCGAGGAGGAAGAAGTGCGCGAGCTCCTCGCATTGGCCGAAGAGCTCGAAGGCCTGCCGCGCAACGTCGGCATGCACGCCGGCGGCGTGTTGATCGCGCCCGGACGCCTCACCGATTTTTGTCCGCTCTACGTTCAAGCGGGCGCGGAGGCGCCGGTCTCGCAATTCGACAAGGACGACGTCGAGGCGATCGGGCTCGTCAAATTCGACTTTCTCGGACTGACGACGCTGACGATCCTCGATTGGACGCTCCGCTACGTCCGCAAGCTCGATCCGGCTGCCGAGATCGCGCTCGAATCGCTGCCGCTCGACGACAAGGCGGCCTACGACATATTCAAACGGGGCAACACGACCTGCGTGTTCCAGTTTGAATCGCGTGGAATGCGCGATCTCTTGAAGCAGGCGCCGCCGACGCGTTTCGAGGACATCATTGCGCTGGTCGCGCTCTATCGGCCGGGTCCGATGGAGCTCATTCCGGATTACATCGCGCGCAAGAGCGGCCGCGAGCGGGTCGAATACGTGGATCCGCGGCTTGCACCGATTCTCGAGCCCACCTACGGCGTGATGGTTTACCAAGAGCAAGTAATGCAGATCGCGCAGGAGATCGGCGGCTACACGCTCGGCAGCGCCGACTTGCTGCGCCGCGCGATGGGCAAGAAAAAGCCTGAAGAGATGGCCTTGCAGCGCGATATTTTCGTCGCGGGCGCCCAGAAGAACGGCCTGCCGAAGCACAAGGCCGACCAACTGTTCGGGCTGATGGAAAAGTTCGCCGGTTATGGCTTCAACAAATCGCATTCCGCGGCGTACGCATTGGTCGCCTATCAAACCGCTTACTTCAAGGCGCACCATGCAGCGGCGTTCATGGCCGCGAACCTGTCGCTCGTCATGGACGACACGGACAAAGTGAAAGCGTTCTACGACGACGCGATTGCGCAGGGCCTCGCCGTGCTGGCGCCTGACATCAACGCTTCGCAGCATCGCTTCGAGCCGGTCGACACGCAGCGCATCAGCTACGGATTGGGTGCCGTCAAAGGCACCGGCGCCGCCGCAATCGAGGCCATCGTCTCGGCGCGTAACGACGGTGGTCCATTCGCGGATCTCTTCGATTTCTGCCAACGCGTCGACAAGCGAATGGTGAATCGCCGTGCGGTTGAAGCGTTGATCCGCGCCGGCGCATTCGATTCGATCGACTTGCGGCGCTCGGCGCTGCTCGCTTCGGTCGGCATCGCGCTCGAGTGGGCGGAACGCGCGGATGCGACGCGCTCTCAGGTTTCGCTCTTCGGCGAAGAGGCTGCCGCCTCGGCCGTGGGCCTCGTGGCCAGTCGGGAGTGGACGGATGCCGAGCGCCTGACCAACGAAAAGGCGGCGCTCGGTTTTTACCTTTCCGGACATCCGTTCGCCGACTACGCGGCGGAGCTGGCGCCGATCATCCGCACATCGCTCGGGAATCTGCAGCCGCGTGCCGATCGCGTGCTGATTGCCGGCATCGTCACCACGCTCCGCGTGCAAACGAGCCGCCGAGGCAAGATGGCATTCGTCACCCTCGACGACGGCAAAGGGCGCGTCGAACTACTCGTCTACAACGAAACGTTCGACGGTGTGCGCAACCTGCTGCGCGAGGATCAACTCGTCGCGGCCGACGTTCGCGTGATGCAGCGGATGAGCGACGAGGGCGAGCTGCAAGGGATGCGCGTCGTCGCGGAAACGATCTACGACCTGGCCACCATCCGCAAGCGGTACGCAAAAGGCCTGAAGCTCGCGTGCAACGGCAACGCCTCGGCGCACCGACTTGCCGACATCCTCGAACCGTTCCGACCGGGCGAAAAGCCGGTGACGATTGCCTATCGCAACGACCGGGTCGGCGGTGAGGTGGAGCTCCCTGCGGACTGGCGCGTCAATCTCGACGATGCGCTGATTCAGCAACTCCGCGATTGGCTCACGCCGCAGAACGTGCAAGTGATTTACTAAAACCGGCGGTCGAACCAAATCGCGCGTTCGGGCGACGCGTTTCGCGTGCCCGCGATTACTCGGCGCAGCAAAAAATTGATGATCCGAAGCGCCGCCGACCGCTATCGAGATTTTCTGCGACTGCCCGATGTCGCGAAGATGCTCGCGATGGCCCTGCTCACGCGGATGCCCATCGGCACCCTTTCGTTGTCGATGCTCTTGCACGTGCGCGCTCGCACGGGATCGTTTGCCCTCGCCGGGGCGGCGGTGGGCGCGTTCTGGATTGCGACTGCGATCACCGCGCCGATTCTCGGTCGTATCGTCGATCGACGCGGCCCGCGCGCGCTGTTGATCGTGACCGGAACGATGTTCTCGCTCGTTTTGGCGGTGCTGGTCGCGGCCAAGCCGCTCGACCTTTCCGGCACGGCAATGGTCGTCACGGCCGGCGTTGCCGGCTTGTTCACGCCGCCGATCACCGTTCTGACGCGCACGATGTGGCGCTATCGCTTCGACGACGAAGGACGGCAAACCATCGCGTACGCGCTCGACGGCGTGCTGATCGAGCTCGCGTTTACCATCGGGCCGATGCTGGTCGCGTTGGCGCTCGCAGTGGCGACGCCCACCGCGGCGTTCGCGATGGCCTGGTGCTTCTGCGTGGCGGCGGTGCCATTGTTCCTGGTGTCGCCGGCGCTCCGATACTGGCGTCCCGATCCCCACGCAGAACGGCATCTGCTGGGTCCGCTGACCGAGCCGCGCCTTCTGTTCGTCTACGGCGCCACGTTCTTCTTCACGTTTGCGCTCGGCTTGCTCGAAATCGGGTATCCGGGCTTTGCAGCATCGATTGGCTCGACGCCGTTCGCCGGTGTGCTGCTCGCCGTCAATTCGGCGGGGAGCGCCGTGGGCGGACTCGTCTACGGAGCGATGCACATCGGCGCCGCCGTCGATCGCCTGGCGTCACGGCTCCTTGCCTTGATCGTATTGCCGCTTGCGTTACATGCGATGACGGGCTCGCCTGGCGTGCTCGTCGCGCTTGCGTTTACCGCAGGCTTGTTGATCGCGCCGGTGTTCGTGGTGTTCACCACGCTCGTCACCTCGAATGCGCCCTCTCGCTACGCGACTGAAGCGTTCACCTGGTCGTCGACATGCATCGTCGGCGGCGTCAGCGCCGGCAATGCGCTCGGTGGCCGTCTTTTGGAAACCTACGGCTACTCGGTCGTATTCGCAGTCTCGGCGGGCGTCGCGCTCGTCGCAGCGCTGCTCGCCCTGGGAACACGTATGCGACGCGTTCAACGGCGAGCAACGCCGTCAGCCGAATAGATCGTTTTTCGCGACCATCTCGCGCAACTTGGTTTTCAGCACCTTGCCCGTGTCGTTCTTCGGTAGCTCCGCGACGAACACGTAGGCGCGCGGGCGCTTGAACCGCGCAATGCGGTCGAGGCAATACGCATCGAGCGCCGCTTCGAGCGCCTGTCGCCCGGCATCGGTCGAAGGCTCGCTACGCGAGACCACGCAGGCGACGACTTCTTCGCCCCATTCATCGTGTCGCCGTCCGATGACCGCGACTTCGACGACGTCGGGATGGCGCAGCAGCGCTTCCTCGACTTCACGCGGATAGATATTGGAACCGCCGCTGATGATGAGATCCTTCGAGCGATCCTTGAGTGTGAGAAAGCCCTGGGAATCCATCGTGCCCACATCGCCGGTATGGAGCCAACCGCCGGCAAGGGTGCGCGTCGTCGCTTCCGGATTGCGCCAATAGCCTTGCATCACCGTCGGTCCGTGTACGAGGATTTCGCCGATTTCGCCGATCGATAGCGCACGATCCGCGGCGTCGCCGATCCGGATCTCGATGCCGGTCTGTGCGCAACCGACCGACGCGATGCGCGCCTCGTCATTCCGCGCAACCGCATCAGCGAGTGTCGCACAATCTATCGCCGTGATCGTCATCGGCGTTTCGCCCTGTCCGTAGATTTGCGCGAGCCGCGGTCCGAGCGCTGCGAACGCGGCCTTGCAATCCTCGACATACATCGGCCCACCGCCGTAGACGATGCACTTCAGCCGATCGAGTCCCGCGTCCGACAGCGCCGGCGCCGCAATCAGCCGTCGAACCATCGTCGGTGCGGCAAACAAGAGCGTACGATCCCATGCGCTGAGAAGCCGAAGCGTCTCGTCGGCCTCGAAGCCGCCGGATTCCGGCACGACGTGCACGGCGCCACGTGCCACGTGCGGCACGGCATAAAGTCCCGACCCGTGCGACAGCGGGGCCGCATGAACGATCGCGTCACCGGGCGCGATCGTCTCGACGTCGGTCAGAAAGCACGCGGTCATCGCGTAAAGATTGCCGTGTGAAATCACCACACCTTTCGGGAGTCCGGTCGTTCCGCTCGTGTAAAACAGCCATGCCGCCGTCACCGGATCAACGGCCGCAATCGGCGCAACGTCGGCATCGGCGAACAGCGCTTCGTATTCATGCGAGCTCAGCACGATCATGCGCAGGGGCTCCGGAACGGCAGGTCCTATTGCCGCGGGCCACTGGTTGTCCGTGAAAGCCAAATGCGCGCCGCTGTCCGACAAAACGAATTCGAGCTCGCGTGGATGCAACTTCGCATTGACGGGCACCGCAATGAGTCCGGCCCACCAGATCGCAAACAGCGCTTCGATGTAGGCCGGTGCGTTGCGCGAAACGATCGCCACGCGATCGCCGGCGCGTAATCCAGTTGCGAGCAATGCCGCTGCGAGTCGGCCGCTTCGGTGGGCGAGCGTCCTGTAGGTATGGAGCGAACGCGCGCCGATTGCCAATGCCGGGAGCTCGGGCCATTTTCGCGCGGCTCGGATCAGCAACGATGCGAGGTTATAGGCAGAAGAGCGTTCCACCATCTGCGCAGAATACAATGACGACATGACGATTCCCGCAACGATGCGTCAGGTCGCTGTCCCAACGCCCGGCCCGCCCGACGTGATGACGATCGCCGAGGGCCCCGTGCCGTCGCCGCGCGCCGGCGAAGTCTTGATCCAAGTCGCATACGCCGGCGTCAATCGCCCTGACTGTGCGCAGCGGGCGGGAAATTATCCGCCGCCGCCGGACGCATCCCCGATTCTCGGTCTCGAAGTGTCCGGACGCATCGCGGCCTGCGGTCCAAACGCCAACGGTTGGAAGGAGGGCGATGAAGTCTGCGCTCTCACGCCGGGCGGCGGTTACGCGCAATACTGCGTCACGCCGGGCGCATGGTGTCTGCCGGTTCCGCATGGCCTGTCGCTCGAGCAAGCCGGCAGTTTGCCCGAAACGTTCTTCACCGTTTGGAACAATGTGTTCGATCGCGCTCACCTGGCGAAGGGCGAGTCGTTTCTCGTTCACGGGGGAACGAGCGGCATCGGTATCACGGCGATTCAGCTCGCCAAAGCGTTCGGTGCAACGGTTTTCACGACGGCCGGCAGCGCAGAGAAAGTGGCGTTCTGCCGCTCGATCGGCGCCGACCACGCCATCAACTATCGAACGCAGGATTTCGAAGCGGAGATTGCCCGGATCACGCAAAAGCGCGGCGTGGACGTCATCCTCGACATGGTCGGCGGCGATTACATCGAGAAAAATCTCAAATGCCTGGCGTTTGAAGGCCGTCTCGTGCAGATCGCGTTCATGAAAAACAGCCGGATCGAATGCGACTGGCGGCGCATCATGATGAAGCGGCTCACCGTCACGGGCTCGACGATGCGCGCAAGCCCGTTTGAGCGCAAGGTAGCGCTCGCGCTCGAATTACGGAGCGAGGTGTGGCCGCTGCTCGAACGCGGCGCGGTGAAGACCGTCATCCATGCGACGTTTCCGCTCGCCGAAGCGGCGAAGGCGCACGCGCTGATGGAATCGTCGCGCCACATCGGCAAGATCATGCTGAAGGTGGAACCGACATGACGACACGCTGACGCGCCGGACTCGTTACTGAATCACTTCATCGGCGCGCAGCAAAACCGATTGCGGAATCGTAATGCCGATCGCGTTGGCCGTCTTGACGTTGACGACCAGCTCCACCTTCGTGGGCAACTCGACCGGCAAGTCGGCCGGCTTGGCGCCCTTGAGAATCTTGTCGACGTAGACGGCAAGCCGGCGATAGACGTCCTCGAACACCGGCCCGTAGATCATCAGATTCCCTTGACGCGCGAACGGGGCCCACCCGTCGATCGCCGGGATGTGAGTTCGTGCGGAGAATGCCGCGATGCGCGCTGCGAAGCCCATCGTGAAGGCATCGGCGAATGCGAGGATCGCATCGTCGCGGACATGGCCGATCTCCGTTAACGCGGCGTCCAGCTCGGCTTCGCTGTGCACCGGTAAATAGCGAACCCTGATTCCAAGCTTCGCCGCCGCCCACTGCGCAGCCTCCAACTCCCTCTGCTCACCGGGATGTTGAGGATTGGCGATAGCGCGACCTGCTTGATGCCGGGCAAGGTCTCCTTGAGCAACTCCAATCGCTTGCCCACGAGCGCGAGCGTGAATAGGCTGATCCCGGTCATGTTGCCTCCCGGCCGCGCGAAACTCTCGACGTACTTCGCCTCCACCGGATCAGCGCTGACGCTAAACACAAGCGGGGTCTTCACACCGGCGCGGATCATCGAATCCAGTGCATAACCGCCTTGCGCCAGGATCACGTCGGCGCGCGATCGAATGATGTCGCCAGCGAGGTCGTCGAGACGCTCATTCGATCCTTCACCCCACCAAGTGTCGATGGTCACGTTGCCGCCCTCCGCGTAACCGAGCGCGCGCATTCCACTCCGAAACGCCTCGAGCGTCGGCGAGGTGGAATTCTTGAGCTCGGTCGAGACCCACGCCACGCGAAACATGCGTGCCGGTTGCGCAATCGCAAGTAGCGCCGCAGCTGCCGGCAGGATGGCAAGGCTGCCGCAGAATCTTCTGCGCTTCATCGAGCGGGTGAGTCGTTGTTCAATACGTCGCGCGGCCGCCCGACAAATCGAACACCGCGCCGGTCGAGAACGAGCATTCCTCGCTCGCGAGCCAGCAGACCATCGCGGCGATCTCGTCGACTTCACCGAAGCGAGCGAGTGGAATCTTCGACAGCATGAAGTCGATATGCTGCTGCGTCATCTGATCGAAGATGGCCGTGCGCACAGCGGCAGGGGTCACGCAGTTAACGCGAATGCCCGTCTTCGCCAGCTCTTTGCCGAGGGATTTGGTAAGGCCGATCACCGCGGCCTTCGACGCGCTGTACGCCGGCGCATTGGGATTGCCCTCCTTGCCCGCGACCGACGCAATGTTGACGATGCGTCCGTAATTCTTCCGTTGCATGATCGGCACGACGGCGCGGTTGCAATAGAAGAGGCCGTGCACGTTGACGTCGAACACCCTGCGCCAATCGTCGACCGGATACTCCCAGGTCGCCTTGTTCGGTCCGGTAATGCCCGCGGAGCACACCAAAACATCGACACCGCCCAGCGCATCGACCGTTTCACTCGCCGCTCGATCGACCATCGCGGCGTCCGACACATCGAGCGCACATGTGATCGCATCGTGGCCGGCCGCGGACTTCGCCGCATCGAGCGCGCCGGCGTCGCGATCCCACAATGCAACGCGCGCTCCACTGGCGGCAAGGCGCTTCGCGACCGCGAGACCGATGCCTGCGGCGCCACCGGTCACGACTGCGGTGCGATGGGCGAAGTCGAGTCGATTCATGAGCGTTGTATTCCGCGACTGCGGACCCGCACCGACCGCTTTAGCGATAGACGATGGCAATCCCGAACACCAACGCGAGCGCGGCGACGATGCCGACCACCCACATCAAAGCGTACAGTGTATTACGCGTCTCGCTTTGGAACACCAGCAAATCGTCGACGAGCTCCGCGACTTGGGCATTCGTCGCCACCGATTCGACCGGGACGGTCTCGTGCGGAAGCGCAAGCGGCGGGGCGCCTTCGGGCGGCGCCGGGAGTGCCGCTGGCGCCCGTCCGGCCTCACCGCGTGGCGCGAGGAGCTCGATCGGCAGAATCATCGAGAACTTGCTGATCGGCAGCGACCGGTGCGATTCGGAATCCCAGACCTTGGTTCGTCCGCCTGCGCCGATCCAATGGGTGAGACCGCGCGTCTCGGTTTTGGAGACACGCTGACCGGCATCGACGAAGAATTTGTTCGGCAGCAAGCCGTTGACCGCAACGCGAAGCAGCGCCTTGAACTTGTCGGGCGCCATCGCGATGTTGATTTGATATTTCGCGGGTACGCGGTCCGCGCCTTCGCCCGCTTCCTCGATGTAAACAAGCGAACCGACGGCGCCGTTGCGATTCTCGCCTTCCTTGCGCTCGCGGATACGCAAAACGCCGGTCAGCGCATCGAGCTTGCCGCCCGACGCGAGCTCCACCGACTCGCTATCGGCGACAACGACTTTCATCACGAGGACCGTGTCGTTGCTGTCATCGATAATGAGCCGCGCTTTGGTCGGCCGAAAACCCACGAGCGGCATGCGCTAATCCAGTTTGTATTGACGCTGGAAGTGCGGTGTCGCTGCGGCAGACGGCCCCCGAATGCGCGCCGAATCGCCTGGATTCGCGAAATGATCTGCGGTGCCGCGCGTGAACTGCGTGATGTCCCCCCGGACATCCTCCCTTATGCGACGGATTCTAAGGCATGGGGCCGTATTTGACGGGAGCGAGTTGACCAGCGGCGGGATGCTGTTGTATTCGTGTTGTGGCCTGCAGACACGAGGGCGTCAACGCCCGAACGCAGCTCGCCGTTGGAGGTTTCGGCAGGTTAACAAGGAGGAACGATGAAAATCGTCGCAGCGGTCTTGCTCTGGTCAGCGCTGTATACGGTCGACGCGTCGGCGGTGGAGAAATGGGGCCCCACCTGGAGTGAGGTGACCGGAACCCGATACTCCCGCATCACGATGAATCGATCGCCCGCGATCATCAAGTCGATCGACGGTCGCAACTACACGACCCGGGTCATCAAGATTGAGCCGGGCAGGCGAACAGTCGTCGTTCAGGCGCCGCCGCGTCAAGGATTAACCGGCTTCGATAAACACATGCCGCTGGACATTGCACCCTGCAAGCGCTACTACATCAACGCGCAGTTCGACAGCAGCGTAGGGCCGCAGTGGAAACCCGTGGTCGCGTACGTCGAGCGCATCGCGGGGTGCAAGATCACCAAACCCGCCCCGGCGCCTGCCCCGGCGTAGCCATTCGCGTGGTGTGACTTGCCGTCCGTCGGATAGATATTCAATTCGCATGTGACGACGTCATACCCTTCATAGTGATTCTGACAATTGCCTGACGCCTGTCCACGAATTGCTGACTTGCGCTCGCCGCCATTGCGGCGAAAAGTTGCGTCGCCCCGAGCCAACTTGCTGCGCATCGTTTATGGACATCGCCGAAAGCGAAAAAGCCGAAGCGCCGATCGCTTTTCAGATCGCTCGAATTGTTGTGGTTGCGACGATTATTATTGTCGCGGTCTGGCTGGTCACGAGCGTTGTGTTGGATTGGCTCGGAGCACCCCTGCTCACCCTCGCGCTACTCGTAACAGTTGTTGCGCTAATACGCAGGACGGGTAGGGAGATGTGACGGCGTGCTCGCATGCCCGACCGCAAACCAGCTAAGACCGCCCACAGGCTGCCGATCTGGTGCCTACGCTGCCGGCGCCCCACTTATGTACGCGCAGATCAAATCCAACTCGGCGGGACGATTATCTGCGCCAGATGCGGTGAGCCCATCATGGTGACGGCAGAACTCGCCGCGGCGGTGAAGGCAATCAAAAGACACTGAGTGTCTTCCCACAAGCAACCGGACAAGAGGATTGGCGTCGCTAGGACCAGGCGACGGCGCGGATCGAAGCTCTTGATCGTGCTGCGCTGCCGGTGCGTTGATGTAGATCGATCGCAGACGCCGCCATGCCGTGAGCGTTGCCACGATCGCCGTGCGATCATAATAGCGCGCATACGCGTCCACGCAACCGAGGTACAGTTTCCGTGACCGATCCCGTCACAGTCATCGTCGGCCATCGTCTCGGGAAGGTCGAGGCGGTCCGCCGTCTCAAAGAGGGCTTCGCCCGCACCAAAGGTCACCTCGGAGAGATGATCGCAATCGAGCAGGAGACCTGGCAAGAAGATACGTTACGCTTCCACATGCGCGCGTTCGGTCAAACTGCGGCGGGGACCATTGAAGTGCTGGAAGACGCGCTGCGCATCGAAGTGTCGTTGCCCTGGCTCCTGGCGAAGGCAGCGAAACGTCTTCTTCCAATATTGCGCAAGGAAGCGACGCTTCTCCTGGAGAAGAAATAGAGTCCCCGGTCTCTACGTCGGCAATGGCTGCGAGCAACGGCGCCGACAGTACCGCCGCTCGCACCACCCGTTATCCTCCTCTGTAATCGACGTGCGATTCGCAGGGCGCGATGAAGGACGGGCGTCGAAATGTTTTGATCAGGCTATCGGCGCCATTCGCCGCGCATAGCGTAGATCGGTGGTACGCCCGAGCGACTGGAGTGCAGTAACTCTTCTCGGCGCGCGCACTTCCCACATTGCGCGGGCCGAGCGTATGCGATGAACCGTCGCTTACGGCACTCCGCGATATAAACCGATCATCTGCCCACCGTAGGTCGACAGCAAAGAGCCCGCTTTCCGATGGCAGCCGTGCTAAAAATCCGCCGGAATCGCGCGACCTGGCGTCAATAGCTTGGCCGGCAGGCCGAAACGAATACTACTTCCGCGGTCTCCCCGGTGTGACGCAACGACGTCAATCAAGCTGCGTTGCGCACTTTGCGAGTCGACGTTCCTTCAAGCTCTTCCTTGCGCGCGCGCATTTGTTGGCCAAGAGCTTCAAGGTCAATGTCGGTCGCTCGTACTTTCGGAAACAACTGACCCTCCTCTTCCTTTACGTGGTGCTTGACGTACTCGCTCAATACTTTCACGCCCGCATCGTAGAGTGTGTCGGAGGGGGAAGCCGATTCAAGTCGGCCGACAATGTCTTTAAGCGATTGATGCTCGACTGCCGCTTCGTCCAATTGGTCCTTCACGTTTTCACTACCCTGCTTGCGAACCGCAGGATAAAAGATTTCCTCCTCTATCGCGGCATGAACGGTGAGCGCATGACAAATGAGCTTCGCGATCTGACGCTTTTCAGATGGTTTCGCTTTATCCTTTTTGGATTCGTATGTGTCGAATAAGCTGTCAACCTCCTGGTGATCCTTCTTCAGCATTTCGATTGCGTCGTTTTCGAACTGGCCAATTCCGAACATGATGGGTCTCCGTTGCCGTGGCAAAACGATCAGAACTATGGGTCATCGCAGGCCGACCCATAACTGCCGATTGGCGCGATCGATCGTCAGACATTGATTACAACCCGATAAAAAGGATTCGACGTCAGGTATGCCGTCGACGGTTAGGAAATGGCCGACAACTTTTTCCGACTTGACCCGACGGAAACGCGAACGTACGTGCGCGACTCTATTCGGCCATGAAGGCGGCGACCTGCAAAACACGACCACCGACGACACGGCCGATTCTCGCTCGAACATCTACCGCACCCTCTGCAACACGAGCAGTACTGCGGCATCAGCACCCGATGTAGATTTTGCCATTGCCGAGGCAGAACACTGATGGAAAAATGCTCTACGATGGGCTAAGCCCGATTGACGAGCTAATCGGTCATGAAACCGCGGCGCGCTCTTGTTCTTATCGATTTCTTCAATCCGTCGAACTTCCAAGGGGTAAAGGCTTTGGCCGGGCCAGCCTTACGAGCGGCCCGGAATACCTCACGGTTGAAGCACCGTTTGAGGCGACTCGGCGTGCCGGCTATCTACACCAACGACAATTTCGGTCAGTGGGATTCGGAGTTTTCCACGCTTGTTTCGCGATGCGCAGCGTTACACGGCGCTTCGGGCGAAATTGCGCGGCTCTTATCGCCACAGCATGGGGATCGCGCGATATTAAAACCTCGCCATTCGGCCTTCTACGGCACTGCGTTGGAATTCTTGCTCGAAGAACTCGGGACGGAGCTGCTGATTCTGACGGGTACCTCCACTGATTCGTGCATTTCCGTTACTGCGCACGATGCACACATGCGCAAATTCAAGCTGTGGATACCGTCCGACTGCGTTGCCTCCCCGAAGCCGGCGTATTCGCGCGCTGCACTTGCTCATCTTAAACGCGTAACCGACGCCACAATCTTTCCGAGCATGCGAGAAAGCGCCTTAGCGCCCAAGTCCTAGTCGCCGCTGCCGATCGGTGGCGTGCTTGGCAGCCGAAATCGCTTGTCGGCCTTCGGGCCAGAAGCAGACAAAGCAAGCACGTTCACCGTTTCTCCTTCAGCGTGTCGTCAAGCCAAACGAGGATCACCCGGTTGGTGTACGAGCGGTTAAGCTGCTCGCAATTTTGCGCGGCGCCGTCCGCCGACGTGAAGTGAACGAAGGCCTTCGGGCACTTCAGGGTGTCGAAGAGCAGCCTGGAATCCGTCGAGGCGCGGTCGCCCTCCGCGGAAGCGACCGGTGTGGGACAGCGGCCTGCCCAATGGTATCGGCGTCGAGCTTCCATTTGCTCATTTCGGCCAAGAACGACGACAGGTCGGTCGCGCCGTTCGTCCAGAATCCGCGTTGTACGATCTGCCAGTGCAGCATTCGGTTGCCATTGATCATTTTCATCAGATTCGCTTCGTCCTTCGGATCGAGCTCGGGCAATCTCGTCATGGCCTCGTCGCTCAGCCCCAACATCTCCATGCCGGACCAGATTTTCGCTGCCACGCTCATCTGTCCAGGGTCGCAGACGAGCGCCGCAAGACGCGGCTCGAACGCAGCGACGCGGGGCGCCATGTAACCGCCGAGGCTCCACGGCTGGTAGGCGAGCCGCTGTGGATCGATCACATCGATCTGTAGCGCGGCGTCCACCACCGGCGTGACCACCTTTTCCCAGTCGTGGCGCAACGGCAACGCTTCGTCGATCAGCAGGCGCCCCTGGCCCAGCCCCTCATGGAGCAGCACATGGTAGCCGCGACGAAGCGCCGCGACGCCTATGCCGAAGTAGTTGTCGACAAGCGAGGAGTCCCGACCTCCCCCAACGACAATAGTCGGCCCGATTGCGTTCTCTCGACCCGGCGCAGGCAGCAAATACGCCGGGAGCGTCGTGTTTTCGTATGAGATGTCCAATTTTTCTGCAGCTGTTTCGCCGATCGCCATCGCCTTTGTCGAACATGTTCAACTGCAAATGAAATGCCTGCACGAGCCTTGTATCGACGGGCTTGCCATAAAGCGGGGGGTAGGAAAAGCTCAGCAGCTGCGCGGCCCGCAAAAAGCATTCGCGTGCGGTGGCGGTGTGACCTTTGATCAGTGCGGCATCGCCTTCCACGATTCGCCTCGCAAAAGCGCTGAAGGCGTCGAAGAAAGACCCGTCGTCGCCAGATTTCACCTGCGCAACGATTGTGTGCAGCTCGCCGTAGTCGACGGCGCCGTAAGGCGCGACGCCAATGGCCCATTGCGCGAAATTCTCGTGAACTGGGTCGTCAAAAAATGCCATCGTGGGTGCCTTCTCGACTAAGTCTGAGATTCGCGACGCGCGAATTCCACTGTACGGTCGCGGACCCGTACCGCGACCAATTGCTCCCGGGATCGTTTCACATGTGGATGAAAGCGTTAGCTCTGCCGATCGAGCGGACGCAATGTGCAAACTCCTTGGGCACGTCTATCCGCGCCATGGGTGCGCTCTAACAAGGTCAAGTCAACCGGCGTGCGCCATCGACGCTCGCCAAGTAGAAGGCCTGTACCGACGCATCCGGTTGACGCAAGGTCAGGTTCCAGGAGGCTCAAGTAGTTGGCGCAAATCATCCGGTATGGACATGGGACGCATGGCGCTCACGTTGGCGCCGCCGGTATTTCCCGTTGGGACCCAGATTCTAGAGAAGAGTGCCGCGGCGATGATCCGAACCAATTGGCCCAACACCTCCCGCCGATTCCTTGCAACGATGCCGTGTTTCAGCATCAAGCAATGGACCTGAACATGGCGAATCGTGAAGCGTTGGCAGAGGATGTGAGCGCGCTCCAGGTGATGAAACGCATCGTCGTAGTCGGTATGGCGGTAAGCCTCCAGGGCCCTCAGAACTTCGGCATCGATCGCGTCGTGCAGCGCCTCGTTCATGTGGTGGTAGCCTAACATTGGAGGTAACCGGCGCTCCGCGCTGCGGTCGCGAACGAGAAAACATGTGCCGGCGCATCCGGTTGAACGACGGGATTAGGCGGCATCTTTGGGCGAGCACAAAAGGGATGAAGTCCCATAGCAACTCTGGGTCATGGTCAGCGAGGTCCAAGTTGACGTAAGCCGACTCGGAAAGCGTCGATGTTGACGGCATTCATCGCAAACGATGTTGTTTCGAGCATACCAATGCGCCAAATCTTGCCCGCTGGCTGCATCGCGGTCTGTGTCAGAGAAGTTGAATGTGGTGCCGGCAGTAGGAATCGAACCCACGACCAACGGTTTACAAAACCGCTGCTCTACCAACTGAGCTATGCCGGCTCGGGCGCGATTTTACGCGGTCGCCGACCGAACCGCGACGTGAAAACCTATTTGATGATTTGCAGGTGCGACGGACGCCGCGCCTTCGCCGTATCCTGGTCTTTCGCTTCTCCACCGTTCGACTGAATCGGCTTTTGCACCGTCGCATTTCCGACTGAGGCGACGGGGTCCGCCGCGATCGTAAATGCAAAACCGTAGCCCGTTTCCTTGGCGAAAATGCCGGAGACCGCGCCCATCGGCACCGCGACTTCCTG
>DASXPO010000106.1:0-48175 GCA_036493535.1 Casimicrobiaceae bacterium
CCGGTGTGCACGCCCATCGGATCGAGGTTTTCGATCGAGCAGACGATGATGCAGTTGTCCTTGCGATCGCGAACGACCTCCATCTCGAACTCTTTCCAGCCGAGCAGCGATTCCTCGATCAACAGCTCGCGCGTCGGCGAGAAATCGAGCCCGCGCTTGCACATCTCGACGAACTCGTCCTTGTTGTACGCGATGCCGCCGCCGGTGCCCCCGAGGGTGAACGATGGGCGAATGACCGCCGGAAAGCCGATCTCGGCCTGGACGTCGAGCGCTTGCTCGAGATTGTGCGCAATCCCCGAGCGGGCGGAGCCGAGCCCGATTCGCGTCATCGCCGCCTTGAACTTTTCGCGATCTTCGGCCTTGTCGATCGCCTTTTTCGACGCGCCGATGAGCTCCACGTCGAACTTGTTGAGCACCCCTTCGCGCGCAAGGTCGAGCGCGCAATTGAGCGCGGTTTGGCCACCCATCGTCGGCAACAGCGCATCGGGCCGTTCGCGCTCGATGATCTTCGCGATCATCTGCCAGGTGATCGGCTCGATGTAGGTGACGTCGGCCATCTCGGGGTCGGTCATGATCGTCGCCGGATTCGAGTTGACGAGAATGACGCGATAACCTTCTTCCCTCAGCGCCTTGCACGCCTGCGCGCCCGAATAATCGAACTCGCAGGCCTGACCGATGACGATCGGGCCGGCGCCGATGATGAGAATCGATTGAATGTCGTTACGGCGCGGCATGTCAGTCGTGCAGGGCCGCCCCAAGCGACTGACTGCATCCCCTCCGGGGGCAGCGAGCGCTGCGAGCGTGGGGGTGGTTCATTATTTCTTTTCCATGAGCTTCGCGAATCGATCGAACAGATAACCGACGTCATGCGGGCCGGGGCTCGCTTCCGGATGGCCCTGAAAGCTGAATGCCGGACGGTCGTTGCGCGCAATGCCTTGCAGGCTTCCGTCGAAAAGAGAAACGTGCGTCACACGCAGATTCTGTGGCAGCGATGCGGGGTCGACGGCGAATCCGTGGTTCTGGCTCGTGATCAAGACCTGGCCCGTCTCCTTGTCGAGCACCGGGTGATTGGCGCCGTGATGGCCGAACTTCATCTTGATCGTGCGCCCGCCCGATGCAAGTCCGAGCAGCTGATGACCGAGGCAAATACCGAACGTCGGCGTTCCGGCGTCAACGATTTCGCCTATCGCCTTGATCGCGTAATCGCACGGCTCGGGATCGCCCGGGCCGTTGGCCAGAAAAACGCCGTCGGGCTTCATCGCCAGCACGTCGCGCGCCGTTGTTTGCGCGGGCACGACGGTGAGCCTGCACCCACGATCGGCCAGCATACGCAGGATGTTGTGCTTGACGCCGAAGTCGTACGCGATAACGCTGAACTTTGCGCTGTCGGTGAGCCTATAGCCGACGCCGAGCGCCCATGTCGAGGAGGCCCAGTCGTACCGCTCGGTGCACGAGACCACTTTCGCGAGGTCGAGGCCCGCCATCGGCGGCGCGCCTTTCGCACGCGCGACGGCATCCGCCGCATCGGCATCGGAGAGTCGCGGCCCCGCGACGATGCATCCGTTCTGAGCGCCTTTTTCCCGCAAGATGCGCGTCAGCTTGCGCGTATCGATGTCGGCAATCCCGACGACATCCCCTGACGCCAGAAACGCCGCAAGGTCTTGTGTGCGCCGCCAGTTCGAAGCGAGCGTCGGCAGATCGCGGATCACGAGTCCGGCCGCGAAAATTCGCCGCGATTCGGTGTCTTCGGGATTGACGCCGACATTGCCGATGTGCGGATAGGTGAGCGTGACGATCTGCCCCGCATACGACGGATCGGTAAGGATTTCCTCGTAGCCGGTCATCGCCGTGTTGAAGACGACCTCGCCGACGGCGCGGCCGTGCGCGCCGATCGACCGACCGCGGAAGACAGTCCCATCGGCCAGCGCCAGCATTGCCGGAATCCGCGGCGCGAACAAGGCGGGCTGCGTCACGGCGGCTGAGTGAGGAGCGTTCATCAGGGACTTTTTACCGAGTAGCGAGCCCGGACGTGCAAACGGGGAAGGTTCGAGCCTTCCCCGCTTTTGACGATTGCGATTTTATCGCAGAACCGCGTAACCATCAAATGCGGACGGATCGCGTCGGCGGGCGATTCGAGCGCCAACGTTGTCCTACAGCGGAATCGGTCCAACACCGATTTTGCGAGGGTTTGAGGCAAACCTACTCTTGGGCCGCCGATGAAAAGGAGAAAGAATCGGCGCCATCACGATCGACCCACGACAGCCGGGAAACCACGCGCAAAGGTCGATCGCTCTCATTCTGCTCGAGGAGACGAAAAATGACGATGACGCTGCGGGAAGTGACGTGCGCGGCCGCGCTTTGCGTGCTGGCAATGGGTGTGCAGGCGCAATCGACCGATACGTCGAAAATGGCTGCACCCAAATCCGACATGTCGATGAAGGCTGACGCGGACCACAAGACCGCCAAAGCGGCGTGCGACGCAAAGACGGGAGCGGATAAGGATAAGTGCATGAAGGACGCCGACGCGGCACACGCCAAGGCGATGAAAGGGTCATCGTCTTCGACGAAGGACATGTCGTCGTCTTCGACGAAAGACATGAAGGCCGGATCGACCAAAGACATGTCGTCGTCGAGCGGCTCCACGTCCAAGTAATTCGCGGCGCAAAAAAACCGATACCCGGAAACCCCGGGTATCGGTCTGGTGTCGCTACTGCACGGGAAAGGCTTTAGCGCGTTCTAGCGCGTTTCGGGTTGAACGCTCACGTCCACTGGGATGCGGTCGCCCGGATCGGTCGCCATCCGAGTCAAGTATTCGCGACCATGATACCGATAGCGGACGTCGTAACCCTGTATCGTGTCGGTCGCGGTCTGCACGGTGCGGCAGCGCTGAACGTCGCGGCGCGTCGGCACGACGACGTTCGTGCTGGTGTCGAACGAGCCCAGCGAGATGCCGCCGAGTCGCCGCACTTCGTCGGTCGTGATCGTCTCGGTCCAGCATTCCTCACGCGGCTCCATGACGCGCTGAACAATCGGCGTACTGGAAATGACGGGCGCGAATTCCGTAAAGTTGTCCGCGCGCGCCGCCACCGACGCACCTAGGGCGAAAACGCCGGCAGCGAGAGCGACAGCACTCGGAATCCAAGCAGTTCTGGCTTGCATCGCTTTACCTCCGTCGAAAAACTTGGGGTCGGCGGGCGATCGATCGGCGTTTTTCTCGGCGTTCGAGACGTTGCCGCAGATCGTCAGAATTTACAGACCGCGCGATGCAGAATGAAGTTCGGGTGTAGGAGCGCGATGTCGGAATCGCCCTACAGCGGACGTGCGCCAATCAGTACGAGGCCGTGAATCCGCCGTCGACGTACAGGATGTGCCCCGTGACGTAATCGGCGGCCGGCGACGCGAGAAATACCGCCGCGCCAGCGATTTCAGGCGGGTCGCCCCAGCGTCCCGCGGGCGTCCGCCGCTCGACCCACGCCGAGAATTCCCGATCTGCGACCAACGGGGCATTCATCGCGGTCTTGAAAAAGCCCGGGGCGATGCCGTTGACCTGAATATTGTGCGGAGCCAGCTCGACAGCGAGCGAGCGCGTCAACATTTTGAGCGCACCCTTGTTGGTGGCATAGGCGGCGATGCCGGGACGGCCGAGATCCGAGGCAATCGAGCAGATGTTGATGACCTTGCCGCGGCGGCGCGCTTTCATGGCGGGAATTGTGGCGCGCAGCATCAGAAACGGTCCGTCCACGTTCGTGGTCTGCAACGCGCGCCAATCGGCCAACGAAAACTGGTCGAGCGGCTGGCGGCGATTCACGGCGGCGTTGTTGACGAGGATGTCGACCGGACCGAGGTCGCGTTCGAGCGCAGACAGGCCGGCGGCGACACTTTCGTCGTCGCCGACGTCGAATGCGTAAGCGTGCGCGTTGATGCCTTCTTCGGCGAGCGCGGATTTGGCGAGGTCGAGTTTGTCGAAGTTGCGTCCGTTGATCGCAACGCGCGCGCCGGCGTTCGCGAGACCGCGTGCAATCGCAAAGCCCAGTCCTGAACCGCCGCCCGTGACGAGCGCGATACTTCCGGCGAGATCGAATGGAGCCGATGTCATTGGTTGAGCCCGAGTACGGCGCGCATATCGAACACTCCCTCGATGCCGGCGCTGCGTTTGGACGCGACAAAGCGCGCTGCGCGGAGCGCGCCCGCGGCGAAGTTTTGTCGCGACGTGGCCCGATGGGTGATCTCGATCCGTTCGCCGGGCCCCACGAACATCACCGTGTGCTCGCCCACGACATCGCCGCCGCGAAGCGTCGCAAACCCGATGACGTCCGGCTTTCGGGGACCGACGTCCCCTTCGCGCGAATAAAGGGCGCTGGACGCAAAGTCGAGGGCGCGTCCGGACGAAGCGGCCTTGCCCAATTGAATTGCGGTTCCCGAGGGCGCATCGACCTTGTGCTTGTGATGGATCTCGACAATTTCGATGTCATACGCGGAACCAAGCGCGCGGGCGGCGTTCTCGACCAATTCGAGCAAAACATTGACGCCGACGCTCATGTTGGGCGCGTAAACGATCGGGATCGTTCTCGCGTTTTCCGCGAGCTCGCGTTGCTGCGCGGCATCGAGGCCCGTGGTTCCGATCACCGCGCCGACTCGATGGCGGGCACATGCGGCGACGTGCGCGATCGAGCCGGCCGGTCGCGTGAAATCGATCAAGACATCGGCGACGCGCACCGCGGCGTCGACGTCGGCTTGCACGCGTGCGCCGGTCGTGCGTCCAAACCGTTCGCCGGCATCGTGTCCAACGAATGCGCTGCCGGGGACGTCGAGAGCGCTCGCGATTTCCATATCGCTCGAGCCGAGTGCTGCCTCGATCACGGCCTGGCCCATGCGCCCGCCGGCGCCTGCGATGGCTAATCTGAGCGCCATGATGGTATTTCGGCTAAATCGATCGATCGTGCCGGAGAACGTCTCTAGAAGCCGCTCTTCAGGGCATCCCACAGCTTGCCGAAGAATCCCTTGTCTTCCGAGGACGGCTCCGGCTTCAGCGCCTTCTCGCCGGCCGCCCGGTTGAGCTCGACGACCGATTGCGGCATTTCGTCGCCCTCCCAGCGCGCGAGCTTCTCATCGACGAAATAGGTAGTGAATTGCCGATGCTCGCGCACCTTGCCCTGCTTCGCGAATTCGTACACATAGTCCCAGCGATTGTCGCGGAAGGCGCTCGTCACGAGCGGCGTGCCGAGCACGGTCCTCACCTGCGGCCGCGTCATGCCGACTTTCAGCTTGTCGACCATGTCCTGCGACAGATAATTGCCCTGGTTGACGTCGATCTTGTAGACCGTGAACGGCCTCGTCGTCGCGGGCATGTACGTCTCGAGCGTCTCGCAGCCGCTCGCGAACGCCGCTGCGAGAACCAGCGCGCAAACAGAACGTGGGAGACGCGATCTCACGGAATTCGATGGGATTCGATCGAACAAGTGTTTATTATAGCTTTTACCCACCGCTCGCCGCCCTCGCAGGCTCCGACTCATGAACTCTTCTCACGATTTGAAAAGCGCCGGTCTCAAGGCCACGTTGCCGCGGATCAAGATCATCAATCTGTTCGAGACCTCGAAGGTCCGTCATCTGACCGCGGAAGACGTCTACAAGCAACTTTTGTCGGAGGGACTGGATATCGGGCTCGCGACCGTCTACCGCGTGTTGACGCAGTTCGAGCAAGCGGGACTTCTCGTCCGCCACCACTTCGAATCCGGCAAGTCGGTGTTCGAGCTGAACGAAGGCAAGCATCACGATCATCTCGTCTGCATGCAATGCGGGCGCGTCGAGGAGTTCTACGACGCGGAAATCGAGAAACGGCAGAACAAGATCGCGCACGAGCGCGGCTTCGCGATCAGCGAGCATGCGCTTTATCTTTACGCGGACTGCACGAAGGTGCGTTGTCCGTACAAGAAGGGCCTGCCGTCATAGAACGATCGTCTAGATGCGGTTCGAGCCGCTTTCGTGCCGATTGAAATCGTCGAAGCGAAACCCGAGCAGATAAAGCGTCGCGAAGTAAGCGACGATCCCCGCGACGACGACGGCACCCAGCCGGCCGACCTTGGCCCACAGCCCTGCGCTCAGCCAGAACGCCGCTCCGCCCGCAAGCCAGAACAGGACGCCGCCGAGGACGACCAGTGCGACGGCGAGCTTCGCGACAAATCGAAACCATCCCGGCTGCGGCGCATAGAAGCCGGCCTTGCGCAACATCCAGAACAGGAGTCCCGCGTTGAAACATGCGCCGATACTCGTAGCCAGCGTGAGTCCCGCCGGCCCGAGTCGGAGGCCCCACGCTAACAGCACCGCCAGCGTCTGCGTGATCAGCACCGTGAGAAACGCGATTTTCACCGGCATCTTCATCATTTGACGCGCGTAGAAGCCCGGCGCGAGGATTTTGACCAGTATCAACCCGAGGAGTCCGACGCTGTAGCCGAGTAGCGCGGCGCGCGTCTGCCAGGCATCGTCGACAGTGAACTTGCCGTACTGATAGAGCGTCGAGACGAGCGGCAACGCGAGGAGCCAGAGTGCCACGGCCGCCGGCAGCGCGAGCAGAAACGCAAGCCGCAAGCCCCAATCGAGCAGCTCCGAATACTGCGCGTGGTTCGCTTCGCTGTGATGTAGCGACAGCGCGGGAAGCAGCACGGTCCCGAGCGCGACCCCCAAGAGCGCGCTAGGGAATTCCATCAAGCGATCGGCGTACGTGATCCACGAGATCGCGCCGTTGCCGAGCAGCGCGGCAAGTTGGGTATTGATGAGAGCCGAAATTTGCGCGGCGGAAACGCCGACGACAGCCGGTCCCATTGCGCGCAATACCCGGCGCACGCCGGGGTCCGAAAAGGCAACGATCGGCCGCGGCAGCATGCCCAACTTGACCAGCGGGCGTACTTGAAAGGCGAGCTGCGCAATCCCGCCGAACAGAACGCCCCACGCGAGCGCGACGATCGGAGGGTCGACATGCGGCGCGAGATAGAGAGCTGCCGCAATGATCGACAGGTTCAGCAGCACCGGCGTGAACGCGGGAATCGCAAATCGACGATAGACGTTCAGCACGCCGCCGGCGAGCGACGTGAGGGAAATGAACAGAATGTAGGGAAACACGATTCGGATCATCTCCGCCGTCAGCGCCACCTTTCCAGGCACTTGCGCGAAGCCGCCGGCGAGCAAATAGACGAGCCAGGGCGCGGCCAGGACGCCGAGAACGGTCACGGCGAAAAGCACGATCGTGAGCAACAGGCCGACCTTGCCGACCAGCTCCTTCGTCGCTTCCTGTCCTTGCTTGCGGTGATATTCGGCGAGAATCGGAACGAACGCCTGCGAGAACGCGCCCTCGGCGAATAGCCGTCGCAGAAGATTGGGAAGGCGAAATGCCGCCTCGAACGCGTCCATCTGCAGGCCGGCGCCGAACGCGGTTGCCTTGAGACTTTCGCGGATGAGCCCGGTGACGCGAGAAAGAAACGTCATCCCGCTAACGGTCGTCAGGGCTCGAAGAAGATTCAAATGTGGCCGGTTCAGGCGGCGCGCTGCCGACGCATTCGCGTCGCCAATACGTTGCTGCCACTCGAAAAGTCGCGTATTATGCGCGGTCTTTCGCGTGGCCCCAAATCGGGCCTGCGGCATCCATTCAAGAGCAAGGACGAAGATCACATGGCCAACACGGCACAAGCACGCAAGCGCGCCAAACAGTCGGAAGAGACGCGCAAGCGCAACGCGAGCATGAAGTCGGCGCTTCGCACGGCCGTCAAGAACGTGAAGAAGGCGATCGGCGCCGGCGACAAAGCGGCGGCCGCGAAAACGCTGCAGACATCACAGGCGATCGTCGACCGTATCGCCGACAAGAAGATCGTGCACAAGAATCTCGCGTCGCGCACCAAATCTCGACTCGCGCAGGCGATCAAGGCAATGGCCTAAACCCATTTGCAGGACCCGTCGACAGGGCGCCCAACGGCGCCCTTTTTTCTCGCCCCCGTTTCAGCTGCGCCGGCCGTTCAACGGGTTGGGCGAAGATGGCGAAGTAGGCATGCGTGCTAACATTTCCGCTTTTCGCGACGCGCCCGCGCTCCGTCCGCGATGGCCACGCCTCCTAAGCATTTCCTTCAATTCAGGGATTTTTCGCTCGACGAATTCTTCTGGCTGTTCGAGCGCACGCGTTGGATCAAGGAACGGTTCAAGCGCTACGAGCTGTATCAGCCGCTGCGCGATCGCACGCTCGCGATGGTGTTCGAAAAGGCGTCGACGCGCACACGCGTGTCGTTCGAGGCTGGCATGAATCAGCTCGGGGGCATCGCGATCAACCTGAACCGCGG
This sequence comes from Casimicrobiaceae bacterium, assembly GCA_036493535.1. Lineage (GTDB taxonomy): Bacteria > Pseudomonadota > Gammaproteobacteria > Burkholderiales > Casimicrobiaceae > VBCG01. The sequence goes on from DASXPO010000106.1 coordinate 8,322, forward strand.
CGATACGCAGCTGTCGCGCGGCGAGCCGATCGAGGATGTCGCGCGGGTCATTTCGCGAATGGTCGACGTCGTGATGATCCGCACGTTCGAGCAATCGATCATCGAGCGCTTTGCCGCGCATTCGCGCGTTCCGGTGATCAACGGCTTGACCAACGAATATCATCCCTGCCAAATCCTGGCCGACGTCTACACCTACATCGAGCGCCGCGGCTCGATCGCGGGCAAAACGATCGCATGGATCGGCGACTCGAACAATGTCTGCTACACGTGGCTGCAGGCCGCGGAGATTTTCGGCTTTACTTTGCATCTGTCGGCGCCGCCCGGCTATTCACTCGATCCGGCGCGCATGGCGCTCCTCGACTCGAGTCGCTTCAAGACGTTCGCCGATCCGATGGACGCATGCCGTGCGGTTGATCTGGTCACGACCGACGTTTGGACGAGCATGGGCTTCGAAGCGGAGAACGACGAGCGGCGGCGCGCGTTCGAGGACTGGCAGGTCGACACTCCGATGATGCGCGAAGCGCGCCACGATGCGTTGTTCATGCATTGTTTGCCGGCGCATCGCGGAGAGGAAGTCGCCGCCGAAGTCATCGACGGACCGCAAAGCGTCGTGTGGGACGAAGCGGAGAATCGCTTGCACGCGCAAAAGGCGCTGCTCGAATACGTCGTCTGCGGGCGTGTCCAGCTTTGAAAGGTCGCCATGAATCGGCGTGATTTTCTCCGGACCGTCGCGATCTGCGCGCTCGCCAGCGTCACACCGCTCGTCTTAGCTCAAACGCCCTGGCCGGAGCGTCCGATCAAATTCATCATGGCAGCGCCCGCAGGGAGCTCGCTCGACGTGCTCGGGCGCACGATCGCGGAAAAGCTCACGGTGCGTCTCTCGCAGCCGGTCGTTGTCGAAGACAAACCGGCCGCCGGCGGTACCGTGGCAACCGCCGAGGTCGCGAAAGCGGCGCCCGACGGCTACACGATGATGATCGGCTTCAACGGTCCGCTGTCGTTTTCTCCGCTTTTGCAGAAGCTGCCCTACGATGTCCAGAAAGATTTGGCCCCCGTGATCACGACGACAAGCCAGCCCAACGTGCTCGCGATCAATGCGTCATTGCCGGTCAAGTCGGTGGCGGAGCTCGTCGCCTACGCCAAGGCAAATCCGGGCAAGCTCAATTACGCATCGGTCGGCAACGGCAGCTCGTCCCATCTCAACATGGAGCTCTTCAAGCAAATGGCGGGCATCGACGCCGTCCATGTTCCGTTCAACGGCTCGCCGCCGGCGGTCACCGCGACGGTCCAGGGCGAAACACAAATGATGTTCGCGGTGATGCAGCCGCTGCAGGCGCAACTTCAGGCCGGCAAGCTTCGTGCGTTGGCCGTGACGTCGGCGAAGCGCTTTGCGCTTTTGCCCGATTATCCGACGATCGCGGAATCCGGCTATGCCGGTTTCGAGGCGCTCGCGTGGAACGGCGTGCTCGTGCCCGCCGCCACGCCGAAGGCGATCGTGGCGCGTCTCAACAGCGAGATCAACGCGATCCTCAAGGAGCCCGACGTCGTGCAGAAGCTTCACGCGCAGGGCTTCGATCTGATCGGAGGAACGCCCGAAGAGTTCGGCGCGTTGATCAAGGGCGAGTCCGACAAATGGGCGCCGGTGATCAAGAAGCTCGGCTTGAAAGTCGATTAGCGAATCTGCTATTCGTTCGCGCCGGCGTCGTCTTTTTGCGTCAATTGCGGCAGCAGCGTATCGACGGACTGATGCAACAGTCCCGTCTTCAGATAGACGGCGAGCTTCTGGCGCGTATCGCTGATATCGAGATTGCGCATCGTCAGCTGGCCGATGCGGTCCTGCGGCGAGAACGCGCCGGATCCCTTCTCCATGGTCAGTCGTTCCGGCTTGTACGTGAGATTGGGGCTACGCGTGTCGAGGACGGAGTAATCGTTGCCGCGCCTTAGCTCGAGCACCACTTCACCGGTGATCGGACGTGCCACCCAGCGTTGCGCGGCCTCGCGCAGCATAATCGCCTGCGGATCGAACCAGCGTCCCTGATACAGCAAGCGACCGAGGCGCCGGCCGTTGTCGCGGTATTGCTCGATCGTGTCCTCGTTGTGGATGCCGGTGATGAGGCGTTCGTAGACGATGTGCAGAAGCGCCATGCCGGGCGCTTCGTAAATGCCGCGGCTCTTCGCCTCGATGATGCGGTTCTCGATCTGATCGCTCATGCCGAGACCGTGTCTTCCGCCGAGCGCGTTGGCTTCCAGCATCAGCGCCACGGGATCGCGGTATTCGATGCCGTTGAGCGCCACCGGCACGCCTTGTTCGAACCGCACGCTGACGCGTTCGCTTTGAATCGTGACGTCAGCGCGCCAGAAGGCCGGGCCCATGATCGGGTCGATGATCGTGATGCCGTTGTCGAGAAACTCCAGGTCCTTTGCCTCGTGCGTGGCGCCGAGCAAATTCGAATCGGTGGAATACGCTTTTTCGGCGCTCGCCCGATAATCGAATCCCGCACGCGCAAGGTACTCGGACATCTCCTTGCGTCCGCCCAGCTCGTCGATGAAACGCGTGTCGAGCCAAGGCTTGTAGATCTTGAGCTCCGGATTGGCGAGCAGCCCGTAACGATAGAAGCGTTCGATGTCGTTGCCTTTGAACGTGCTGCCGTCCCCCCAGATGTGGACGTCGTCGTCCCGCATTGCGATGACGAGCATTGTTCCCGTCACCGCACGTCCGAGCGGCGTGGTGTTGAAATACGTGGCACCGGCCGTCGAAATGTGAAATGCGCCCGCTTGCAAAGCAGCGATACCTTCGGCAACGAGTGCCGCGCGACAGTCGACGAGCCGGGCCTGCTCGGCGCCGTACTGTTTCGCGCGCAGCGGAATGTCCGCGTAGTCGCGCTCATCCGGCTGGCCGAGATTCGCGGTATAAGTGTACGGAATCGCACCGTTCGCACGCATCCACGCGAGAGCAGCGCTGGTGTCGAGACCTCCGGAAAACGCGATGCCGACCTTCTGACCGACGGGAAGAGATTGGAGAATGTGGGTCATGAGGGGACGCCTCGGGCGCGAAGTGGCGATTCTAGCGGAGCGCGAGGCGCAAGCCGCGGCCGCATAGCAGTGCGGCATTGCGACGGTTGAACGCGGCTATCATTTCCGCATGCCCGAATTGCCCGACGTCACGGTCTATTGCGAGGCGCTCGAAGAGCGGATCGGCGGCGCAGTGCTCGAGCGCGTCCGGCTCTCGAACCCTTTTTTGCTGCGAACGGCGGTTCCGCCGATCGGTGAAACCGAAGGCCGGCGGGTTGTCGGCGTGCGCCGGCTTGGCAAGCGGATTGTCATTGCGCTCGAAGGCGATCTTTATCTCGTCTTGCATCTGATGATCGCAGGCCGCCTGCGCTGGCTCGAGACCGGCACGAAGCCGCCGGGGCGCATCACGCTCGCGATTTTCGAATTCTCGAGCGGTCGACTGGCGCTCACCGAAGCGGGAACGAAGCGCCGCGCGTCGTTGCATCTCGTTCGCGGCGCGGACGCGCTGGCGCAATTTGACATGGGCGGAATCGACCCGCAAAAAGCCGACCGCGAAACGTTCGCGCAACGGCTCCGGAGCGAGAGCCATACGCTCAAGCGCGCGCTCACCGATCCACGGCTGATCAACGGGATCGGGAATGCGTATTCCGACGAGATCCTGCATCGCGCGCGGCTGTCGCCGCTCACGCTCACCCGCAAACTATCGGACCCCGAAATGACGCGCCTGTACGACGCCACCCGCGATGTCCTCGCCGAATGGACCGAACGCCTGCGCAGCGAACGCGTCGGGAGATTCCCTGAGAAAGTGACGGCGTTTCGACCGCAAATGACCGTCCATGGCCGCTATCGCGAACCGTGTCCCGTCTGCGGGCAGCCGGTGCAGCGGATCGCCTATGCGGAGAACGAATGTAACTACTGTGCGCGCTGCCAGACCGGCGGAAAAATTCTTGCCGATCGCTCGCTATCCAAATTGCTGCATGACAGCTTCCCCCGTTCGCTCGACGACAATTAGCTCCGTCGAGGACCCAGCTTCCTAACTCCAGTAGAAGGACACGGACTCCCGTCGGCCATTGCTGAGTGCGATTCGCCGTGTTTGCGTCCGACCCTGGAACTCGGCGCTGACCGTGTACTGACCATCCGGCAGCCGCGCGAGAAAGATCGGGCCCTGCGACGCGCGGTCGACGATGACGCGACCCGCGGCATCTTGAATCTGCAGGTGAACGTCGGCGACAAATTCGGCGCGATCGCCGTCGCCTCGACGCGAGAACATGAGCTCGAGTGGATAGTTGCGTGCTTCGGCGCGCAATGTATCGGCTTCCTCGGTTCCGAAGCCGCCGTTCACATACGCAACATGCGCATCGATCAACGACTGCAGATTCGCAGCATGCGCGCCCGAGAAACAGAGAGCGGCCCCCATAACGACGATCGGCAGCGCAAACCTCGCGGCCCCTGACATGACAACCTCCTTGCGGTTGGGTGCGATGCGTATCCGAAAAGGACGCGCACGACAAAAAACTACGTCAGCCGCGGATAGCGGGCCATCAGTCGGGGCCCTCGCGCCTCGTCGGCGGATGGCCGACATCGTTGCAGCCTTTGCCAGTCCAATCGGAGCGTTGGGCGGGTCCGCCCTTTAGAAGCCGACGCGCAGGCGCCGGCCACAGACCTTCGTTGCGTCGATATCTTCCGGGAGCAGGAAGTCGCGGTTGGCGAGTCGCGCGGTCCCGAAAGCGTCGAGCAGCAATTTGCGCATGTCACGGGGCGGGACCGTTGCGAGCCGTTCGATGACCGATTCCGACGGCTCGCCCGGAAACGGCCAATTGTGCGCGTCGAGAATTTCGCTGTAGACGGCGAGCGCGATACGTCCCGCGCCATCGGCATCGGGCCGCTCGATCGAATACACGTTCATCCGGTTCAGTATCGGCTCCGGAATCATGGAATCGTCGTTGGCCGTGGCGACCCAAAGAATATGGGACGCATCCATGTCGACGTCGATGAACTCGTCCTTGAAATGCGCTGCCGTGTCGGGCTCGAGCAGCGAGTAGAGCGCGCCCATCGGATCGTAGCGCGCATCGCCGCCCGCCTTGTCGACTTCGTCCAGGACGACGACGGGATTCGCATACTCGCCTTCGATCAACGTCTGCGCGACCTTGCCGGGTCGCGCGTTGTGCCACTGCGCCGATGCCCCGGTCAAAACCCAACCCGCCGTCAGCGAACTCATCGAGACGAATTCGAAACCGGTGCTGAGCGCTTGTGCGAGCCTCTTAGCAAAATAGGTCTTGCCGAGACCCGGCTCGCCGAGCAGCAGCATCGGCGTGAACTGCATGGCCTCGTTCCCCGCGACGGCGAGCGCCAGGAATTTGCGCAGGTCGTCGACGACCGCTGTGAAGTTCGGCGAGGCATCGTAGAGATCGTCGACCGCAGACACCGTCGATGGCTTGATGATGTAGCGAGAGCCCCCGAGCTCGCACATCCGGTCGTACCAGCTCTTGAGGCCCTCGTTGCGGCGGGCTGCGCCGTCTTCGCGTGCACGCCCGACGTCGGCGACGGAGTAGATCGATTGCAGATCTGCGAGCGGAATCGCGGTATCCATGGTGGATTTCACCTCCAATCGTGCAGATGCATCAAACATGCCAAATCCCGCGCACGCAGCCCAGAGCAACATGTCCGAGAATCGATACCCGCGAATCGCTGTCGCAACGGCACGACCCTCTTCGTAGGCAATGCGCGCTGCACCGCGCCCGTGCGCAACCGACCTCCGTTGCGCCACCGCGGTGCCTGCCTTATGCTAGTTCGAAAGTGACCCTGGAGAATCGCGATGCCGTCGTTCGATGTCGTTTCTGAAGTGAACGAAGTCGAGGTGCGAAATGCGCTGGATCAGGCCAACAAGGAGATCAGCACGCGTTTCGACTTCAAGGGCTCCGATGCCCGCGTCGAGTACAAGGAGAAGACACTGACTCTTTATGCCGACGACGATTTCAAGTTGAAACAGGTGACCGACATCCTCACCGGCAAGCTCGCAAAGCGCCAGGTGGACGTGCGCTCGCTCAAATACGGCGACGCCGAAAAGATCTCGGGCAACAAGATGAAGCAACCGGTCACGGTGCGCACGGGCGTCGAGCAGGAGCTGGCCAAGAAAATCGTGCGCTTGCTGAAGGACAGCAAGCTCAAGGTTCAGGGCTCGATTCAGGGCGACGCAATCCGCGTGTCCGGCGCAAAGCGCGACGAGCTGCAGAACGCAATCGGGCTGATCCGCAAGAGCATCACCGATTTCCCGCTGCAATACCAGAATTTCCGGGACTGAAGGGAGGTTGGTCGTTCAGGCCAGATCGGCGACCAGCGATTGCCGCGTTGGGGCGCCGACGGAAGGAATCTCGGCGCGATAGGCCGGATGATCGACACCGAACCCGAGCGCGACGCCGTATTTCAGCGCCGCGATCATCTCCGGCGTCAGTTCGAAGCGCAGAAAGTGGACCGCTGATGTTTTTTCATCGGTCTCGCGTTCGAGGTCCTCGTCGGCAATCGCGAAAACGCGCGGACAACCTTCGACCTGCAGCCATACGCGACGCTCGATGGCTCTGAGCTCCGCGAGCGCGACACCGCGCTCGTCTGCATCGTCGTACTCGATCAGCATCGTCGCCTTCAGGTTCGCGCCGTCGGGAATAAGCGGATTGTAGGCGGCGAGCTCCGCCTGGATGCCCGCCTCGTCGAAGATCTTCTCAATGCGCAGCATTTCCTGGATCTGGTAGCGGATGGTAAGCTCATCCTCGAAAAGCAGCGTGACATGATCGCCGAGGTGCAGCGTTCGCGCACGCTTGTGCTCGATCACGCGCGCCCGGAACTCCTTACGTTCCCGCGCATACGCTTCGAGGGTCATCAGACTCTCGCGTTTGATGCGCCGACTCTTCGCCGGCTTGGAAACCTTGGCCATTCAACCTCCGCAATCGCACTTCATTCACCGGGAAGCCCGTACGCCATTCGCAGCAGCGTCAACGGATGCGCCTTGCGAACGCGGGTGTTTCCTTCTTTGGCGAGCCCCTCGAGAATCCGCCGGCCTGCGATCGGGCAGTCGGAGCTCACGTAATCGGGGTCGCCATCGTTCATTCGTCTGAACACCGGCCGTCCGATTTTCATCGAATCGGCGTAGAACTCGCTTTTGACCCCCCATGTGCCGTCATGACCCGAACAGCGCTCCGTCGTGCTGAGCGTCGTATCGGGGACCTGTTCCAGGAGCTCGCGCGTTTTTTGTCCGACGTTTTGGACCCGCGCATGGCAGGGGATGTGGTAGCTGATCTTGCCGAGCGGCGTGTTGAAATCGCCCTTTAACAGGCCATCTTTGTCGCGAAACACCAAATACTCGAACGGATCGAACATTGCGTCAGCGACGGCCTGCACGTCGGGATCGTCGGGGAAAATGAGCGGCAATTCCTGCTTGAACATCAATGTGCACGAAGGTACCGGCGTCAAAACGGCGTAGCCGGCGCGAGCAAGATTCACCAGCAGCGGGATGTTGTTGTTCTTGAGCTTTTCGACGGTGCCAAAGTCGCCGAGTTCCAGCTTCGGCATGCCGCAGCACGATTCGCGCTCGACGAACGTGTAGGGAATCTCGTTGTGCGCCAGAATCTTCAGCAGATCGTGTCCGATTCCAGGCTCGTTGTAGTTGATATAGCAGGTCGCGAACAGCGCGACCTTGCCGGGGGCGCGCGCCCCGTTTCGCACCGGCCACTGCAACGACGCGCGTGGGTGATCGAGAAAACGCGTTGCCGCATAAGTGGGCAATTCCGCTTCGGCCGCTACACCCAGCACCGTCTCCATCACGCGTCGCGCCGATGGCATTGTGTTGGCTTTGTTCACCGCCTGCACGACAACCGGAATCGTCGCAAGCTTGCCGAGTCGGTCGGTGCTGGTCAGCACTCGATCCCGGACCTTCGCCTTGCCGTCCGCGAACGCCTTCGCTTTACCGCGCAGCATCAGCTTCGGGAAATCGACGTTCCACGGATGCGGCGGGACGTAGGGGCATTTCGTCATGAAGCAGAGGTCGCATAGATAGCACTGATCGACGACCTTCCAGAAGTCGTGCTTCGCCACGCCGTCGACTTCCATTGTCTTGCTGTTGTCGACGAGATCGAACAGCGTCGGAAAAGCGCCGCAGAGCGAAACGCAGCGGCGACAGCCGTGGCAGATATCGAAGATGCGCTCCATCTCCTTGTAGAGCGATTCTTCGTTGTAGAAATCGGGATTGCGCCAGTCGACCGGGTGGCGCGTGGGAGCGTCGAGGTTGCCTTCGCGCAAGGCCATGGAGTTCCCGAGAGGGGGGTACGTTTTACCAACGCACAAGCACGGCCATTCCCACCGGCCGCAAGCATTTCCGCGAATTGAGGGTCGCGGAAACGCGGCCTCTCCAATTCGTGCAGTTAGTACGTCGCGGCGACGCAGCGCCGATCAGAAATAGCGCCAGTCACCGCCGTGACGGACTAACGCTTAATCGGAGAGCTGATCCAACGCCTTCTGAAAACGATTGGCGTGCGACCGCTCCGCCTTCGCCAGCGTTTCGAACCAGTCGGCGATCTCATCGAATCCTTCGCCCCGCGCCGCTTTCGCCATGCCCGGGTACATGTCCGTGTACTCGTGCGTCTCGCCGGCGATCGCGGCCTTCAAGTTCTCGCGGCTCGTGCCTATCGGGAGATCGGTCGCCGGATCGCCGACCGCCGAAAGATAGTCGAGGTGCCCGTGCGCGTGACCCGTCTCACCTTCCGCGGTCGAACGGAAGATGGCCGAGACGTCGTTCTGGCCTTCGACGTCCGCCTTGTTTGCGAAGTAAAGGTAACGGCGGTTCGCCTGCGACTCACCGGCGAACGCGTATTTCAGATTGTCGTGGGTCTTCGTGCCTTTCAACGGTTTCATCGTGCTTCTCCTCTCAAGTTGTGCCCGCTCCGCAGGGACAGGCCCATTCCTGACCAACAACCATTCTGTTCACCGGGCCGGCATATGTCCAATTGATTATGACAATTTAAACCATAAAGTGTGTTTATCAATTTTTAATTTGCGCAGCGCCGACATCGGACCTTCTAGAAGCTCAGTCGATCCGCTCGTACGCCGGCAACGTCAGAAATTCGACGAACGCGTCGTTGTTGACGAGATCGGCAAATATTTTCGCCGCTTCCTCGTATCGGCCGTCGCCATAGGCGGCTCCGAGATATTCGCGAATCTTCGCGAGCTCCTCGGGGATCATGCCGGCGACCATCTCCTTCGTCACCTTGCGCCCGTCGTCGAGCTTGCCTTTGGGTGAGCGGATCCACTGCCAGACTTGCGACCGCGAGATTTCGGCCGTCGCCGCATCCTCCATCAGGTTGAAGATCGGCACCGCGCCCTGGCCGGCGAGCCATGCGCCGATATATTGAATCGCCACGTTGATATTGAGCCGCAGCCCGTTCTCGGTGATGGGCGTCTCCGGCTCGAACCGAAGCAAATCGCCGCCGGTTACTTTTACATCGCTGCGCTTCTTGGCCGCGATCTGATTAGGCGCCGGCATCAACCGATCGAACGCTTCTTTGGCGACCGGCACCAGCGCGGGATGGGCGACCCATGTGCCATCGTGACCGATCGTCGCTTCGCGCTCCTTGTCGGCTTTCACTTTGGCGAACGCCTCGCGGTTCGCCGCTTCGTCGTTTTTCACCGGAATCTGCGCGGCCATGCCGCCCATGGCGTGGATGTTGCGCCGGTGACATGTCTTGACGAGCAATTCCGCATAACTGCGCATGAAGTGCGTCGTCATCGTGACCAGCGCGCGGTCGGCCAGGCAGAAGTCGCGGCTGTGCTGGAATTTTTTGATGCAACTGAAGATGTAGTCCCAGCGCCCCGCATTCAATCCCGCCGAATGGTCGCGCAACTCATAGAGAATCTCGTCCATCTCGAAGGCCGCCAGAACCGTCTCGATCAGCACGGTTGCCTTGATCGTGCCGCGCGGCACGCCGAGCTCGTCTTGCGCCATGACGAAGATGTCGTTCCACAATCGCGCCTCGAGATGGCTCTCCAGCTTGGGCAAATAGAAATACGGTCCGCTGCCGCGCGCGACGAGCTCCTTCGCGTTATGGAAGATGTACAGGCCGAAGTCGAAGATGCCGCCGCTGACGAGCGTCCCGTCGATCTTCACGTGTTTCTCGGGCAGATGCCAACCGCGGGGCCGCACGAACAGAACCGCGAGTTTCTCGTTCAGCTTGTACGCCTTGCCTTCAGGCGACACATAATCGATGCGCCGGCGAATGGCGTCGCGGAGATTGATGTGGCCTTGGATGTTGTTGTCCCACTTCGGTGTGTTCGCGTCCTCGAAGTCGGCCATATAGACGTCCGCGCCGGAATTCAGCGCGTTGATGATCATCTTCCGGTCGACCGGTCCGGTAATCTCGACACGACGGTCGGCGATGTCCCCGGGATACGGCGCGCAGGTCCAATCGCCTTCGCGCACCGCACGCGTCTCCGGCAGAAAGTCAGGTCGCTTGCCCGCGTCAAAATCCCGTTGGCGCGCTGCGCGAGCGGCCAGCAACTCGTTTCGCCGAGCGCCGAACGCACGTTGCAGGCGCGCGACGAAATCCAGCGCTTGCGGCGTCAGAATTTGTGCGTATTCGGGCGTGACGTTCCCGGTGATTTCGATTCCGGGGCCATACGTGGGGGCGCTCATCGCGATCCTCGCTGCACTCGAGCGGTGCAGCTAGCGAAAGCGCACCGATAAGGGGATGGACAACGCGTCAGATCATACCCGATCGCGTGCATCGATCCCCGTCGGTCCACTTCGCCTTCGCCGGAACGGTCCTTCGCCGGCTGTTCAAGCCGCAAGCTGGGGGTTGAGGCGGACCACACCGCTCTGCAGCTTGTTCAACGCGTTCAGATAGGCCTTTGCCGACGCCACGATGATGTCGGTATCGGCGCCGTTGCCGTTGACGATGCGCCCATCGCGTTCGAGGCGAACCGTCACTTCGCCTTGGGCGTTGCTGCCGGTCGTGATCGCGTTCACCGAGTAGAGCAGCAGCAGCGTCCTCGAGCTCACCATCCGCTCGATCGCCTTGAACACGGCGTCGACGGGCCCGTCGCCGGTCACTTCGGCCACGACTTCGGAATCGCCGACGCTCATCACGACACGCGCATGCGGAACGGTGCCCGTCTCCGACGTCACCTTCAACGCGGCAAGCTTGTAATGCTCGTGCTCGGGCGTCACGTCCTCATCGGAGACAAGCGCATGCAGATCCTCGTCGAACACTTCGCCCTTCTTGTCGGCGAGGTCCTTGAACTTCGCGAACGCGAGATTCAACCCTTCGTCGCTGCCGAGCTCGATACCGAGCTCGGCGAGCCGCGTCTTGAACGCATTGCGGCCGGAGAGCTTGCCGAGGACCAGCTTGTTCGCATTCCAGCCCACATCCTCGGCGCGCATGATCTCGTATGTCTCGCGATGCTTGATCACGCCGTCCTGATGAATGCCGGATTCGTGCGCGAATGCATTGGCGCCGACGATCGCCTTGTTCGGCTGGACGGGAAAGCCCGTGATACTCGATACCATCTTCGACGCTGCGACGATTTGCGTCGCGTCGATGTGCGTCGCGCAGGGAAACACGTCCTTGCGCGTTCGCACCGCCATCACGATCTCCTCGAGCGACGCATTGCCGGCGCGCTCGCCCAGCCCATTGATCGTGCATTCGACTTGCCGTGCGCCGTTCATCACCGCGGACAGCGAATTCGCGACCGCGAGCCCGAGGTCGTTATGGCAATGCACGGACCAGACCGCCTGGGCGGAGTTGGGAATGCGCTCGCGGAGCGACTTGATGAGCGCGCCGAATTGCCAAGGCATCGTGTACCCGACGGTGTCCGGAATATTGACAGTGCGCGCGCCGGCTTTGATCACCGCTTCGATGAGACGGCAAAGGAAGTCGGGTTCGGAGCGTCCCGCATCCTCCGGCGAGAATTCGACGTTGTCGGTATAACGCCGCGCCCAAGTAACTGCCTTCACGGCTTGTTCGAAGACTTGATCGGGCGACATCTTGAGCTTCATCTGCATATGAATCGGCGACGTCGCGATGAACGTGTGGATTCGCTGCGACTTGGCGGGCTTGACCGCTTCGCCGCAACGGACGACGTCGTTTTCGTTGGCGCGCGCCAAGCCGCAGACGGTGCTGTCCTTGATCGCCTTGGCGATGTCGTGAACCGCCTCCCAATCGCCCTTCGACGATGCCGGAAAGCCGGCCTCGATCACGTCGACGCGCAGCCGCTCGAGCTGGCGCGCGATCCGCATCTTCTCTTCCTTGGTCATCGATGCGCCGGGGCTCTGCTCGCCGTCGCGTAACGTCGTGTCGAAAATGATCAACTGATCCATCTCTAGTCCTCGCGCTTGTGGAAATATCGACTCCGCCGGAACTTTGCCGGCAGGCACGGTACAACGGAAGGAAGGGGTATGAGTTATCTGCGCGCGGGGCGCAGGAGCAGCAGGCCGCCCAGGACGAGCGCGATCGCGGACGCTGTCCGGAGGCTCGAGGCGGCGAGAGAGAAGCTGCTCATAGGTTTTGGACCATATCCGAAATTCGAGCGCCACGCAAGAGCAATGGCATAATCGCGCGCCTCAATCGACGGAGTGTTGTGTGCGTCTCTCGGACATCGTCGCCGCGGTGCCGGCCTTCAGCGAACGCCTGCGATCGCTGCGTGCGCCTTCCAGCGACATCAGCTGGTACCCGTACAACAGCCTTGACAACGTCTACAACTGGAACACGTTCGTCGCTCCGACGGCAGAGCTCGTTCCGAACCGCGGCAGCGTGCTCGACATCGGATGCGCGGACGGCGACATGGGGTTCTTGTTTCAGTCGCTGGGCTGTGAGGTCGACTTTCTCGACAATGCGGCGACCAACTTCAACGACTGCAAAGGCGTCAAGCGAACCGCGGAGCTTTTAAGCCACACGGGACGCATCATCGAACGCGACGTCGACTTCGGCTTCGAGCTCGATCGCGAATACGATCTCGCGCTGTTTCTCGGCACGCTCTATCACCTTCGCAATCCGGCGTTGGCATTGCTGCGGCTGGCCGAGCACTGCGAGCAAATGCTCCTCAGCACGCGCGTGTTGAGCGCCCTGCCGGCGGAGCACTCCGGAGTGCCGGTGACGAGCGCGCCAATCGCTTACCTCGTCGACACGCTCGAGCTCAACAGCGATTCGACCAACTGGTGGATTTTTTCGCCGTGCGGACTGACACGGTTGCTCAAGCGCTGTGGCTGGACGGTCATCGTATCGACGATCCGCTTCGACGCGACTCTTCCCGTCGATCAGCGCGACGAGCGGATGTTCATGCTATGCCGGCGGGTCGTGAACTACCGCGATCTGAGCAAGCATCACCATTTCTGAACAATGCGAGCTTCAGAGAGTGCGTATTTAGCTTGACTGTACCGCGGCGCATCGCCGTCTTGGATTCCTAGCGAAGCGGCCGATAGAGAGTGGCGACGCGCAGCGAATAGTTGAGGAACAAGACGATGACGGCCGAAAACGCCTTCGCATAAGCGAGCGGCATCGAAAGAAGACCGACTCCAACGAACACGAATGCGTTTGAGCAAACGATGCCCAGAAGGCTGATGGTCAATGTTCCCGAATAGAACCGCGCGAGCGAGCCTTGTTCGACGATGGCTGAAGCGAAGGCGCTCGCTCATTGGCGCAGCTCCACCCGTGCAAGCGGGGTAGCGACTCCGTCGGCGACTGCGGCCAAGACGATTCCAGTCGAATCCGAGCGCAGGACGTAACCCTGAAATCCGACCCACTTCGGCTCTCCCAAGCGCAATCGGTTCGGCGACAATCCGTAGGTTATGGCGCCTCGCCCTATGAGTGTCCCATCGCCCCCGACGAGCCAAAGCTCCGAGGACTGCGCGTGCGAAGCGAGCTGCTCGCTCAACTTGCCCGACAGCAATCTGACCGTCTTGCCGGCGTTTCCAGAAATCGTAACGTTCGTCATCTTCCCGCGTAAGATGGCCTCGGGTTTCGCCAGCGCTACCTTGTCGCCCAAACGCATCGCCGGGCGTTCGGCGAACATGGCGACTCTCTGCCTGCGCATCTCGTCGAGCGCAAGACCCGCCGCCATGGGCCCCTCGTCGGAAATGGCCGCCAGGTCCGCATCATTTCTAATCGTCAGTCTTTCCGCAACGGCAGTCAGTTCCGACAATCGGTGGACTTCGCCAGCCCAGTCGTTCGCCCAAACAGCGGACGGGATCGCGCAAACTGAAAGCACCCCCACCGCCGCAGCGGCGCCGTACCGGCTCGCAGGACGCCCGTCAGCGAGGCGCGCCAGGGCGTAAAGGATCAGGCCGGCCCAAGCAACGCACGACCAGAATAGATAACGTTCGGCGAAGAGCTGACCCGGATATTCGAAGAAATATCCGGTGCGACCGAATGCAATCAACATGTTCGCCATGAAGCCGAACGCGAACACGGCCAGACCGATCGTTTCCAGGTCGGAGAAATTTTGCCTTCGCATCCATCGCGTAACCACTGTAGTGGCGGTCAGCGCAATCGCGAGTGCGCCGGTTGCCCAGGCGATCCATACCAGCATGGACAGCTCGGGAACGGACAAGCGAACAACCTCGGCGTACATCGCACCCAAGCGAGCGACGGCGAAGAAAACCGCGGCCGATGACGCCGAGACATTGCCGCGCAGGCCCGCCGCTCCGGGAAGCACGAGGTAATAGGCAAACAGCGTCGCGATCGCCGAGGCGCCAATGAGCGCGATCGTTCCTAAGCGCTGCCGGCGCAGGATTGCCACGGACATTGGCGCGGCAAACGATGCGATTCCCGGGCCGAACGTGAACGTGGCCGCCACGCAGGACGCGATCGAGACGATCCACAGCCGCGGGAGCGATCGAGCGCAGGCGCGCAACGCCAACGCCGCCGCAGCGACGACGAAAAACAAAATGTAGAAAACATGCACGGCCTCGAATGGATGGATGAACATTCGGACGTTTGCGTTCCACGCCAGCAACGTTCCAATGACGCAGACGGCCGCCGCCTGTAGCAACGCGTTGCCGCGGAGTCCACGCCGAGCTTCGCGCAAGAGCATCGCCGCGGCGAGAGCGGCCGCGAGCCACGCCGTCACCGTTTGCAGCGTTTGCATTCCGCCGAGCCGCGTCAATTCGACGACCCGCACAATTCCCGGAAGAATCGGCCGGTGCCCACTTTCGAGTTGCAGCACGCTCTGAGGAAACGGCATCGTCAGATAGCGCAGATTGAACCTGAACTGATCCATGAACGGATAGCGGAGCGTATATGCGGATGCCGTCGATAGCGTCAGCAGAACGTGGTACGCCGCCAGGATTAGGAGCGTCCCGGCGATGAGTCGGCGTGCGAAAACGGCGAACGCCGCATCTTGCTGCGGCCGCACCTCAACGATCCCTTCCGTATATCTTGCGGATCACGAACGCGGGGCGCCGTTTGCTCTCGACATAAGTTCTTCCCAGATACTCGCCCATCATGCCGATGCCGATGAGCTGGATGCCGCCCAGGAACAGCACTGCGACGAATATCGACGCATAACCGGGAAGGTCGATGCCCCAAATCAACGTACGCAGAACAATCCAGCTTCCCCAGATCATGGCGACGCACGCGATGACCAGGCCCAGATACGTCCATATCTTGAGCGGCGAAATGGAAAAGCTCGTGATGCCCTCGAGCGCAAGATTCCAAAGACGCCACGGCTTGAACCGCGAATTGCCCACTGCCCGCTTTTCGCGTCGATAGCTCACCGTCGTCGTCCGAAAGCCGATCCACGCGAAGAGCCCCTTCATGAATCGACAGCTCTCCGGTAATTGCTTGAGCGCATCGACGACCGTTCGATCCATCAACCTGAAGTCACCGACATCCTCCGGAAGCGGCACGTCGGCCACCATGTTGTGGACTCTGTAGAACAAGCCAGCCGACATGCGCTTGAAGTACGTGTCGCTGGAACGATCATCGCGCTTCGCCAGAACGACTTCGAAGCCGGACTGCCACTCCTTCAGCAGCATTTCGATCAGATCGGGAGGATCCTGGAGGTCGGCATCGAGCGGGATCACCGCATCGCCGGCGGCTGTCGCAAGCCCCGCGGACAAGGCCGCTTCCTTACCGAAGTTGCGGCTCAGATCGACAATGATCATGTTGGGACGGCGGTCCGCGGTCTCGAGAAGGCGAGCGAGCGTGTCGTCGCTGCTCGCGTCATTGACGCAGACGAGCTCGAAATCGAAGCTAGTCAGACGCCGAGCCACTTCATCGAGCCTAGCGAAGAGGGCGTCGATGACATCGCGTTCGTTGTAGAACGGAATCACGATGGAGACGAGACGCCGGGTCATCTCGTCAGCGAGGCGTCGGCATTCGTCGCTTGCGCAGCGCCACCCATGCCGCAATCGCGTAGCCCGAAATCGCGTATGCGACAAAGCCGCCGAACAGCACGATCGGCGGCTGCCACGAAAGCAACGCGAGCAGGATCACGACCAGAAAGACGACGACGAAGGGGACGCTCTTCTTCAGGTTGAATGCCTTGAAGCTCCAATACTTGAAATTGCTGACCATCGTGAGTCCCGCGAACACAGTGACGAACCACGCCCACCAGCGCAGCGGCTCCGGATCGTAGCCGAGGTCGTCCACGACCCAGACGAGGCCCGCGACCAGCGCCGCGGCCGAGGGGCTCGGCAATCCCGTGAACCAACGCTTGTCCGCCACCTCGAGCAATGTGTTGAAGCGCGCGAGGCGCAATGCGGCACCCGCCACGTAGACGAATGCGGCGATCCAGCCGAGCTTGCCGAGATCACGCAGCACCCATTCGTACATGACCAGCGCGGGCGCCGCGCCGAAGCAGACCATGTCGGACAGGCTGTCGTACTCCGCACCGAACGCGCTCTGCGTGTGGGTCATGCGCGCGACCCGTCCATCGAGCCCATCCAATACCATCGCGACGAAGATCGCAATCGACGCGTAATCGAAATTGACGTTCATCGCCTGCACGATCGCGTAGAAGCCCGCGAAGAGTGCCGCGGTCGTGAATAAATTCGGCAGCAGATAGATCCCGCGGCGCCTGACGCGATTCTTGAGAAGAGCCCGTTCGGTCTGAAAGTCGTGCACGGCAAAGGAGCGTAACAGGCGGCGCGGGTTGGGACAACGACCGTTAATTCAACTCGGCCAGGATCGATTCGGTTGCATGCACCCGATCCCCGACGGCTGCGCGCGGCGCCGCGTTCGGCGGCAGATAAACATCGACGCGCGAGCCGAATCGGATGAAGCCGTAGCGTTGGCCGCGCTTGAGCCGCTCGCCGGTCTTCACGTAGCAAAGGATCCGGCGCGCGACCAGCCCCGCCACTTGCACGCACGTCACGTCGACGCCGGAAGCGGTTTTGAGGTGTAAAGCGTTGCGCTCATTGTCGATCGATGCCTTGTCGAGCGACGCGTTGACGAAGCTGCCTTCGTGATACCACGTGTTGACCACGACGCCGTCTACTGGACTGCGATTCGAATGCGCGTTGAAGACGTTCATGAACACGCTGACTTTGAGCGCATCGCGGTCGAGATAGGGATCGCGGGCGTTGCCCACGGAAACGATCCGACCGTCGGCAGGAGACAGCACCGCGTTCGCCTGTTGCGGGATCGCACGCGGCGGATCGCGGAAAAACTGCAGGATGAAAAGGACCACCAGCCACGCGAGCAACGCAAGGAGCCACAGCGACGTGAGCGACAGCGCGAACGCGACGATGATCGCGATCGTCAGAAAGGGCCAACCCTCGCGAGCGATGAGCGGATGCGGATAGTTTTCGGACACGTGCGCGCGAGACGGCTACTATTGCTTCAGCGCGTCGTCGATGCGCTTGGCCTGATCGGCGGCTTGCTGCTGCACGGCGGACTCGAGTCCGCGTGCACGCTCGAGTGCGTTCCGCGGTGTCACCTCGGTCGTCGTCACGTCGTGCGATACGGAATCGACCGGCGTCGCCTTCGAGGCAGGACCCGCATTGCCGTTCAGTCCATATTGCTGGAGCACCGTCTTCAATAGTACGCCGATGATGACGAGTGCCAGCAGCAGAACGATCAGGCCGGCCCAGCCGCGCTGACGCGCTCGGGATGGCGTTGCGCGCAATGCGGTCATCATCGTCTCCTTGGCGTTCGCGACGGCGCGAGTATAGCTGTATCGCTCGTGCTATAGACTCGCGGCGCGCGACACCAGCGCCGGTCGTTGTCGTTGTGGATATCGACGGAGCCGAAGACATGGATGTGCGGGAATTGGAAATCCTCGGCGCGGAGATCTCGCGGCATTGGTACTATCGATCGAAAGCGCGGCTCCTGCGGCAATCGATAGCGGGACGTCAATTCCGCACCGTGGCCGACATTGGCGCAGGCTCCGGGTATTTCTCGCGCACCTTGCTGTCGCTCGGGGTTGCCCGGCGCGCGGTCTGCATCGATGTCGCTTATCCCGAAGAGTCGATGGAATCGGTCGACGGACGCGAAATCTCGTTCGTTCGGGAATGGCAATCTGACGGGACCGCGGATCTCTACCTTTTCATGGACGTGCTGGAGCATCTGGAGAATCCCGTCGACGTTCTTCGACGCTACGTCGAGCAGATGCCGGTTGGCGCGCTTTGCATCATTACGGTCCCGGCGTTTCAGTTTCTATGGTCGGGTCATGACGTGTTCCTCGGCCACGTGCGCCGTTACACGCTGCGCGAGATAGAAAACGAGCTGCGCATCGCGGGGCTCACCGTTTTGAGCGGACGCTATTTCTATGCCGTTCTTTTTCCCGTCGTCTCGATGTTGAGACTCATCGACCGATGGAAATTGAAGCGCCGGAAAATCGCCCCCCGAAGTGCGCTGAAACCCTGTCGCGGGCTGCTCAACGAGCTCCTAATCCGCATGCATGATTTCGAGCGCAAGTTCCTCTTTCCCGTCAATCGCGTTGCCGGCCTGACCGCGATATGCGTCGCCCGCAAGACGGCGTAACCGTAGTCGCGCGCCGTCGAGACGAAAGAAACCGGAATAAACCTAATTCCGGGTCTGGTCGACGAGCTTGTTGCGCTTGATCCACGGCATCATCGACCGAAGCTTTTCGCCCACCTGCTCGATCGAGTGCTCGGCGGTCAGCCGCCGGTTCGCATTCAACGTCGGTGCGCCGGCGCGATTCTCGAGGATGAAATCCTTCGCGTAGTCGCCGCTTTGGATGCGCGTCAGCGCGTCGCGCATCGCCTGCTTGGTCGCCGCAGTGACGATTTTCGGTCCGGTCACATATTCGCCGTATTCGGCATTGTTGGAGATCGAGTAATTCATGTTGGCGATCCCGCCCTCGTAGATGAGATCGACGATCAGCTTGACCTCGTGCAGGCATTCGAAGTACGCCATCTCGGGCGCGTAGCCGGCCTCGATCAGCGTTTCATAGCCCGCCTTGATCAACGCCACGAGACCGCCGCAGAGCACCGTCTGCTCGCCGAAGAGATCGGTCTCCGTTTCCTCGCGGAAATTTGTTTCGATCACGCCCGCGCGACCCCCTCCGATCGCCGCGGCATAGGAGAGCGCGAGATCACGCGCCTTCTGCGAGACATCCCGATGGACGGCGATCAGCATCGGCACGCCGCCGCCGGCGACATAGGTTGAACGAACCGTATGACCCGGCGCCTTGGGCGCGATCATCACGACGTCGAGGTCGCCACGGGGTACCACTTGTCCATAGTGGATGTTGAAGCCGTGCGCAAACGCGAGCACCGCGCCTTTCTTGATATTCGGCTCGACCTCGGTTTTGTACGTTGCCGCAATGTGCTCGTCGGGCATCAGCATCATCACGACGTCGGCGCCCTTGACCGCCTCGCCCACTTCGGCAACCTTGAGGCCGGCGTTTTTTGCCTTTTCCCACGACGCGCCGTCCTTGCGCAGACCGACGGTCACCTTGACGCCGGAATCGTTCAGGTTCTGCGCATGCGCGTGCCCTTGGGAGCCGTAGCCGACGATCGTCACCTTCTTGCCCTTGATGAGCGACAGGTCGGTGTCCTTTTCGTAATAGACCTTCACGTTTTCTCCTCGCTTCAAACCCGCAGAATGCGTTCGCCTCGCCCGATGCCCGACGCGCCGGTGCGCACGGTCTCCAGAATGACGCCGGGCTCGATCGCGCCCAGAAACGCGTCCAGCTTCTCGCCGGGACCGGTTAGCTCGATCGTGTAGCTCTTGTCGGTCACATCGAGAATGCGGCCGCGGAAAATGTCCGCCAGGCGCTTCATCTCATCGCGCTCCTTGCCGGCGGCTCGAACCTTGACGAGCATCAGCTCGCGCTCGATGTGATTGCCTTCGGTCAAGTCGACGACCTTGACGACCTCGACGAGCTTGTTCAACTGCTTCGTGATCTGCTCGATGACATCGTCGGAGCCGATCGTGACGACCGTCATTCGCGACATCGTCGGATCCTCGGTGGGTGCCACTGTCAGCGATTCGATGTTGTAGCCGCGCGCCGAAAACAATCCCGATATTCGCGACAGCGCGCCCGCCTCGTTCTCCACAAGAATCGAGAGAATGTGTCTCATCTCACAGCTCTTCGGCCATGATCATTTCCGTCAATCCCTTGCCGCTGGCAATCATCGGAAATACGTTCTCGGTTTGATCGGTGATGAAGTCGAGGAAGACGAGCCGTTCTTTCTGTGCGAACGCTTCGCGCAATGCGCCCTCGACGTCGCCGGGCTTCTCGACTTTGATGCCGACGTGGCCGTAGGCTTCGGCGAGCTTCACGAAATCTGGCAACGCATCCATGTACGATTCCGCGTAGCGATTGCCGTAGAAGAACTCCTGCCACTGCCGCACCATCCCCATGTAGCGGTTGTTCAGGTTCACGATCTTGATCGGCAAATGATATTGCTTGCAGGTCGAGAGCTCCTGAATGCACATCTGGATCGATGCTTCGCCGGTGACGCAGACCACACTCGCGTCCGGATTGACGAGCTGTACGCCCATGGCAGCAGGCAGGCCGAATCCCATCGTGCCGAGTCCGCCGGAATTGATCCAGCGGCGCGGCTTATCGAACTTGTAATACTGTGCGACCCACATCTGATGCTGGCCGACATCGGAGGTGATGAATGCATCGCCCTTGGTCAATTCATACAGCTTCTCGACCACGTACTGCGGCTTGATCAGCGCGCTTTTGCGGTCGTACTTCAAGCAATCCTTCCGTTGCCAATCCTTGATCTGGCCCCACCATGCCTTGAGCGCCGCGGCGTCGGGTCGTTGCGGCGACGATTCCAGGAGCTTCAGCATTTCGTCGAGCACGTCCGCGACATAACCGACGATCGGCACGTCGACCTTGACGCGCTTGGATATCGACGACGGATCGATGTCGATATGAATGATCTTGCGGTCCGCGCGATAGAAGTGCTTCGGATCGCCGATCACGCGGTCGTCGAACCGGGCGCCAACTGCGAACAGCACATCGCAGTGCTGCATCGCCATGTTGGTCTCGTACGTGCCATGCATGCCCGGCAGGCCGGTGAATTGCGGATCGGTCCCCGGCAAGCCGCCGAGGCCCATCAGCGTGTTCGTGCACGGAAAACCCAATTGGCGCACAAGACGCGTCAACTGCGGCGCCGCGTTGCTTAGAATCACGCCGCCGCCCGTGTAGATCATCGGCCGTTTCGCGTCGAGCAAAAGCTGCACGGCTTTCTTGATCTGTCCCGCGTGTCCCTTCGTCACCGGGTTGTACGAGCGCAATGCGATCGTCTTCGGATAATTGAATTCGGTCGATGCCTGCGTCACGTCCTTGGGGATATCGACCAGCACCGGGCCCGGACGTCCGGTCGCGGCGAGATAGAACGCTTTTTTGAAGGTAACGGCGAGATCCTTCACGTCCTTGACCAGGAAGTTGTGCTTGACGCATGGCCGCGTGATGCCGACCGTATCGCATTCCTGGAACGCGTCCTGTCCAATCGCGTGGGTCGGAACTTGTCCGGTCACGATCACGAGCGGAATCGAATCCATGTAGGCGGTCGCAATGCCGGTGACCGCGTTGGTCACGCCGGGCCCCGACGTCACGAGCGCGACGCCGACCTTGTGCGAAGAGCGCGAATAGCCGTCCGCGGCATGGACTGCGCCTTGCTCGTGGCGAACCAGTACATGCTTGACTTTGTCCTGCTTGAAGAGCTCGTCGTAGATATTGAGGACCGCGCCGCCCGGATAACCGAAGACGTACTCGACGCCCTCTTCCTGAAGACAGCGGATCGTGATTTCCGCACCGGTGAGTTGCATGATTGCGAGCCTTTGAGCCAATGGACGATTTCCGGCCGCCTGCGCGCTAAGCCAGAGTTTCTGCAAACTGCGGCGACGCGATTGTTATCGCGTCCGTCAAGGCTTCGATCGGGTAGAAAGCTTCGCTCCGCCTCACCCAAGGGATACTCCGGAAACGCTTGTGGCACCGCCGGAGGGGCGAAAACGGCCGTTTTTGCAGTACAACCTCCGGGTCTCGCGACCCGGAGTTGAGACACTATCGGTAAATCGGTCGCCCGGTCAAGAGGCCGCCCGGGGACGCTGACCACGAGAGGTGCGGCCGAGGCGCAGGGTCAATCCGCCTATAATCGGTTACGTTTCCAAGGGATATTGCGAACTGGCCTCACCACAGGAAATTTCGGCCTTCCTCGCCGAAGTCGAGCGGCGCGCCTTCAAGCAGGCGATGTATGCCGTGCGAGACGACGAAGCAGCGCTCGACATCGTGCAGGACGCGATGCTCAAGCTGACTGAAAAATACTCGGAAAAACCGGCAGCCGAGCTTCCGATGCTGTTCCAGCGGATCCTTCAAAACGCGATCCACGATCACTTTCGCCGTCAGAAAGTGCGCTCGACCTGGACCGTTCTCCTGTCGGCATTCGGTGAAAAAGGCGACAAAGACGAAGATTACGATCCACTCGAAACCCTTCCCGCGAAATCAGACTCGAATGCGACGATCGATCCCGCCGTGGCCGTCGAACAGGGCCAGATTGTCGGGCTGATCGAGCAAGCGCTCGCGCGACTACCGGCGCGTCAACGCGAGGCGTTCTTACTGCGTTACTGGGAAGAGCTTGATGTCGCCGAAACCGCCGCGGCGATGGGTTGCTCCGAAGGAAGCGTCAAAACCCACTGTTCCCGCGCGGTGCGCGCTCTGGCCGAAACGCTGTCGGCCAAAGGGGTGAAGCTGTGACCTCACGCGAAACTGAAATCGCCAACAAAATAACCACTTACCTTGACGACGCCACGGCCGAGCTCAAGGCGGGCACCGTCTATCGGCTGCAGCTCGCGCGGGCCGACGCGCTCGCACGTCTGTCCGATCCGCAACGTATCGTCGGGCCGGAGCTCGCCCATGCGCTCGCGGGCGCCGCGACCGGCCACCTGACTCCGCGGAGGCCGCAGCGGCCCGGCATCTGGCTCTGGCTCGGAATTGCGCTCTTTGCGGTCGCTGCTGGAATCGGCTGGCAGCAATGGCGTGCGTTCCAGGACACCCGGGATTTCGAAGATCTGGACGCCCAACTTCTTTCGTCCGATCTGCCGATCGACGCCTACCTGGACCGGGGATTCCAGAATTGGCTCAAGACGTCGTTCGACCGCTGATCGCCGCCGTTGCCGCGGCCTTGGCCCTCGCGGTAACGCCGGCCACGCACGCTCAGATCACGTTCAAATCGCCCGCCTGGAACGACTTGTCGCCACAGGAGCGACAGGTTCTCGCGCCACTCGCACCGGATTGGGACAAGCTCGACGGCCAGCGCAAGCAGAAATGGCGCGGCGTGGCGCAGCGCTACCCCTCGATGCCTCCCGATCAGCAACAGCGATTGCAGCGGCAAATGCAATCGTGGGCCCAGTTGACGCCCGAGCAGCGGCGCGTGGCCCGCGAGCAGTACAAATCGCTGAAAGCGCTACCGCCGGACAAGAAACAGGAAGTCCGCCAGAAATGGGAGGAATATCAAAGCTTGCCGCCGGAGCGTAAACGGGAGCTGGCGAGTCGTCCTCCCAACGGACATTCGATGACGCCCATGCGAGCCCCGCAGCCGCCGGCGCAATCCGGGCCGACACCGGCGGGCATGCCGGCTCGGTGAGCGAATCAGCGCGTCCCATCCAGCTCTTCACGCATCATTCCTCTGAACCGGCTGCTCTGCCAATCGCCGGATTGATGCGGCGCTTGATGAGCTTGGGGTACGAAGCGCTGTTGCTGGCCGCGCTGTTGTTCGTCGCCAATTTCTTGCTGCTGCCGCTCGTGTCGCCGGTGCGGGGAAGCGGTCAGGGCCTGACGATTCCCGACCTGCCGACGCGCGCGTTCCTGTCGTGCGTGCTGGTTGCCATCGCCGCCATTTATTTCGTCTGCAGTTGGACCGGCGGCCGCCGCACGCTGCCGATGAAGACGTGGCGCATGCGCATCGTCGATTCCAGCGGCGCATCGCTCACCTACAAGGTTGCGCTCACCCGCTACGCCGCAGCGTGGATCGGGCCCGGTCTGGCGCTGGTCATCTATGGGCTGCTGCGTCCTGAGGGACTGGGTCCCATCGCGCTCGTGATGCTGCCGCTCAATTATTTCGCGGCGCTCTTCGATCCGGAGCAACAATTCCTGCACGACCGCATCGCGGGCACGCGGATCATCTGTGAACGTTAGATCGGTTTTGCATGGGCGCTTTCGTACCGATCAATGCAAGCTGCTACGCGCCACCCGATTATCGTGCGTGATTTTTGACCAGACGCAAGGCGGAAGAACCGCGGATGCCGCGTGGCGCGCCCGAAAGCGCGTCAAAAGGACGGCTTGGGATCGGCGTCGGCGTAGCGCCGGATGCACGCAACGATCTCGTCCTTCGCCTCGTCGGGACCTTTCCACCCCGCGATGCGCACCCACTTGCCCGGCTCGAGATCTTTGTAATGCGCGAAAAAATGCGCAATCTGCTCGAGCTGGATCTCGGGAAGGTGCTGCGGAGTTTCGATCAGGCGATACAGAGACGACAGCTTGTCGACCGGAACTGCGAGGATCTTCGCGTCGGCGCCGGCCTCGTCTTCCATCGCCAGCATTCCGATCGGCCGGCAACGGACAACGACGCCGGTGATGAGCGGCACCGGCGACATCACGAGCACGTCGCAGGGATCGCCATCGTCTGAAAGCGTTCTCGGAATGTAGCCGTAGTTGCACGGGTAACGCATGGCGGTCGACATGAAGCGATCGACGAACACGGCGCCGGTTTCCTTGTCGACTTCGTATTTGATCGGGTCCCCGTGCATCGGAATCTCGATGACGATGTTGCAGTCGTGCGGAACATCGCGGCCGGCGGTGACGCGGTCGAGGCGCATGCGTCGTGCGTTTTTGAGATGAAGTTCGCGCTGCGGGTGGGATCGGCCGGTTCGTCGCCTACGTTACCATGGCCCGCCCACGGTCACTACCACACGCGTATGCTATCGAGCGGAGACCGCTCGCCGGATTTTATTCGAGATGATTCAGGACATGAACAAACTGACGCTCGTCATGTTTCTCACCGCGGCCGCTGCCTTCGCGCAGCCCCCGTCGATGGAGTCCGCACCGCTCGTGCCGCCGTTCTCATCGGCGAAACCCGGATCAAGCCCGCCCTCCGGCTGGATGCCGCTCAAGATCAACGAGCAGAAGAAGCCGACGCAATACGATTTCGTCGACGATCAAGGGACCGTCGTGCTCCATGCGGTCGCGGACGGCGCTGCCAGCCTGCTCGGGCACAAGGTCGCCTTCGATCTCAAGGGCGCGCCGATGATGACGTGGCGGTGGAAGACTGCGCGGCTCATCGCCACGGCAGACAATGCGGTCGCAAGCAAAGAAGATTCGCCGGTGCGCATCGTCGTCGAGTTCGACGGCGACAAGTCGAAGCTCTCGCTCGGCGACAAAAGCACGCTTGCGACGGCCAAGCTCCTATCGGGACGGGAGTTGCCGTTCGCCACGCTGATGTACATTTGGTCGAACAAGGAGCCGGTCGGGAAAATCATTCCCGGTCCGCGCACGCCGCGCATACAGATGGTCGTAGCATCGAGCGGCGCATCCGGGGTCGGCGCCTGGCAGACGATTTCGCGTAACGTCGTCGAAGACTACAAGCGCGCGTTCGGCGAAGAGCCCGGAAAATTGACCGGCGTTGCGGTGTTGACCGACACGGACAATACAGGCGAAAAGACCGAATCGTGGTACGGCGACATCCAGTTTCAAGCCGCACGATAAGGTCCACAATGCTGTTTACGCTCGCCGATCACCGCGTCGAGCTTCGCGGCCGCGGCCATTACATCGCGCCCAATGCGTCGTTGATCGGGCGTGTCGTTCTCGAGGATCAAGCTTCAGTTTGGTTCAACGTGGTCATTCGGGGCGACAACGATCCGATCGTTATCGGGGCGCGCTCCAATGTGCAGGACGGCTCGATTCTCCATACCGACGACGGCGTTCCGCTGAGGCTCGGCGAGGACGTCTCCGTCGGCCACGCGGTTGTCCTTCATGGGTGCACGATCGGCAACGGAAGCCTGGTGGGCATCAAGGCGGTCGTGCTCAATCATGCGGTGATCGGCCGTGACTGCCTGATCGGCGCCGGCGCGCTGATTCCCGAGGGCAAGACGATTCCGGATCGCTCGCTCGTGCTCGGCGTGCCCGGTAAAGTCGTCCGCACGTTAACGGACGACGAAGTTCGTGGATTGCGCGACATCGCGCATCATTACGTCGAGAACGCGAAGCGTTATCGCACGGGCTTTGCCGCCGACCCGCGCTAAAGCAAGCGATCCGGGACAGCCAATCCGTTGGGGCCTGTCGGCGCATCCAACCCGTTGGACAACCGACCGAAGCTCTCGATGCGTCGTTTCGCACTGCCGGCCCTGATCCTCGCCGCCGTCGTGGTCGCGGCAGTGCTCGCCTGGTACACGCTCACGCGCGGCGGCGGCCCCGCCGGCACGGAAATGACGACCGAAGTCCGCGCCGTCGAACCGTTCAATCGGCTGGAAATCAATGGACGCGCGGACGTGATGCTCGTGCAGGGTGAACGGGAAAGCATCACGGTGCAAACCGCGGCCCGCGGCCAGTCACGAGTAGTGGCGCGGGTTGAAAAAGGCACGCTGATGATCAATGCCGGCGTCTCGCGGCGCTGGTGGAGCGGGCTCGTCGGCGGGCGTGCCGCGATAACGCCGCGGATCGTCATCGCCTTCAACTCGCTCGACGCGATAGCCGTGTCAGGGGCCGTTCAACTCCTGGCCGACAAGATTCAAGCGAGCGAGCTTCGGATCGCGGCCAGCGGCGGGAGCGTGCTCCGCCTCGACGGCATCGCGGCAACCAGCCTTCGGCTCAACGGATCGGGCGCGCTCAAGGCCACGCTCGCGGGCGCAGTGGTCGAGCAGCGAATCTCCATCTCCGGCGCAGGGGAAGTGCGCGCCGACAAGCTCGTGAGCCAGGATGCCGTCGTCGACGTGAGCGGCGCGGGCAGCATCGTCGTCAACGTGGCCCAAACACTTCGCGCATCGATCTCGGGCGCCGGCAGCGTCGAGTATTACGGCGACCCGGACGTGAAGCAAAGCGTGAGCGGCATCGGTCGCGTAAAGCGGCGCGCTGCCGCCGAAGGGCGGACGCTCGCTTCGGACCGCATCACTGAATCGTCGTGATCGACGCCGCGTCGGCGAGTGCGTCCGCCTTGAACAGGAGGCGCGATCCCGTAGCCGGATCGCGATCCGCATGAACGCCCGGCAGGACGCGAACATCGGCGACGCGGCAATCGCGCAGCAGCGTCACCAACATATCGGCGACATCGGTTGGCTGGTCGGTGCGATAAAGCGGACAGCGAAAGCCTTCGGCCTGGCCCGGCTCGAAGGGTGACGACAACGAAACGCGAAGCTCTCCGCCGCCCACGGCGTCGGCCGCGCGATGCGCGCTGATCACCGCAGCCGGCTCGCCGACCGATCCGCGCATCTTCCGAATGGCGTTGCTCGCGAACAGTTGCGCCGAAACTTCACGCTGCGCCGCTCTGCCCTGCTCCAAGGCGAGGCATAGCCGTTTCGGCGCCAGAGGCAGGATGAGCAGCGTCACATTCTCCTCCGCGAGCGTGCGACCGAGCAGACGCGTGAGCGGCATGCCCCAGCGGCCGGCGCTGGGGTCCGCGACCAGGTCGGCGCCCGGCGCCGCCATCGCGGCACCCACGACGAAGCGCAGGTGCACGCGCGGATCCTGCGCTTCGACGAGGATAGTCGCCGGCGAGAGCCCGTGTGCAATCGAAACATCGCCAGGATCGCGCCATGCATCGACGGAGGCAAGGCGGCCAATGTCGATCGCCTCTGCGGCGACGAGCGTATTCGCGAGCGCGAACGACTCATTTCCCGCGAGCGCACCGTGTTCTCGTAACAGGTCCGCGATTTCGCCCACGTCGCGAAGGATGCATGGCAACGTAGCAGGCGGATCGTCGCCGTGTTCGCGGCCGGCGACGATGATGAGCGGCAGCGCAAACACCGTCACGGCGATCGTACCGCTGCCGCGATGCGCCGCTTCGGCTCGAACCAGCGCGCGCCACAGATGCCGATAACTCGCGCCGGACGGCGCCGCATCGAAAACCTGCACGAGCGTCGCGTTGTCGCGATTCGCGAGTGCTGAGCGTAGCTGCGATTCGATGAGGGCGTCGTGACGCTCCGCTTCGGCGGATGTGGCCCCGCCGAGACTTTGCGCCACGTGCGCGTAAAGAGCGGCGCAAGGCTCGGCCGCCGTCGCGGACGGCCAACTGAGCGGATCGCCGATCGTCGTCAAATCGTCCAGCCGGGCAGACAAAATGGACTTTGGCCGAGGGCCGAGGTCATGAACAGCGCGCGGTAGATGCCGTACGTCGCAAATCCGCCGACGACGAATCCCGCGACGATTCTTCCCGCCGGGCTTCCATACCATGCTCGAAAGCGCGCAAGCACGTAAGCGGCACCCAGCAGATTCGGCAGTGTACCGAACCCGAACGCCAGCATGATGAGCGCGCCATCTCGGGCGCTACCGGAAAGCAGCGCGAGCGGCAGCACACCGTAGACGAGCGCGCACGGTGTTGCGCCCCAGATCAATCCCAGAGCCAAGCGCGCCGGGATCCGGCGTTGGCTCGACAGCGTTTTAACCGCCGGCAGCAATCGCCGGAAGAGATGAAGTCCCGCGTTCTCGAGCAGTCCGTCACGTCGCGTCGCGCCGCGCGCCAACGTGACCGCCAGCGCGAGCAACATGAGGTTCGCGAGAACGTACAACGATCGTTGCAACGGCTCCCATGCGACGGCGAACGCTTCCCCGCCGCTCGCGCCCAAGGCGGCGCCCAGCATCGTGTACGTCGCGATCCGGCCAAGGTGCCCCGCGGCACTTTCTATTACCAGTGTCCGAGCGGGAACGAGCGGTGCGACGGTGCGACGAATCGAAAACGCGGCGAGCCAGCCGCCGCACATCGCCGCGCAGTGCAAGCCGCCGAGCACGCCTGCGATCGCCGCCGCCAGGATCGCAGAGAGCGCCATCAGGGCCTAGCGAACCGTCTGCCCGTCGCTCAAGGGCGTGCTGGCGTCGCGTTGCGTCTGCGTGAGAAAAAACGTCAGCGTCGACGACGCCGCGCCAAGTCCCCAGAAGCCGAAGAAGCCGAGCGTATAGATCCCTTGACGCGACCAGTCGAGCGGCGTGCCGAAGAAATGCAAGTCGAATGGATCGAAGATGGAAAAGAACACGAGCTCGGCGACCGCGGCCACAAGGAACGCGGGCCAGATCACCCACATGGCGCTTTTGATCACCGAGTCCGGCTCAATCATGCCGGCGACGGATTCCTTATTCACGCGCAGCGCCCAGGCGGACATGATCGAGGCCGTCCTTGGTCTCGACGGCCGGCAGCCGCCAGACGTCGGTTTCGACCACGACGAGCCAGCGCGCGGTCGCAGGCGGCGCCATGCGTCCGACGTAGGTGCCGTCGGCGGCGTGAACGAGCTCGGCGCTTTGATCAAACCCCGCGCGTGTCGGATGCACTAGGCGCAAACGCAGCGAGGTGGGTGGCGAGCGCTCCGCACCGGACAACGTCAGCCGAGCGCTGCCGTCGGCCGTAACGGTCACGACGGCTCCGAGCCCGAGCTCCGCCGCCCGCTCGAATCGCTGCAGCGTTCGATTGATCGCCATGCCGCGCTTGTAGTAGTCGTCTGCGACCAGTCCGTCATCGGTGGCCTTCGCGAGCCACATCGCGTAAGAACCGCCGCAGACTACGAAGGCCGGTCCGGCCATGAGGATCCATGGCCAGCGGTCGCGATACCAGGGTTTTGCGGGTGACGCTGCGGTCATGGCGCTTCCAATCGTTCGCTCGTGTTCAGCGAGTCAGGATGAAAGTCGATTGCTCGCGACGCGCCGTCTTCGCATCGCCGGTCGCGCGGACGGTCAGCTCGATCTTGTGACGGCCGGGCGCCGCGGCATCGGCGGGCACTTGCAGCCGGAACGGCACGAGTCGAGTGGTCGCAGATTCGACTGTCAGCGGTTCTTCGATGCCGACGACGGCGAGACCCGGCAATCCGGTTGCTTCGATCGTAAAGCTCAGCGGATGCTCGGCCGTGTTCATCACTTGCATCCGGTACGAGTTCTCGATGATGCCGGGCTTTGCTTCGCGCGCGAGCGCCCCGCGGTCGCGAATGATGTCGACCTTGAGCGGATTCTTGAGCGCAAGTGAAACGCCGGCGATCGTCGCGATGCCGATGAGCAGCGTTAGATAAAGGAGCGTCCGCGGACGCGCCATGTGCCGTATCACCGCCGTCTTGTCCCATTCGCGCGCCAACGAATTCTGCGACGCGTAGCGGATCAGCCCTCGCGAATAGCCCATCTTGTCCATCACTTGATTGCAGCCGTCGATGCACGCCGCGCAGCCGATGCACTCGTGCTGCAAGCCTTTGCGGATGTCGATGCCGGTCGGACACACCTGCACGCAGATTTCGCAATCGATGCAGTCGCCGAGCCCGGTGGCGCGCGGATCGACTTTCTTGCTGCGCGAGCCGCGCGGCTCGCCGCGTTTCGCGTCGTAGGCGATGACGAGCGTGTCCTTGTCGAACATCACCGATTGGAAGCGCGCATACGGACACATGTATTTGCAGACCTGCTCGCGCATCCATCCCGCGTTGCCGTACGTCGCGAAGCCGTAGAACAGAATCCAGAATGCTTCCCAGCCGCCGAGATCCCAGGTAACCGCTCGGACGCCGAGATCGTCGATTGGCGTGAAGTATCCGACGAACGTGTAACCGGTCCACAGCGCGATCGTGAACCACGCGGTGTGCTTCAACGCCTTGATGACGAATTTTTCGAGCGACAGCGGCGCCGCGTCGAGGCGAATCCGTGCCAGCCGGTCGCCTTCGATCTTGCGCTCGACCCACAGAAAGATCTCTGTGTACACGGTTTGTGGACACGCATAGCCGCACCACAACCGCCCGGCGACCGCCGTGAAAAGAAACAGCGACAGGGCCGAGAGAATCAGCAGCACCGTCAGATAGATCACGTCCTGCGGCCAGAAGACGACGCCGAAGATGTAGAACTTCCGGGCGGCGAGATCGAAAAGGACCGCCTGGCGCCCGTTCCAGTGCAGCCACGGCAGCCCGTAGAATATGAGCTGCGTCGCGATCACGAGCGCCACGCGCCAGCGTGCGAACAGTCCATGAACGGCGCGCGGATAAATCTTGCGCCGAATCTCGTAGAGCTCGACGTCGGCCTGCGACTCGGCAGCCGCAACCGTTGCGCTCGGTTGCACGCGAACCGGAATATCGTGGATGTTCATGCGTCGCGTCGATGGTTCGCACTGCGCCCCGATCTGCCGTTCGTATACACGCTACTTCGCTGGCGCCGGCTTCGAAAGACTCCACACGTAAGCCGCCAACACATGAATCTTGCCTTCGCCGAGCGTGTCCTTGAACGCGGGCATCGCGAGACCCTCCGATCCCGTCGCATGACGTCCTCGATTGATGCCTTCGGCAATCGTGGCCTCCGTGCTTCCGTAGAGCCAGACGTCGTCCGTCAAATTGGGCGCGCCGACGGCGTGATTGCCTTTGCCGTCGGCACCGTGGCAAGCAGCGCACGTCTGCGCGAAGCGTGGCTTGCCGAGCTGCGCGCGAAGCGAATCGTGGGGAAGCCCGGAAAGCGAGCGCACGTAGGCGACGACTTCGCGAACGCCATCCGGTCCGAGCGCGGCGCCGAGCGGCGGCATCACGCCCATGCGGCCGTCGGTGATCGTGGTCTTGATCGTCTCCGGATCGCCGCCGTAGAGCCAATCGTTGTCGGTCAAATTCGGAAAGCCGCGGCCGCCTTGCGCGGAAGAGCCGTGACATTGCGAGCAGTAGTTGAGAAACAACCGCTCGCCGAGCGCATGTCCTTCGGGATCGGCCGCCAAGGCTTCCACGTCCATCTTCTGATACTTGTCGAACAGTTGTTGCGTCTTGGCGTCGAACGCGCTTCGTTCGGTCGCGTAGGCCTGCGACGACGTCCATCCGAAGATCCCGGCGAAGTTGCCGAATCCCGGATAGAGCGCGAGGTAGACGACCGCAAAGACCAGCGTGATCCAAAACAGGTTGAGCCACCACTTCGGCAGCGGATTGTTGTATTCGGCCAGATCGCCGTCCCAGACATGGCCGGTCGTCTGCACCGCTTTTGCGGCAGATGCGTCGGGCGGTTTGCCCTTCGATCGCACCGTGCTCATCGCCAGGAGAAGAAGCCCGCACCCAACGATCGACGCGGCGGTGACGGCCATCACGAGGACGCTCCAGAATCCCGATGTGAAATCGCTCATTGCGATGCTCCGTTGCCTTTGCTTTCCGCGGGATGCCGATGCGCGTTCCGCGCGATCGTCGTTTCATCCGGCAGCGCAAACGGCTCGCGCGCCGCATCGTCGAACGCGCGCTTGCGCCGCTTGCTGAGCGCCCAGACGACGATGGCGATGAAGATGACGAACGTCAGCACGGTGAACACACTGCCGATACTGGCGTCCATGCTCATCTCGTTCCTCTCATCACGAGGCCGAGGTTCTGCAGATACGCAACCAGCGCGTCCTCCTCGGTTCGCTCCTTCAATTCGTCCGGCGCCTTCGCAATCTGTTCGTCGGTATAGGGAACGCCGAGGCGGCGCATCGCGTTCATCTTCGCCGCGATGTCGGCTGCGTTGGCGGTCGATGCCGCGAGCCACGGATACGCCGGCATGTTCGATTCGGGCACGACGTCACGCGGATTTTCGAGATGAACGCGATGCCAATCGTCGGAGTAGCGCCCGCCGACGCGAGCAAGGTCCGGACCGGTACGCTTGCTTCCCCACTGGAACGGATGGTCGTAGACGAACTCGCCGGCCACCGAGTAGGGTCCGTAGCGCTCGGTCTCTGCGCGAAACGGCCGGATCATCTGCGAATGACAGTTGTAGCAGCCCTCGCGGATATAGATGTCCCGACCTTCGAGCTGCAATGCCGTATACGGTTTCAGCCCTTTCACCGGCTCGGTCGTCGACTTCTGGAAGTACAGCGGCACGATTTCGACCAAGCCGCCGACGCTCACGACCAGGATGATCAGCACGATCAGCCAGCCGGTGTTGCGCTCGAGCAGGTCCTGCGAGAATTTCACGGTGTTTCTCCCTCAATCCGCGATTGCGCCAAGCGGCACGGGAATCAGCGCGGGAATTTCGCCCTCGTGCGCTTTGCCGCCGCGTATCGTCTTCGCGACGTTGTAGGCCATCAGCAGCATCCCGCTCAGGAACAGCACGCCGCCCAACAAGCGGATCGCATAGAACGGATACGTCGCCTTGACGCTTTCGACGAACGCGTAGGTGAGCGTTCCATCGGGATTCGTCGCGCGCCACATCAGGCCCTGCATCACGCCGGCGATCCACATCGCGGCGATGTAGAGCACGACGCCGATCGTCGCGATCCAGAAGTGCGTGGTGATGAGTCGCGTCGACCACATCTCCGCCTTGCCGAACATCCGCGGGATGAGGTAATAGATGCAGCCGATCGAGATGAACGCGACCCAGCCGAGCGCGCCCGAGTGCACGTGGCCGATCGTCCAGTCGGTGTAATGCGACAGCGCGTTCACGGTCTTGATCGACATCATCGGGCCCTCGAACGTCGACATGCCGTAGAACGACAGCGACACGATCAGGAATTTAAGAATCGGGTCGTCGCGTAATTTGTGCCAGGCGCCCGAGAGCGTCATCATGCCGTTGATCATGCCGCCCCAGGACGGCGCGAGCAGGATCAGCGAAAAGAGCATGCCGAGCGATTGCGTCCAATCGGGCAACGCCGTGTAGTGCAGGTGATGCGGGCCCGCCCACATGTACGTGAAGATCAGCGCCCAGAAGTGGACGACCGACAGGCGATACGAATAGATCGGGCGCCCCGCCTGTTTCGGCACGAAGTAGTACATCATCCCGAGGAAGCCGGCGGTCAAAAAGAAGCCGACGGCGTTGTGGCCGTACCACCACTGCACCATCGCATCCTGCACGCCGGCGTACGCCGAATACGACTTCCATAACGTGACCGGCATCTCGGCACTGTTGACGACGTGCAGCAAGGCGACCGTCAGAATGTAAGCACCGAAGAACCAGTTCGCGACGTAGATATGCGGCGTCTTGCGCTTGACGATCGTCCCGAAAAATACGATCGCGTAGCTGACCCACACGATCGTAATGAGGATGTCGATCGGCCATTCGAGCTCGGCGTACTCCTTCGCCGTCGTATAGCCCAGAGGCAATGTGACCGCCGCCAACACGATCACCGCTTGCCATCCCCAGAACGTGAAAGCCGCCAGCGTGTCGCCGAACAACCGCACCTGGCAGGTGCGCTGGACGACGTAATACGATGTCGCGAAGAGCGCGCAACCGCCGAACGCGAAAATCACCGCGTTCGTGTGCAGCGGCCGCAACCGGCCGTAGGAAAGCCACGGGATGCCGTAGGTCAGGTCCGGCCACAGCAACTGAGCCGCGATGATGACGCCGACCAGCATTCCAACGATGCCCCAAACCACCGTCATCACGGCAAATTGCCGGACAACTTTGTAGTTGAACGTGGCGACGACCGCTGCTCCGTTTTCCCTCATCTCGCCCGCTCCTCGGATCGGCGGCATGGCCGACATGCACAATGGCGCGATGCTACGGACGTTCGGCAGACGGCGCTTTGACCGCCGTCAAATCACGCTCTGATGTAAAGGCGATGGAATCGTCGTCGGCGAGAATTCGATGCGCCGGGCCGTCGAGGTCGTCGAACTGGCCGTTCTGGACGCTCCACCAGAGCACCGCGGCGATCAAAAGCGCCAGCACGACCGACAACGGAATCAGCAGCATCAGGATGTCCATTGCAGATTCCATCGCGATGACGCGGCCGTCGAACGCGACTCTCTCGACGGTTGGTATTTCACGGGGACACGGATCAGCCGTAGCGCATTGGCGACGACCGCAAGAGACGACGTCGACATGCCGATCGCCGCAACGAGGGGCGTCACGAAGCCGAACGCCGCCGCCGGAATCGCCACGGCGTTGTAGAGCGTCGCCCAGGCGAGGTTCCCGCGAATTACCGCGAGCGTGCGCCGGCCTTGCGCGAAGGCCGATGCGATGGGAATCAACGTATCGCGAAGGATGACGACGTCGGCCGTCCACTGCGCGAGCGGCGTCGCGGACGCGAGACTGATCGACACGTGCGCTTGCGCGAGGGCCGGCGCATCGTTGATGCCGTCGCCGACCATCGCGACGATCGCACCTTGCGACTGCAACGCCGCAATCGCCGCGCACTTCGCTTCCGGCGTCAGATCGCCGCGCACATCGGCGATGCCCAGCAGGCGGCCCAACGCATACGCGACTTCGCTTCGATCGCCCGATAGCAGCAGCGGCGTGATCCGAAGCGCGCGCAAATGCGCCACCAGCGCCGCGGCGTCGCGGCGTGGCGCATCTGCGCAGACGAAGTGCGCGGCGATGCCTTCCGCGTTGCCGAGTGCGAGACGCGTATGCAGCGCATCGGTATCCGGCATTACAATCGATGCGCTGCGATCGGCGAGCTCGGCCACGAACGATGGACGGCCGATACGCCAGCGAACGCCGTCGACAATGCCTTCGACGCCCTGCCCCGCCACGATGTCGATCGCGGTTGCCGCATCGCAATGGACGGCCGCTGCGCGAAGCGCCTGGGCGATCGGGTGCTCGGATCGTTGCTCCAGCGCAATGGCGATCGACAATGCGCGTTCGCGCGAGAATCCCCTCGCCGGGATGATCTCGACGAGTCGAAACTGTCCCTCGGTGAGCGTGCCGGTCTTATCGAGCGCGACATGCGTGACGCGGGCGAGCGTCTCGAGCGCATCGGGTCGCGCGAGCACGATGCCGGAACGGGCTAACGCGCCCGTCGCGGCCGTCATCGCCGACGGCGTTGCCAACGACATCGCGCAAGGGCACGAAACCACGAGCAGCGCGAACGTGATCGCGAGGACGCGCGGCGCGTCTATGGAGAACCACACCGCGGCGGCGATGACGGTCACGGCGAGTAGCGCGAGCACGAACAGACTGGCTGCGCGATCGGCGATACGACAAAAGCGCGGTCGTTCGCTTGCCGCGCGTTCGGCAAGTCGCGCGATCGCGGCGAGACGGGTCGCGTCGCCCGAGGCTTGCACTTGGACGATCAGCGACGCGTCGCGTACGACGCTGCCGGCGAGAACGGCGTCGCCCGGGCCTCGCTGCTGCGGGCAGGGCTCGCCCGTCAAGATCGCTTCCTCGACACCGCCGCTGCCATCGACCACGACACCATCGGCCGGAATCGTTGCGCCGGGTCGCACTAGGATGTGTTCACCGCGCACGAGCGCCGTCGCGGCGACCGTTTCAGTCTCGCTGCTCTGCGGCCAATCGGATAGACGTTCGGCGACCGCCGGCATCGTGCGCGCCGCCGATTCGATCGCGGCGCCTGCACGATGCCTCGCAGCGATCTCGAGCCAGCGCGCAATGGAAAGCAACGCGACGAACATTGTGACCGAATCGAAATAGACGACGCCGGTGCCTCTTGCCGTCGCGACGACGCTCGCGCCGAACGCGGCAGCGAGTCCGAGCGCGACGGGGACGTCCATTCCGGCGCTGCGGTTGCGCAGATCGCGCCAGGCGCCGCGAAAGAACGGCACCGCTGAAAAAAGGATCACCGGCAGCGTCAATGTCAGCGATGCCCAGTTCAACAATCGCTGCTGTTCCGCCGCCACGTCCGCGGCGCCGAGGTATGCGGGCGCCGCGAACATCATCACCTGCATCATCGCCAGCAACGCGACGGCGGCTCGCGCGAGCGCGAGCCGCGATTCTTTGCGCGCCAACGTTTCGCGTCGC
Source organism: Casimicrobiaceae bacterium (assembly GCA_036493535.1). Taxonomy (GTDB): domain Bacteria; phylum Pseudomonadota; class Gammaproteobacteria; order Burkholderiales; family Casimicrobiaceae; genus VBCG01. Next base: position 45,588 of record DASXPO010000106.1, read on the forward strand.
GCGGGATCGTAGGGATGCGCGCCGTAGCCGATGGCCTCGATCGCGGCGAGCACCGCGACCAGGTCGGTCGCCGCAGCGTTCCACTCGACACGCGCACGGCGCGTGGCGAAGTTCACGCTCACTGCGACGATGCCGGGTTGGCGCGACAGCCAGCGTTCGATCAGCCACACGCAAGCGCCGCACGTCATGCCGTCGATCAGAAGCGCGATCTCGCAGCTCTTACCGGAAAGGTGGACGAGTCCTTCGGCGTTCGCGTCATCGGCGATTCGGCGCCACCGCTCGATGGAACGGTCGAGTGGACGACTGGCAGCCGGCCCTTCGCGTTGCGTGTAGAACGATTGCAATCCCGCAGTATCGATCGCTTCGGTAACCGCCAGGCAGCCGGCGCAGCAGAATGCCTGCCGGACGCCTCCGACGCTGCGCAGCCACCGCATGGCGGGCGGATTCGTGGCGCCGCAGTGAAAGCAGGTATCGGCGCACAAACCGCCAACGGAAGGCGAAGAACCGGGCATCCGGCCATGCTCGCGTCGCGCGCGTGCGCGGGTCAAGCGCAAACGCCGGTTCGTTTGATCTTGCGCAAGGCGCAGACCCCGGCGCTCCCTCCGCGGGTCGTGTGGGCTATGATGAGCGCGCAAACAACCGAGGAGCGCGCACGTGTACAAGCATCTTCTGGTCGCCACGGATGGATCGCGTTTGTCGGGGAAGGCCGTGACGCACGCCATCGCGCTCGCCCAGGCGCTCAAGGCGGAGCTGACCGCTTTCTACGCCTCCCCCGATTACCCGATGCCGGCGTACGCCGACGGAGTCGTCTACGAGCCGATCTCGAAGAAGCAATACGAGGCGATGGCGCAGAAGGAAGCGGATAAGATTCTTTCCGCGGTGAAGCTCAAGGCGGAAGCGGGAGGTGTCGATTGCGATCTGCTGCATTCGATCGCCAACGCGCCCTGGGAGGCGATACTCGCGGGTGCGCGCAAAGCCAAGTGCGACGCAATCGTGATGGCGTCACATGGGCGTCGCGGCGTGACCGCGCTTCTGCTCGGCAGCGAAACGCAGAAGGTTCTTACCCACTCGAAGCTCCCCGTCATAGTCGTCCGTTAGCGGTTAAAGGGGCTGCGAGGGCATGCAGTAAAATGCGCGCTTTGCCTGCCACGGGCTTCGATGCGCGTATCGCGTTATTTCCTCTCCACTCTGAAGGAAGCGCCGGCCGAAGCCGAGACGATCAGCCATCGGCTCATGTTGCGCGCCGGTCTGATTAAGCGTCTCGCCGCGGGCATTTACACGTGGATGCCGCTCGGTGTTCGCGTGCTAAATAAGGTCCGGTCGATCGTTCGCGAGGAAATGAATCGCGCGGGGGCGATCGAGCTCCTGATGCCGGTCATCCAGCCGGCGGAACTGTGGCAGGAATCGGGACGGTGGGCGAAATATGGCCCGGAGCTCTTGCGCATCAAGGATCGGCACGAGCGCGACTTCATCGTGCAGCCGACGTCGGAGGAAGTGATCACCGACATCGCGCGCAAGGAGATCAAGAGCTACAAGCAATTGCCGATCAATCTCTACCACATCCAAACGAAATTCCGCGACGAGGTGCGCCCGCGCTTCGGCGTCATGCGTTCGCGCGAGTTCATCATGAAGGACGCGTATTCGTTCGACGCCGACAAGGAATCGTTGAAGCAGAGCTATCGGCTCATGTACGACGCGTACACGCGGATCTTCACGCGGATGGGTTTGACGTTTCGCGCGGTGCTGGCCGATACGGGCAACATCGGCGGCTTCGCGTCGCACGAATTCCAGGTTCTGGCCGATTCCGGCGAGGACGCGATCGCGTACTGCCCGACGTCCGACTACGCAGCCAACGTCGAGCTCGCGGAAGCACTTTCTCCCACGACGAAGCGTGCAGCGCCGAGCGAGCCGATGCAAAACGTTGCGACGCCCGGGCAGGCGACATGCGAAGAGGTCGCCGCGCTTTTGGGCTTGCCGCTTTCGCGCACCGTCAAATGCCTGATGATCTATGCGCAAGACAAAGTCCAGATGCTGCTCGTGCGCGGCGACCACAACGGCAACGAAGTGAAGATCGGCAAGCTGCCGAATCTCGGTCCGTGGCGCTGGGCGAACGACGCCGAAATCGTCGCCGCCGCCGGATGCAGCCCCGGCTATCTCGGTCCGGTCGGTATTCCGTCGACGATGCCGCTGATCGCCGACCGCTCCGTCGCGGTGATGAGCGACTTCGTATGCGGCGCCAACAAGCGCGATTTTCACCTGCGTGGCGTCAATTTCGGGCGCGACTGTCGAGAGCCCGATCGGGTCGCGGACATCCGCAATGTGGTCAAAGGCGATCCATCGCCCGACGGCAAGGGAACGCTCGAGATAATGCGCGGCATCGAAGTGGGCCACGTCTTCGCGTTGGGAAACGTCTATTCGGCGGCGCTCGGCGCAACTTACCTCGATGCCGCTGGGCAGTCGCAGATCATGGAAATGGGCTGCTACGGCATCGGCATCACGCGCGTGGTCGCTGCGGCGATCGAGCAGAACAACGATGCGAAAGGCATCATCTGGCCGGATGCGCTTGCGCCTTTCACCGTCGCGATCGC
>DASXPO010000107.1:0-2903 GCA_036493535.1 Casimicrobiaceae bacterium
AGAGAGGCGGGTCCGCTGCCATCCGGGATGAACGCCGGTATCGAGATCATGTATTTCCTGCGCATTTGCCGAAATGAAAAAGTGATTGCGCGCAGGATTGTAGAACTCGACGACCGTTGTCGGAGCCGGTTGAAGCGACGCGGCCTGTGCTGCGAGTACCGCCGCATAGGCATTCACGATGCCGGCGCCGCATACTCCCGTCAGGCAATCGGTTGCATTCGGGAACGGCGTCGCCGTCGTCGTCATCAGCAACTTGATTTGCGCCGGCGTGAGCTTCGGATTGACCGAGAGCATCAGCGAAGCAATACCCGAGACGATGGCGGACGAGAAGCTCGTGCCGTCGCCGATACGATAGGTCGCGGCAACGGGCGCCGACGTGCCGCTGTTGCTGGTCGAGACGATCGCGTCGGTGTTTCCTATGGCCGGTATGTCGCCACCCGGCGCCGCGATGTCGACGTGCGCCCCGAAATTGCTGTAGCTCGCACGCTCGCCGATCTCGTTGGTCGCGGCGACGGTCACGATTCCGTGACACGACGCCGGCTCGTAATCGCTGACGTCGGCATTGTCATTGCCCGCGCTGACGACGACTATAGCGCCGGCGGCAAGAATCTGATCGAAGATCGCCTGATATTGCGGCAGACAAGCGCCTTTGCCGCCGAGGCTCATATTGATCACACGGGCCGGCGTGGGATTAGGCGAGGCGCCCGGAACAGAAAGGCCGGCCGCCCACGTTGCGCCATCGAGTATGTCGGATGTCGAGCCACCGCAACGACCCAGCACCCGCACCGGTTGAATGCGCGCATTCCAGTTGACCCCCGCAATACCAAGAGAGTTGTTGGTCGTGGCGCCGATGATGCCGGCGACAAAAGTCCCGTGCCAATCGCTGTTGGTCGCGTTGTCGCGAGGGGATGGGCAGAGTCCCGCGACGCGCGCATCGCCGGGATCGCTCGGGTCCGCGTCGCGACCGTCGCCGTCGTTGGCAGTGGTGAGACTGGTGATGAAGTCGTATCCGGTCACGATGCGCGCCGCCGCGAGATCGGGATGGTGAACCATGCCGGTGTCGACGACGGCGATCACCATCGCGGGATCGCCGGTCGTCAAATCCCAGGCGTGGACTGCGTCGACGCCTTTGAGCGAGGCCGGTGGTGTCAGATACCACTGGTCGCCGCCGTGAAAATATGTGTCGTTCGGTGTGAGCTGCGGGTAGACCGGATAGTCGGGGGCGGCCATCTTGGCGATGCCGCTCGCCTCCAACGCGCGCGCCATGGCAAGCGCCGTTGCATCGTCGACAGCCTGCATCAGCTCGATGACCCAGGCGCCGGCGGACATCGCGCGTTTCACGTGCAGCGGCGCTCCGGCAACCTTCGCCAGCGCAGCGTCGTAGTTCGCGTCGAGCTTTTCGTTCGCACGCGACGCGCGGGCGAGCGTCGGATCGGCGAACGTCACGACGAGCTGGCGCACCGAGTCGTCGGCGGCCGAGTTTCGGTCCGGGTCACCGACGGATGGCTGAGCGCTTAACGCGGCGCCGGGTGCAACCAGTGCAAAGGCAAGCGCGCAGGGCGTCAGACGAGCCGAAAAAGATGAATCGCCCACGAAAAACGCTCCCTGAATTCTTGGGTTATAGATGAATCGTAGCGGAGCGACAAGAATCCAAACGGCAAGAGCGCTTTGGTGATCTACTGCCGACTCGATTTCCGCATGGCATCGCCCGGCAGTTTGGTACGGTAATCGCCGCCAATGATGGTCTCATCTTGACCGTGGCTGCGACGCGGACTACGCTGATTTGGATTTTGGCTTGATGCAATGCAGGTGTCCCACGTTTTCGATGGTCGGCCGTACTGGGCGAAGGAGCAGCGAATGACAGCGAAGGGATTCACGGGCGGTGCGGTCGCCTTGCTGCTCGGAATCTGGGCATCGAACGCGGCGGCCGGCGCGGCCATCTCGGGGACGGTCGTTTTTTCCGGTCGCGTTCCGGATCAGCCAAAGGTCCCGGTGACGATCGACCAATACATTTGCGGCACCGAGAAGGACGGCGGCGACCTACTGCTGTCTCCTCGGAAGGGACTTAAGAACGCCGTCGTATGGATCGAAAATCCGCCGCCTGGTGGGCCTACGCCGATTCAAACCGCGAAGGTCGAGATGGACCAGAATGGGTGCGTTTTCGTCCCCCGCGTCGTGGTCGTCCCCGCCGGTGGAACGGTCGACTTTCTGAACAGTGATCGCTTGCTGCACAACATCCATGCGACGCCAAAGCTCAACGCTTCATTCAATCGGACGCAGCCCAAAAGCCGCACGATTCCGATCACGTTCGACAAACCGGAGATCGTGCGCATCAACTGCGACCTTCACTCATGGATGGTTGGATGGGTGGTTGTCGCCGCACACTCGTACTATGCGATTACTGGCGCGGACGGCCAATTCACCTTCGACAATCTGCCTCCGGGACAATACAACCTGCAGGTCTGGCACGAACGGCTTGGGACTTCTCAGGGGAGCGTGACGGTCGTCGGCACGCAGCCGGCGCGCGTAACCGTTGAGATGAAGGCGCGCTGATTGCGCTAAGGACGGACTTCGATCTTCTTCGACGCCTCCCAGGCGGCCGAATGATTGGGCTCGGCGAGAGCGCGCAGCGAGCCTCCATCGTCAAGGGCGACCGTGAACGTAACGGCGGGCGAAGAATAGACGGGATGTAGATACGCGCGGGCTATTTCAACCGAGTCCTTGTACAGCGCAATGTAGCGGATCGAATGCTCGGACAGCGACGGATGCTTCCCCCCGGCGCCGACGCTGATGGTCACCGTGAACCATTCGCCGCGCCTCACTGAATCGGGTGCGACGATCTTCGGGGTGTGCTTCGCGTCGTAAGCGGTGTGAACCTGACGGAACTCGGGCGTGAATTGCTC
>DASXPO010000108.1:0-14483 GCA_036493535.1 Casimicrobiaceae bacterium
CGCGTCCAGGTTTTCGAAAATCGCTTCGATGATGACGTCGGCACGCGCAACGCCGTCACCGGCGACGTCGGGAATCAAGCGATCGTTGGCATCGCGTGCGCGACGCGGATCTTTCAAGCGTTCGCCGAACAACTTGGCCGCCCGCTGCATCGCCGGCGCAAGCCGCTCCGCATTTTGATCCTGCAACGTCACGGTAAGGCCGCGCAGCGCGCACCATGCAGCAATGTCGCCGCCCATCGTTCCGGCGCCGACGACATGAACGTGCGACGCTTTGAACGCGTCTTCCTTGCCGAGCGCCTTCAGCCGCTCCTGCAAGCCGAAAACCCGGATCAAGTTTGCCGCAGTCGATGTTCGCGTCAGCGCCTTGACCGACGCGGGATCGTTGTCGGGAACGATCAATGGATTGCCGTCGTAGCGCTCGAACAAGTCGAGGATCACATACGGCGCCGGATAATGATCGCGTCGAGCGCGCTTCGCGACTTGTTTCCTCGCCTGTGACGCGATGACCCGACGCGCCAGCGGATTCAGCGTCAACGATAGCGGAAACGGCAGCGCGCGCGGCGGCGGAAGCTTGGCAAGCATGCCCCGCGCGGTGTTCTCCATGATGCGCACCGGCACGCATTCGTCGGCGAGCCCCAGTTTTTTCGCCCGGCGGGCGTCGACCGTCTTGCCCGTCAACAGCATGTCGAGCGCGGCGGGTGCGCCGATCACGCGCGGCAGCCGGCGAACGCCGCCCCATCCGGGCACGATCCCGAGCAGCACTTCGGGAAGGCCGAGCCGCGTCCCCGGCTCGTCGACCACGACGCGGTAGCGGCAAGCGAGCGACAGCTCGAGCCCGCCGCCGAGGCAAAATCCTTTGATCAGGGCGAGCGTCGGAAAACGCACGTTGGCGACACGCATGAACGTGTCCCAGCCACGCTGGACGAGCGCCATTGCGGCATCGGGATCGGCGAGCTCGCCGAATTCGGTGACATCGGCGCCTGCGATAAAACCGTTCGCCTTGCCCGAGCGGATGATGAGCGCCTTCGGCGGCTCGCGATCGAAGATGTCGAGCGCCTCGTTCAATTCCGCGAGCGCTTGTCGCGACAGCGTGTTCGTCGTCGCGCCCGCGCGGTCGAACGTCAATGTCGCAACGCCGTCATCGGCGCGTGCAATCTGCCAATCCTGCATGGCTTCAATCCCGCAGGGCCGTCCCGGGGGACTGACACGCCCCCTCTGAGCGTGGGGGTTGTTTCATTCGCGCTCGATGAGCATCGCGCCGCCCTGCCCGCCACCGATGCAGATCGCAGCGATCGCGCGTTTGCCGCCGGTGCGCTCGAGCACGCTCAACACGTGCAATACGATCCTCGCGCCCGATGCGCCGACCGGATGGCCGATGGCGATCGCGCCGCCGTCGACGTTGAGCTTGGTTTCGTCGAGCACCCCGAGCGCTGCGGGAAGTCCGAGCTCGTCGTGACAGAAGTCGTCGCTCGCCCATGCCCGCAGGCATGCGATTACTTGCGCTGCGAACGCTTCATTGATCTCCCACGCATCGAGATCGTCGAGTCCCAGGTTATGCCGCTGCAAGAGCGGCGTCGCCGCGTAGACGGGGCCGAGTCCCATTTGGGCCGGATCGAGCGCCGCCCATTCCGAATCGACGATCCGTCCTTTCGGCGTCAGCTTGAATTTGTCGACGGCTCGCGCGGACGCGATGACGAGCCACACGCCGCCGTCGGTGATCTGCGAGCTGTTACCCGCGGTCACGTTGCCGTATTTCGGATCGAAGAACGGCCGGAGCTTCGCAAGGTTCTCGACCGTCGAGTCGTCACGCACGCCATCGTCGGCGGCGTAGAGCGTGCCCTTCTTGTCGTAGAGCGGAATGATTTCTTGCGCAAAGTAGCCGGCCTTTTGCGCGGCGAGCACGCGTTGGTGGCTGCGCGCGGCGAATAGATCCATCTCGCGGCGCGTGATGCCGAAGCGGAACGCGAGATTCTCCGCCGTTTGTCCCATCAGCAGACCGACGACCGGATCGGTCAATCCTTTCATGAGGCCGATCACCGGCGCTAAGAATCCCGGCTTGAATCTCGCGAGCAACTGAGCACGCTGTCCCAGCGACTTGGCCGTATACCAATTCGACAGCCACAGCACCATCGCGTCCGAGAATAGAAGCGGCGCGCGCGACAGTGCATCGACGCCACCCGCGAGGACGAGATTGGAACGCCCGGCCCGAATGTCGTTGATCGCGGAATCGAGCGCTTGCATGCCCGATGCGCAGTTGCGCATGACCGTCCACCCCGGGACCTTATTGCCGCACCCCATCCGCAGCGCCGCAACCCGTCCGATGTTGACCTCGTCCGGAGACGGCGCCGCGCAGCCGAGGATCACCTCGTCCAGGTCGGTCGGCGCGAAAGGTTGACGCAGGAGCAGCGAGCGACCGGCGTCGGTCGCAAGATCGGACGCGGCGAACGGCCCAGCGCGGTTACGCGATTTCAAAAACGGCGTGCGCGCGCCGTCGACGATGTAGATCGGCTCTGCCATGGCCGTCATGCGACCACGCGGCGGCGTGTTGCGCTCGGTTCATAGGGAGCCAGTGCCACGGCGTCCCGCGCCGGCGCCGCGTCGGCGGACTGGAAAAGAGCGATGCCCAGATCCGGCGCAAAGTCGTCGACGCGGATCACTTTTTCCATCAATACGCCCGCGGCCGTCAGCGCACTGCCTTCCTCCGGTGTGATCACCCCGGCCGCTATCGCCTTGTCCGCCAACGCTTCGACCCCGGAACCCGGGGACAGCGCGCCCGACAGTCGGCCGTCGCGCATCGCGGTGCGGATTTTGGTCTCGGCAGGCTGCGCCGCAATCGTCGCTGCGAGCGCGCGCTCGAGCGCGTTCAGCGGATCGTCGGTATCACTGGATAGATACATGCCGGCGGTCAGCCGGTCGCGCGTCGCCGACGGCTCGATCAACAAACGCGCGACTTCATGTCCCAGCATGTCGGAGGGGATCACGTACGGGCGGCCGAGCGGGAAAGCGATTCGACGCATGAGCGCAGCGATCGCCCGATTGGGAAAGTTCGAGATGACGCCTTCGAGCGCGGTTTGCGCACTGAACATGGCATCCCAGATCGCCCAGTGCATCAGCGGTGCGTCAGCGGTCTGCCGGCCCTCGCTCTCGTAACGCTTGAGCGTCGCCGAGCATAAGTACATGAGGGACAGCACGTCGCCCAATCGCGCGGACAGCTTTTCCTTGCGCTTCAACGCCCCGCCGAGCGATCCCATCGACACGTCCGACAAAAACGCGAGCGCCGCGGAGAACCGCGTGAGCTGCTGATAATAGCGGCGCGTTTCGGGCGCGATATTCGACGGAACGCGCACGAAATGCGAGCCGGTGAGGCCCATCACCAGCGCGCGGGCAAGATTGGAGAGCGTGAAGCGCAGGTGTCCGAACAGCGCCTTGTCGAATGCAACGGATGCCTTGGCGCGATCGACTTCGCGTGTCGCTGCGATTTCCTTCAGCACGAACGGGTGACAGCGGATCGCGCCTTGTCCGAACACGATCAGACTGCGCGTGAGAATGTTCGCGCCTTCGACGGTGATCGCAACGGGTAAGGACATATAAGCGCTGCCGATGAAGTTCGACGGCCCCATGCAGATGCCTTTTCCACCGGCGATGTCCATCGCATCGGTGACGACCTTGCGGGCGCGCTCGGTCAGATGCAATTTGGTGATGCCGGACAGCACCGCTGGCTTTTCGCCGAGATCGATCGCGCGCGCAGTCAGCGCGCGCGTCGCGTCCATCATGTACAGGTTGCCACCCATGCGTGCGAGGGGCTCTTCGATGCCCTCGAACATGCCGATCGGCGTTTTGAATTGACGGCGAATGCGCGCATAGCCGCCGGTCGCGCGCACCGCGAGCTTCGCCATGCCGGCGCCGGTGGCGGGAAGCGAAATACCGCGTCCCGCAGCGAGACATTCCATCAACATCCGCCAGCCGCGGCCGAGCATCGGCTGGCCGCCGATCACCCAATCCATCGGAATGAACACGTCGCGCCCCGACGTCGGACCGTTCTGGAACACCATGTTGAGCGGCATGTGGCGACGGCCGATCGACACGCCGGGATGCGTCGTCGGAATCAGCGCGCACGTGATGCCGACATCGTCCTTGTCGCCGATGAGATGATCGGGATCGTAGACGCGGAACGCGAGGCCGAGCAGCGTCGCGACTGGCCCGAGAGTGATGTAACGCTTTTCCCAAGTGACGCGTAGACCCAGCACACGTTTGCCGGCGTGCTCGCCCATGCAAACAATGCCGTAATCGGGAATCGCCGCGGCGTCGGAACCCGCGTGCGGATTCGTCAACGCAAAGCATGGAATCTCGAGACCTTTGGCGAGCCGCGGCAGATAATGACGCTTCTGCTCGTCGGTGCCGTAGTGTTGCAGGAGCTCGCCCGGCCCGAGCGAGTTCGGCACCATCACCGTCACGGAAACGGTGCCCGAATGGGTCGACAGCTTCGTCATTACCTGCGAATGCGCGTAGGCCGAAAATCCGAGCCCACCGTAGGCTTTGGCGATACCGAGCCCGAGAAACCCTTTGTCCTTGATGAATTGCCAAACGCGCGGCGGGAGATCCTTGTAGACGTTCGTCGTCTCCCAATCGCTGACCATCGCGCAGAGCTCATCGACTTCGTGCGTGAGGAAACGCTGTTCTTCGACGGTAAGTGTCGGCGGAGGCACTTGGAGCAGCTTCCTCCAATTCGGCCGGCCGGAAAAAAGCTCGGCATCCCACCAAACCGTCCCCGCCTCGATGGCATCGCGCTCGGTCTGCGACATCGGCGGCATCACCCGACGGAACACCGCGAGAACGCGGTCGCTCACGAGCCGGCGACGAAGCGCCGCTACGTTCAGCACGAGCACCGCGACGGCGAAGAGGGCCGTCAACGCGATGTTCAACCAGGCCGGAAGCCACGATCCCGTCCACGACAGGGCAAGGAATCCTGCAATGGCGAGCGTCCACGCGGCACCGGTTGCGTTGGTGTACAGCAGCACGCAAAGCGCCAGAAGCGCGACCACGAGCCACAGCAGCGTCAGCATCGGTCGATCCTCGTCAATTGCGACGCGAGAGCTCGTTGTCGAGCTCGCGCGACGCCTCGGACAAATCGGGCAGCGGGGCCTTGAGTCCCGCGAGAAGGAACGGCGCCAATCGTCGCAACAGAATCTCGTCGTTGTCGGTTTCGTGCGGGTTCAACTCGGCGATCAGCTTGAGCGCATCGGTCCCGGCCAGCGTGTACGAGAGCGCGCCCATGATGAAGTGCAGGCGCCACGACAATTCTTTGCGCGGCAGATTCGGCAGCGCCCTCGCGAAGGCCGCCTTGAAGCGCGCGATCATCTGCGCGTATTGCGTCGACAGGAATTGACGGATGAACGGGGCCGGATCGGCGTACGCGCGGCCGAGCAGGCGCAGAAAATTCTTGCCGCCCCGCTCGGGGTCGCGTGCGAGGTCGAGCGCCGGAACAAACAACGCCGTGAGTATTTTTTCACACGACAGTGCGCGCGGCTCCACCTGCGCTTCGAGCCGTGTCAGCAAGGCGAGCCGGGCGTGGTTCATCGGATCGAGGCGCCGCGTCAGCACCGACTGGAACAACTCTTCCTTGCTGCCGAAGTGATAATTGACCGCGGCGAGGTTCACGGCGGCCGCTGCGGTGATCGACCGCAGGCTCGTGGCCTCGAAACCGTGTTCCATGAACAGGTTCTCGGCGGTATCCAGAATCCGCTGCTTGGTCGCCACGGGTGCGCGGGATCCCGCAAGCGATACGACGTTGCCGGCCGCGGTCGCGTTGGATTCGCCGTCGAAAGGCGTGGTCTGCTCGGGCATCTCAGTATTAATCATTTAAACGTTCGTTTGAATTCTACGTCCGTTCCAGAATCGCGTCAAGCACGAGACCGCGTATTCTTGGGACAACACTCAAATGGAGGAGCGGTTCGGTGGCGACCATTTCGATCGCGAAGAGCCATCGGCTCTCGCACAAGAAAGCCAAGGACGCCGCGGAAACGATCGCGCGCGACCTGAAATCGCGTTTCTCGCTCGACTATGCCTGGAACGGCGATCGGGTCGATTTCGAGCGGCCCGGCGTCAGCGGCTCGATGCACGTGACGAAGGAGCAGATTCGTCTCGACGTCGCGCTTGGCTTCCTGCTCACGCCGCTCAAGCCGGCGATCGAGCGGGAAATTCATGCGCAACTCGATCGCCTGTTGGACGGCGGCAAACCGACCAAAACAGCCAAATCAACCAAGGCGTAGTCGATTCCGTCAGGCTTGCCTCGACGGCCACGGATCGGGAAACGGGTCGTTTGCGCCGGCCACGATCGCCTCGTGCAGGCGCGTCTCGCGCGTTTCGATGGTCGCCAGAAATCCGTCGGCGCCGCCCATGCGTCGAAAGGCCGCGAACCCGCGCTCGAGGAAATCCTGCAACGCCGACAGACCCGCGAGACGCGCCGGCTGGCGCATCATCGTCAGAGCCGCCCCGACCATTGGCGTGCGGACATATCGGTCCAGCGCCGCGCCGACGGTGTGAATGAGATCGAACTGCTGCCTTCGCAACGAATACTCGGCAGGATTGCGATACGCTTCGCAGTACTCCGCCACGGTGAACGGCGCATCTGCGCGCGGCAGCCGCGACAGCAATGACCGATCGAGCTCGTGCGACAGCGCGTCGAGCTCGACGGCGTGCGCCACGGTCCCGATTACTTTCGCCGGCAACATGCGCGTCATGGCCGGCACGACGCGCGCCAGATCGGAATCACGGCGGCTGAAGTCAGCGCCGCTGTAAAGGTCATGCTGAAAGAACGCGATCGCGGCTGCATAGCGCGGGTCCACCGCCAGATCGGCGTATGTGTGGCGAAGACGCCGCGATTGCCAATCACCGAGACGCTGCAGTGCCTGTGCCTGCGTCGGATCCCCACGGCGCGCCTCATGCAGGCGCGCCACTCGCGCAAGCTCGCGCATCAACACCGCGGCTGCATCGACGGCGTCGCGCGCACCGGCCATGCGCGGGAGTCTAGCCGATTGATGGGCGTTAAAGGCTTTAGATTGTTTGCTCTACGCACTCCCGATAGTTTGAGCAGGTGACGATGCTGGATTCGCCGACGTGAGCGTTTCGCGACGGACTTTCATTTTTGCCGGTGCGCTCGGCATTGCGGCGCTTGGCGTCGCTCGCTACTGGCCTCGTCCAAGGTCGCAACGTCCGCTCGAGCTCCACTCGCTCGACGCCGACGGAGCGGCCGTGATAACGGCCATTGCGCCGGTGATGCTGGCAGACGCGCTCCCGCAGGGAATGGCCGCACACGATGCGGCCATTCGCGAAACGGTACTTAACATCGATCGCGCGATCGGGGGCTTGTCGCCGCGGCAAATCGGTGAGCTCGGCCATCTATTCGCGTTGCTCTCGCTTCCTCCGGTGCGATGGTCACTCATCCGTTCGACGCACACATGGTCCGATGCCACGCCGGACGAGGTCGACGCCTTTCTCGCTCGACTGCGCGACAGCCGCATCGAACTCTTGCGCGCCGCTTACGACGCGCTTCATCAGCTCGTGTTCGCGGCGTGGTACGGCAATTCGGGCGCGTGGACCGCGATCGGATACGACGGTCCGCCGATGCTCGGATGATTGCGTCATGACGAACACGTCGACAACGCTCATCGATCCCGTTCGCGCCGGCGTTGCCAACGGATGGAATGTCATCGATGCATCGACGCTCGAGTCGCCGCGGACCATCGAAGCCGATGTAGTGATCGTCGGCACCGGCGCGGGCGGCGGCGTCGCTGCGGAAATTCTCGCGTACGCGGGCTTCAACGTCGTATTGATCGAGGAAGGACCGCTCAAGTCGTCGACCGACTTTCGGATGCGCGAAGCAGAGGCATACCCGCAGCTATATCAAGAATCAGCAGCCCGAAAGACCAAGGACAAGGCGATTTCGATCCTGCAGGGCCGATGCGTCGGCGGCGGCACGACCGTCAATTGGACCAGTTCGTTTCGCACGCCGGCGGCGACGCTCAGGCACTGGGCGCGTACCTTCGGTATCGAAGGCTTCGGCAACGATGATCTGATTCCGTGGTTCGAGCGAATGGAATCACGGCTCTCGATCGCGCCTTGGACGGTGCCGCCGAACGCGAACAATGCCGCGCTGGCAATCGGTACCGCCAAGCTCGGCTATCAGTCGGCGACGATCCACCGCAACGTGAACGGCTGTCGCAATCTCGGGTACTGCGGAATGGGCTGCCCGACGAATGCCAAACAATCGATGCTGGTCACGACGATTCCGGCCGCACTGGGTCGCGGCGCGACGCTTCTCACCCGTGCGCGCGCAGTCGCATTCCAATGGCGGGGCGATCGAGTGCAGGCGCTGATGTGTGCGGCGATGGACGCGCGCGGGACAACGCCGACAAGTACTCGGATTGCGATTCGTGCGCGGGCTTACGTTGCATGCGCGGGCGCAATCGGGACGCCGGCACTGCTGCTGCGTAGCGGCGTGCCGGACCCATACGGTGTCATCGGCCGGCGCACGTTCCTGCATCCCGCGATCGTTTCGGCGGCGCTGATGCCCGAATACGTCGACGGATTCTCGGGCGCGCCGCAATCGATCTATTCCGACCAGTTCCTGGAGAGCGCGACGATCGACGGCCCGATTGGATTCAAGATCGAGGCGCCGCCGATCCATCCATTGCTGACCGCGACGACACTGCCCAATCACGGCGCTCTCCACGCGAAACACATGCGCGAGTTCCGGCATCTGCACGTGCTGATCGCGCTGCTCCGTGACGGCTTCCATCCGCAGAGCCTCGGCGGCGTCGTGCGGCTCGCCGATGACGGAACGCCCGTGCTCGATTATCCGTTGAACGATTATCTGTGGAGCGGCGTGCGCCGCGCGATGGCCGCGATGGCCGAGATCCAATTCGCCGCCGGTGCGCGAAGCGTCGCGCCGGTTCATGGCGACGGACACGCATTTGCGAGCGCGGGCGAGGCGCAAGATGCGATCGAATCGTTTGTGCTTCGCCCGCTCGCGACACCGCTCTTCTCGGCTCACGTGATGGGCGGCGCGCCGCTCGGTCCCGATCCGCGCCATGCGGCGGTCGACCTGCAGGGGCGCTATCACCATCTCGGCAACTTGCACGTCATCGATGGCTCGCTGTTTCCGACGTCGATCGGCGCCAATCCGCAATTGTCGATCTACGCGGTCGCGGCGAAGCTTGCGACGGGATTGGCCGCGGCGCTCAAGGCGTAACGGGCGGGATATCTTTAGTGTGATTCGTCTAGACGATCGGCGTAACTTGGCATCGTGCGCGACGGATTCGCGCGATTTTGGGAGAAACAATCCATGTTGAATATGTTCCAGCAAAAAACGAATCGGCTTGGCGACAACATGTTCGCCGCATCGCGGCAGGTGTGGCTCGCCGGACTGGGTGCCGCCGTCGTCACGCGCGACTGGGCAGAAAAGGAAGCGTCGGGCGTCTTCCGCACGCTCGTCAAGGAAGGGACCGCCGTCGAATCCCGCGTGATCCGGATCGTCGGTGATCGCGTCGAGTCGTCGGTGACGAAGGCGAATGGCGTGTTGAAGCAAACGCGCGCCGCCATCGAGACCGTCGTGCGCGTCTATTCCGACACGGCAGTGGGCCTCGTTTGTCAATCGTTTCCCCGTCTGATGCCGCAGTCCGCATCCGCCAAAACACCGGCAAGCCGGCCCGCAAAATCATTGAAGTCCGCACGCAATCAAACGCGCCGCGCCGCGCGCGGAACCAAGGCAAAGTCGAAGCGCTGATCCATTACACTTGGTGCATGCGCAGAGCCCCTGGATCGGCCCGGTCCAGGGCTTTTGCCATGGGCAGATCAGATCGCCCATAACCGAGTGAGCAGAACCATGCAGCAAGGGGGAGCGCGCCGGACTCTACGTCGGCGGGCTGGCCATCATTCCGGCTCGCGCGCGGGACCGAGCAAGATCGGCGTTGCGCTCGCCGGTGGCGGTCCGCTCGGCGGTATCTATGAAATCGGCGCGCTGCTCGCGCTCGCCGATTCGCTCGACGGTCTCGATTTGAGTGCGCTCGACGTCTATGTCGGCGTATCGTCGGGAAGCTTCGTCGCGGCGGCGCTTGCGAACGGTCTGTCGCCAGCGCAAATGTATCGGCTGTTCATCATCGAGGGGGTGGACTCGGCGCTCAAGCCAGACGTGTTCCTGAAGCCGGCGTTCGCTGAATTCGGCCGGCGTCTCGTGACCGTGCCGCAGCTCCTGTTGCGCGCGGGAATTCAGTATCTGCGTAATCCGTTTGAGCGGGGCGCGATGGAATCGCTCGAAACGTTGGCACGCGCCGTACCGACAGGCTTGTTCGACAACCGCGCCGTCGATGCCTTTCTCGCCGAGCTATTCGCAGCGCCCGGAAGGACCAACGATTTTCGCGAGCTTCGCTGCCAGCTCTTTCTGGTTGCAACGAACCTCGATACCGGTGCGTCGGTGACGTTCGGCGCGAAGGGAACCGATCACGTGCCCATATCGCGGGCAATCGAGGCATCGAGCGCGCTTCCGGGATTGTTTCCTCCGGTTGCGATCGACGGCGAGCATTATGTCGACGGCGCGCTCAACAAGACGCTGCATGCGTCGGTCGCGCTCGATGACGGTGTCGATCTTCTGCTGTGCGTCAATCCGCTCGTTCCCTTCGACGCGAGCTCGGCCAATCGCACGGGTCGATTGACCGTCGAAAAGCTCGATCATGGCGGCCTGCCGCTGGTGCTGGCGCAAACGTTTCGCGCCATCATTCATTCCCGCATGAAAGTCGGAATGGAAAAGTACGCGCGCGAGTATCCCGATGCCGACGTCGTGCTGTTCGAGCCCGACCGCGAAAACGCCGACATGTTCTTCGCCAGCATTTTCAGCTACGCGCAGCGCCGTCGGCTTTGCGCGCTCGCGTTCGTCACGACGCGGCAAAACCTGCGGAATCGGGCGGCCGGCCTTGCGCCAAAGCTGGCCGCGCATGGACTTCGCATTCGAACGGATCGGCTGCGCGATGCCGGCCGGGACGTCACCGATGCGCTCACCGATCCGCGGCCGCTGAAATCGTCGCGCCGCCGACCCAGCATGCGCCGCACGGCGCGGGAGCTCGCGCACGCGCTCGATCATCTGGAACGGTTTCTCGCCGCCGCACGGTAGACCGCTCTCACATGGCGCAACGCAAGCCGCCGCGCCGCACGCGCGAACGCATTCTCGAAACGGCGCTTGCGCTGTTCAATCGGTTCGGCGAGCCGCACGTCACGACCGGCGATATCGCCGACGAGCTCAACATCAGCCCGGGAAACCTCTACTATCACTTTCGCAACAAGGACGACATCATCGGCGATCTCTACGCGGCGCTCGAAGCGAAAATCGCGCCGCTGACCGCCGTGCCGCCGGATCGAGCTTCCAATGTCGACGATCTATGGCTGCTCCTTCATCTGCTGTTCGAGCGCACGTGGGAATATCGATTCTTCTATCGCGATCTCGATGAGATCACGTCGCGCAATCGCAAGGTCGCGCAGCGCTTCGCCGCGTTCAACCGGCGCGGCGAAGCAACGGTGATAGAGTTGTGCAACGGACTCGTTCGCAGTGGCGCGATGCGGGCAACGGAGCGCGAAATCGCGGCGCTTGCCCAAAACGTTCTGATGGTTGCGACTTACTGGATGTCCTGGCAAAGGATCAGCGGGCGCTTGCCCGCAGCGGAAAACACCGACGCGATTGCGGACACGCGCCTCGCACACGCCGCCTATCAAGCGATGGCGTTGATCACACCTTATCTGCAGGACGAAGCGCGCGAATTGATCGAGCATCTCGGCGCCGATTATCTCCGTTTAGCGAACTGATCGAGCTTCCGAGGGAGGAGACGCGATGGCGGGAAAATGGGTGAAGTTTCCGCACGCCGACAAGGCGTATGCCTACGATGCAGCGGCGCTCAAGAAGAATTGGGCGCGCCTGCACAAGGGCGACTGTGAGGCGTATCCGAAGGAAGCGAACGTGCTCGACGCATGGCGCCATTACCACGCCGGCGATTTTCAAGCGGCCGTCGAAGCGGGACGCGCGGCGGGAGGCGCAGGCCTCAATGCCGCGGTGAAGGCGCAGTCGATCTACGCCAATTACCTGGAAAAGGCCGACAAGGCGAAGCTTGCGCTGTTCGAGGAAGCGGCGGCATGGGCCGACGAGCGCCGGTCCAGAGCGCCGAGGGATGCGAATGCGCATTACCTCTACGCCTACGCGCTCGGCCGATACGGCCAAGGGATTTCGGTCGCCAAGGCGCTCGCGCAAGGCTTCGGCGGCAAGATCAAGAATGCGCTCATGACCGTGCTGAAGCTCGAGCCGAAACACGCCGAGGCGGCCACAGCGTTCGGTGCGTATCAGGCCGAGGTCATCAACAAGGTCGGCGGCATCGTCGCGGGAATGACGTACGGCGCGAAAAAAGATTCGGCGCTCGAGCACTTCCAGAAAGCGCTGAAGCTGTTCCCCGAATCGCCGATCGCGCACATCGAATACGCGAACGGATTATTGCTGCTGTTCGGCAAGGAAAAGATCGACGAGGCGTCGAAGCTCTACGAAAAAGCGGCTCGGGCAAAACCAGCCGATGCGATGGAGCGGCTCGACGTCGAGCTGGCGAAGTCGGAGCTCGAGTGAGGCGACAACCCCACGCTACATCGACACCGATTGTGCGGCGACATCGGGATCGAGCTCGCCGTCGCGCGGCCATGGGCTCAGCAGTGTCGTCAGCACGAGTTTTTCGAACTCGGTGCCGAAGCGGGCGATAAGTCGTTCGGGATCGGGGCATAATCCGCGGTCGGCGACGACGCCGAATTGCACGCTGTCGTTGTAGGAGATGATCGAAACGCCGATGCCGATGTCGCCCGATTGCGGAACCCAGAACATCAGGCTGTCGATCCGACCGCCGGCGAGATAGAGCGGTGCTTGCGGACCGGGGACGTTGGTCATCACCGCCGATGCATTGCGCGCCAGAATCGCGAGTAATTTCTCCTGCAGCATTTTAGGTCCCGCACCCATGGCCGCGAGCAAGCCCAGCGCAAGAATCGGCTGGTAGCTTTCTTTCAACGTGCGCATCGTGGCGCGTACCTGATAGAGGCGCGCGACCGGATTCTCGATACCGATCGGAAGATCGAGGAATACGAGCCCGAACCGATTGCCGAGGCGATACGCCTGCTCGATTGGCCGTAAATTTACCGGCACCAGCGCGCGCAGCATGACGCCGTCGACGGTATCGCCCTTTTCGGCCAAATAGTCGCGCAGCGCGCCCGCGACGCAAGCAAGCAGCACATCGTTGACGGATGCGCCGAGCGCCTTGCCGATCGTTTTGACTTCCGGCAACGACAGCGGGTCGGCCCAGGCGACGCGTTTCGCAACGTCCGGTCTGCCCTTGAAGCGCGTCGGCGAATCCTCCGACATCAGCGCCAGCTTCGCGATCTCCGCCGTCAACGCCGAGCCGCGTCCCGCGAGCGCCACCGCCTGCGGGGGATCGTTCCAAATCGCCACACCTTTTTCGATCAACGTTCCGCCGATTTTGCGCGCCGAACCGAGCGCACCCCCGAAAGGCGCCAGCAACGAGGACAGGCCATCGTCAGCTGATTCCGGCGTACGCTTGCGCGGCTCGAACGGCATCGCCGGCGGACCTGCCGGCGCAGAATCGGTCATCGACAGCATTACCCGAACGAGCGCGATGCCGTCCGCGTAACAGTGATGAATGCGCAGGATGACCGCGCAGCCGCCTGCAAAATTGTCGACGACGCTGAACTGCCATAGCGGTCGCGCCGGATCGAGCGGGGTCGACACGAGTTGAGATACGAGCGTCTGCAGCTCGCGCGTTCCGGCTTTTCCGGGCAATGTCATGCGCGCGACATGATGGTCGAGATCGAATGCCGGATCGGTTTCCCAGAACACGGCCGCGGCGGCTTCGACGGGACGCTGTTGAAAGCGCTCGAAGACGAGAAAGCGTTCGCCGATGACGGCCTTGAAACGCGCGAGCGAGACTTTTTCGCGAAACAGCAGCACGCCGCAGATCATCATCAGATTCGATGGACGATCCATCCGCAGCCACGCGGTGTCGACCGCGGAGAGACGTTCGCGTTGGGGCGCAGTCATCGATGCAGGTGGATTCGGTGCGCGGCGCGCTTCACGTTGCGCGCGTCTTGTGTCTCGCGCTAAAGTAGCACGAAACTCCAAAGGATGATTGCGAAGGAGCGACAATGGCCGCCGCGAAAAAAGACGATCTGAAAGCGAAGTTCGAGGCCGCGGCTGCGGCCGCCAAGCAGACAAAGAAGAAGCCCGACAACGCGACGCTGCTAAAACTCTACTCGTACTACAAGCAAGCGACCGACGGCGACGTCAAGGGTGACCGGCCGGGCGGCTTCGATTTCGTCGGCGGCGCGAAACACGACGCCTGGTCGAAGCTCAAGGGAATGAGCCGCGACGACGCGATGACCAACTACGTCAAGCAGGT
>DASXPO010000109.1:0-2055 GCA_036493535.1 Casimicrobiaceae bacterium
GCTCCGAAAAATTGAATCTCGATTTGCCGCCGAACATCAAGGTCGAGCGCATCGGTTCGAGCGAAACGCTTTCGGCGATGTTGCACGACGGGACGATCGATGCGCTCTACACGGCGCGCATGCCGTCATCGTTTCGCAATGGCGACGATCGCGTGCGGCGGTTGTTCGCGGATTACGTCGGCGTCGAGCGCGATTACTTTCGACGCACGCGCATTTTCCCGATCATGCACGTCATCGCGATTCGGCGCGATGTCTACGAGGAGAACCGCTGGGTCGCCCAGTCGCTGTACAAAGCATTTTGCGCGGCGCAGCGGCTAACCTATGCCGATCTCGACGAGACCGCGGCGCTCAAGGTTATGCTGCCGTGGGCGAACGCATATGCGGAAGACGCGCGGCGCGAGATGGGCGACGATTTCTGGTCTTACGGGTTCGCGCCCAATCGCCACGTGCTCGAAACGTTTCTGCGCTACCACCACGAGCAAGGCTTGTCGCGCCGCCAACTGGAGCCCGAGGAACTGTTCGCGCCCGAAACGCTCGAATCATTCCGCATCTGAATACCGGCGTTCGCTCGATGGCGCGCCTGCGAAGGAAGGAGAGTCGACATGGCCGCATACGTGATTGCGAACATTGAAGTCATCGATCCGGTGGTATACGAGGACTATCGCAAAGGTGTGTCCGCGACGATTGCCGCGCACGGCGGCCGCTATCTCGCTCGCGGTGGTGCAATCGAGGTGCTCGAAGGCGAGTTCGACGTCAAACGCTTCGTCGTGATCGAATTTCCCGATGTCGCGGCCATCCGCGCGTGGTACGCGTCGCCGGAATATCAGCCGCTGTTGCGGTTGCGGCAGCGCACATCGAAAGGGATGCTGATGATCGTCCAGGGGCTCTGACGGATGCGTGATGACCGTTCGAGCCGTGACGGCATAAGCCGCCGCGACGCGCTCGCCCGAATCGGCGCGGGTGCATTCTCGTTATTTGCGGTTGACGCGGCTCGCGCCGCCGATGCGATCCCGAATTTCTCCTGTATCGCAACGCCGGAACAGACCGAGGGGCCGTATTTCGTCGACGAGCGATTGAATCGCAGCGACATCCGCTCTGATCCCGCGAACGGAAGCCTGAAGGAAGGCGTGCCGCTCAAGCTGCGGCTCTTCGCGCACGCGATCGCGAGCTCCACCTGTGCGCCACTCTCGGGCGCCATCGTCGACATCTGGCATTGCGATGCGCTCGGGGTGTATTCAGACGTCGACGATCCCTCTTTCAGCACAGTCGGCCGGAAGTTCCTGCGCGGCTATCAGACGACTGCCGGCGACGGCAGCGTCGAGTTCGTGACCATCTATCCGGGCTGGTATCGGGGCCGGACAACGCACGTTCACTTCAAGTTGCGCGGTCGCTCGCCGGCGGGCCGCGATTACGCCTTTACATCGCAACTCTATTTCGATGAAGCAACATCGGAACGAATCTACGCGCAATCGCCCTATGCCGGCAGCGGTCGGCGAACGCGTAACGACGACGATCCAATCTACCGCGGCGGCGGCAAGGCGTTGACGCTGGCGCTCGCGCCCGACGGCAGCGGTTATTCGGCCCGCTTCGATATCGGTTTGCGAGTCGCATAGCCGCGGTCGCGCGATTTACCGGCGCGTCGACTCTTGGAATATTTCTTCGTCTTGGGCATCGTCGGCTTCGACTCGTCGATCATGCTGATGCCGGTGCTCGTCATCGTTTTCGGTCCGGCGGCGCCTCGGCGTTTCTCTCCTACGGGCTCGTGAAAGGCGCTTTCCTGGCGACCGAGGCGTCCGGCCGAGCGGTTCCGTCTCCTGATGGACGCGTTGCTGCTCGCCTTGGGCGAAACGATGCTGTGGGCCGCCGCTCGGTAGCGGCTGAAGAGGAATCGCGGTGCACACGCTTCACGCGCGACAATTCGACTTTCCGAATCGAGGATTAAGCCATGCTCGTTCTCTATGGATCACAAGGCTCCGGCGCCGCTGCCATCGAGGCCGCGCTGGAAATCGCCGGCGTACCGTATCGCAATGTCAACGCCGCGACATGGAAGCCGGA
>DASXPO010000110.1:0-8772 GCA_036493535.1 Casimicrobiaceae bacterium
ACGATGTGCAAAACGCACTCGCCCTACCCGACGTTCGACTCGTGCCCGCCGGCGATCCGCCGCATCGCGGAGAGCCGCACGCATCCGCCGTCGATCGGCTTGCGATGCTCGACCTGGCATGCCAGGAATTTCCCGCGCTCACCATCGATGCCCGCGAGATTCGCCGTACCGGCAAAAGCTACACGGTCTTGACGCTCGAAGAACTGCGTGCCGAGCAGCCCCTGCGCCCGCTGCTTTGGATCATCGGCGCCGATTCGCTGCTCGGGCTGCCGCAATGGCACCGCTGGGGCGATTTGTTCGATCTCGCGAATCTCGTGGTCGCCGAGCGGCCCGGCGTCACCCTCGAGGCCGCGCTGCCGCCAGCGCTCGCAGCCGAATGGAACGCACGCCTCGTGTTGGACCCGGCGCACTTGCGCCGGCGACCTTTCGGCGCCATCTACCGCCAGCGTGTCGCTCCGCAGCCGATTTCGGCAAGCGCCATTCGCGCGGCGATCGTCCGCGGAGCGGCTGCCAGCGTGCGGGGTTTGCTCCCCGATGGCGTTTTAGCCTATATTCAACATAACGGGCTCTATCGGGCCCACCGACCCTCTTAAGGATGCGCCTCAATCGATTGCAGCACTGCGCCGTCACCGCCCTCGAAGACATCAAAGCCCACGACATCACCGTTCTCGATGTCCGCAAGCTCACCAGCCTGTACGACACGTTGATCATTGCGAGCGCCGACTCGACGCGGCAAGTCAAGGCGCTCGCCCAGCACGTTCGCGATAAGTTGAAGGAAGCCGGCGCGCCCATCATCGGCGTCGAAGGCGAGGAAGGCGGCGAATGGGTATTGATCGACGCCGGCGACATCGTCGTTCACGTCATGCAGCCCACGGTGCGCGCCTATTACAACCTCGAAGAGTTGTGGGCGCCGCCGGTGCGCCGCGCCAACCCCGCACGCGCCGCTGCATGATGGCGTCGCCGGCGCATGCGTCTTCGCATCGTCGCGCTGGGTCAGCGAATGCCGGCATGGGTTCGGACGGGCTATGACGAATACGCGAAGCGCATGCCGCGCGAATACGCGCTCGAGCTTGTCGAGCTCAAGGCCGCGCCGCGGGACCGCGGCAAAAGCGTCGCGCAGATGCTCGACGCCGAGGCGACTTCGATTCGCTCGGCTTGCCCGAACGATCACATCGTGGCGCTCGATGAGCGCGGCAGCGCATGGACGACGCGTGATCTCGCCGCAAAACTCGTGCGCTGGCGCGATGACGACACGAACGTCGCGTTCGTCATCGGCAGCGCGGACGGCTTGGACGAAACGTTCAAGCGCTCCGCGAACGAGCGGCTCGCGGTATCCTCGATGACCTTGCCGCACGGCCTCGTGCGTATCGTGATGGCCGAGCAACTCTACCGGGCGGCGAGCCTCATCGCCGGACACCCGTATCATCGCGAGTGACGGCGAAGCGCAGGGCTTCCCAAGGGAGAATCGATGGCCACACCGCAAATTCACCTCGCGTCGAAGAGTCCGCGCCGACAACAGCTATTGCGTCAGCTCGGCATCGATTTCGATATCCTGAAACTGCGCGAGGCGGCCGGACGCGACCGCGACATCGTGGAGGGGGCGCGCGATGCGGAGCCGCCGCTTCACTACGTCGAGCGGATGGCGCGCACGAAGGTCGGCGCGGGGTGGCAACGCATGCACCAGCGGAAGCTTCCGGAGCGGCCGGTGCTGTCGGCGGATACCGAGGTCGTGCTGGACGGCGTCATCTTCGGCAAGCCGACTGACGCCGAAGACGCGAAGCGAATGCTGCAAAGACTGTCCGGCCGGACGCATCAAGTGATGACCGCGGTCGCCGTGCGCTGGCACGAGCGCACCGAATTCGAGTTGTCGATCTCGTCGGTCGCCTTTCGTCGTCTCACGTCGGAAGAAATCGATCACTACGTCGCAACCGGCGAGCCGGACGACAAAGCCGGCGCCTATGCGATTCAAGGCAAGGCGGCTGCATTCATCACGCGCATCGACGGCAGCTTCTCGGGCGTCGTGGGGTTGCCGCTCGCCGAAACGGCGGAGTTGTTGGCGCGCCTCGGCATGCCCGTGTTATAAACGCCGCGCATCTCCATACCGACCCATGACAGTGCGACGGTCGACCACGGTACCGGCCGCGATGCTCTACGCCGGCGATCGACCCGCGCTGCCGCATCCGATGACGCACGAGATCCTGATCAACGTCACGCCGCAGGAGACGCGCGTCGCGATGCTCGAGCAGGCGGTCGTGCAGGAGTTGCACATCGAGCGGCAAAGCGCACGCGGCTTGGTCGGCAACATCTATCTCGGCCGCGTGGCACGCGTGCTGCCCGGCATGCAAAGCGCGTTCGTCGAAATCGGACTCGAACGCGCGGCGTTCCTGCACATCGCCGACATCTGGGAGCATCGGCAAAACGGCGGCGAGCACCGCCCGATCGAAAAAATTCTGCACGAAGGCCAGACGTTGCTCGTGCAGGTGATCAAGGATCCGATCGGCACCAAGGGTGCGCGGTTGTCGACGCAGCTTTCTCTGGCCGGCCGCCTCCTCGTGTTCCTGCCGCAGGATTCGCATATCGGCATCTCACAGCGAATCGAGGATGAGGCGGAGCGCGAAAGCCTCCGCGGCCGGCTGCAAACGCTGCTGCCCGAAGGCTCGGCGGGTGGATTCATCATTCGCACGATGGCGGAAACCGCGAGCGAGCGCGAGATGGCGACCGACATCGAGTACCTGACGAAGCTGTGGCGGGATTTGACGTCGCGCGGACACGAGGTCCCCGCGCCCACACTCCTCCATCAGGATCTGAACCTCGCCCTTCGCGTGCTGCGCGATATGTCGACCGACGAAACGGCGCGGCTGATCGTCGATTCACGCGAGACCTTCGTCAGGATGCAGGAATTCGCGCGCGCATACACGCCGGCGCTCACCGACCGCATCGACCACTACATCGGCGAGCGCCCGCTCTACGATCTTCACGGCGTCGAAGAGGAAATCGAGAAAGCACTGGGGCGACGCGTCGATCTCAAGTCCGGCGGTTACCTGATCGTCGATCAGACCGAGGCCATGACGACGATCGACGTCAACACCGGCGGCTTCGTCGGCGTGCGAAGCTTCGACGACACGATCTTCAAGACGAATCTGGAAGCGTCGCAAGTCATCGCGCGGCAGCTGCGCATGCGCAATCTGGGCGGCATCATCATCATCGATTTCATCGACATGGAAAACGCCGACCACCGCACCGCGGTGCTCGCCGAGTTGAACAAGGCGCTCGAGAAGGACCGCACCCGCTTGACGGTGAACGGCTTCACGCAGCTCGGCTTGGTCGAGATGACGCGCAAGCGCACGCGCGAATCGCTCGCGCACGTTTTGTGCGAGCCGTGTCCGACGTGCCAGGGACGCGGCGAGCTCAAGACGCCGCAAACGGTCTGCTACGAAATTCTGCGCGAGATTTTGCGCGAAGCGAAACAGTTCAACGCACGCGAGTTTCGCATCCTGGCCTCGCAAGCGGTGATCGACATGTTTCTCGACGAAGAATCGCAAAGTCTCGCACAGCTCGGCGATTTCATCGGCAAGCCGATCTCGCTGCAGGTCGAGACGATTTACACACAAGAGCAGTTCGACGTCATCCTGATCTAGCGCGACGATTCCGTCGGCAGGACCAGTGGAGGCGAACGTTGCGCGACGACAAGCCCGCGAAACCGCCGACTCTGTGGCAGCGTGCAAAGTCCTGGCTCGCGCGGCTGTTTCGGCGCGAAGTCGCGCCCGGCCGCTTCGAGTCCGGCGCCAAGTTCTCGTGGCACGGCTGGCTCGCGGCGACACCGCTGGTCTGGCCGCGCCGAGACTATCTCGTCTACATTCCGCGCGGCTTTCCGCGTCGCAAGAGCGCGCCTTTGCTGGTGTTGTGCCATGCGTGCAAGCAGACGCCCGAGGAGATCGCGGCGGCGACGCGGATGACGGAGCTCGCCGATCGGGAGGGTTGGCTGATTCTGTTGCCGCGGCAAAAGGAATCGGCGAATCCATGGTGTTGCTGGAACTGGTTCGACCTGCGCACCGCGGAAGGCAAGGGCGAAGCGGCGATCGTCGCAGCGCAGATCGAGGCCGTCGCGAGCCGTTACGACATCGATTCGAATCGCGTGATCGTCGCGGGAATGTCGGCGGGTGGTGCGCTCGCCGCGGTGGTCGGCGTCCGCCACGCTGGACTGGTTCGAGGTGTGATCGTCCATTCGGGACTGGCCTGCGGCGCGGCGGCCTCGCCGATGACCGCGCTCGGCGTTATGAAGCGCGGTCCCGACGCCGACGTCGAGCGGATCGCCATCGACGCGCGCGCCACAGCGAATGACGACGCGCTTCCCATTCCATTGCTCGCGATTCATGGCGATGCCGACGATATCGTCGCGTCGCGCAATGCGATCGCCCTGGCCCGTCAATATCTGCGGTTGAACGGTCATCCGGCAATCGATGCGCATATCGCGTCCGAATCTGCGCTGCCGCCCGCAGACGCCCAATCGCGCGCGGCAGTCGACGGCCGCACGATGTCGACACACGACTGGCGCGTCGGAGCGCGGCTCGTCGTACGGTTGATTACCATCGACGGGCTCGGTCACGCCTGGAGCGGCGGGGACGAAAAATTTCCCTACAACGACGCCCGTGCACCCGATGCAACGGCACTGATCGCTGCATTCGCACGCGAGGCGCTGGCTTGAGATAATGGCGGAAGCCGCCTCGGCAAGAAAAGGATGCTCCCATGCCCGCCACCGCGATGAATCACTTCACGATCCTGACGGACGACGTTCCGGGAACCGTGCGCTTCTACAGCGAGCTTCTCGGTTTGCGCGACGGTCCGCGTCCACCGCTCGATTTTCCGGGCGCGTGGCTGTATTCGGGTTCGTCGGCGATCCTCCACATCGTCGGCGGCCAATCGCGCTCCGAGCTCAAACCCGGCGTCATCGATCACATGGCGTTTTCGGCCGTCGGACTTTCGGACACGCTCGCCAATTTGACGGCGCATGGCGTCCAGCACACCTGCCGACGACAGGCAGGCTCGGGTCCGTGGCAGGTATTCTTCTTCGATCCGAACGGCGCGCGCGTCGAGCTCGACTTCTCGCCGGACGAGGTCGTCGCGCACGGCGCGCATCCGCATTGAGCTACATCGCGCTCGATCACCTCGTCGTCGCGGCGCAAACGCTCTCGGCCGGGTGCGCGTTCATCGAGGCGCAGCTCGGCGTCCTGCCGCAGCCAGGCGGTCAACATGTCGCGATGGGAACGCACAACGCGCTCGTCGGCTTGGGGCCGGGGCAGTATCTGGAACTCATCGCGATTGACCCGGAAGGCGAAAAACCCGCGCGTCCGCGCTGGTACGACCTGGACGAGCCACGAATGCGCGCGGCGCTGGCAGAGGGTCCGCGGCTGATTCACTGGGCTGCGCAAACGGACGATATCGATGCCGTTAAAGCGCGGAGTCGAATCGATCTCGGCCCGGTGAATCCGATGACGCGCGGCAGACTGCATTGGCAACTTACGATTCCCGATGATGGCCACTTGCCCGGCGCCGGCCTCATTCCGACCTTGATCCAATGGCCGTCCGGAACGCATCCGAGTCATCGGCTTCTCGATAGCGGCATTCGTCTCGTGACGCTCGCCGGTGAGCATCCCGATCCGGCAGCGATTCGCGCTGGGCTCGTCTCACTCCAGCTATCCGAAACGCTCAAGGTTTCCTACGGCCGCCATCCGCGTCTTGCGGCGATGCTGCGAACGCCGCGCGGAATCGTGACGCTCTGATGCGATGAACGACGTCTCGCCGGAGCCGCCGAAGTCCGCCATGCCATTGCGCGCCGTCATCCGATTGATTGCGTGCGCCGCGGGCGCATCGCTCGCGCTCTATCTCGTCCTCGAATGGGTTGATCCGCCGAACGCGCCGTTGTTTTTCGCCTCGCTCGGCGGCTCGGCCGTCTTCTTGTTCGGACTTACGCGTGCGCCGGCTGCGCAGCCGCGCGCGTTATTCGGCGGGCACTTGAGCGGCGCATTGATCGGCGTTCTTTGCGCGCAATTCCTGGGCGATGCCGCGTGGGTATATGTCGTGTCGCTCGCGCTGACGCTCGTCGTCATGCTCGCGACGCGAACCGTTCATCCGCCGGCTGGGGCGAACCCGCTGATCATGGTGCATGCGCACGCCGGACTCGTAACGCTGTGGATGCCCGTCTTCATCGGTGTCACGCTCCTGGCGATCGTCGCGGCATTATGGACACGGCTGGTTCCCGGCATGATCCACTATCCGCATCGCTGGTTCGAAGAATCGCCGCCGTCGATCACCTGGGGCGGTTGGGTGGAGTGAGCGACTACCCCAAGGCGCCGCGGGCGCTGATCGGCCAGACCGCTTCGACGCGATCGCCTCGGTAGCCAACGACCCAGTCGTACAGATTGAAGGTCGGGTCGCAGTGGCCCGGAATCAGGAACACGCGGTCATTGCGCCGGGGTTGCGAACCGCTTGCGGCGATCGTCAGCACGCCATGCTCGTCGGACGCTTTCGCGTAAACAAGATCGGAATGGCCGTGAACGAGCGGCACCCCGGAATCGAACGCGAACGCCTTGAGGCCGGCGTCGACGATCGCGCGTTCGCCGCTCACGCTCATGACGCCGGACAGGACGAACAAGCTTTGCTCGAACGCGACGTCGCCGAGACCTAGCGCGTTGCGTCCGTAGTCGGCGTCCATGAACGGATACGAGCCCGGTTGCAGCTCGTTCCACACGCCCGAAGCCGCTTCGTGATGCCACGTGCCGGTACCCGCGCCGGTGACGATCGCGCATTCGATACCCGCCGCTTCGATCAAGCGGCGGGTTTCGCGCGTCAACGCCGCGGCCCGCATGATCGCGTCACGGCGTTCGTCGGGCGAACGAAGATGCTGCGCACCGCCATGGTAAGCATGCAGACCGCGAAACCGAATTCTTTCCGCGTCCACGATGCGTTGTGCCAGCGCGCGCGCCTGTACGCCCGGCTCGACGCCGCAACGATTCGCGCCGACGTTGATCTCCACATAGACGTCGAGCGACACATCGCTTGCACGCGCCGCGTTCGCGAGCGCGCTCACGTTCGCAGGATCGTCGACCAGCACCCCGACGGCTGCGTTGCGCGCGAGGGAGACGAGACGCTCGATCTTGCTCGGCGCCACGATTTCGTTGGTGACGAGCACGTCGGCAATCCCTGCCTCGACGAACGCGGCGGCTTCGTCGGTCTTTTGGCAGCAAACACCGACCGCGCCACGCGCTATTTGCAGACGCGCGATATCGGGACACTTGTGGGCCTTGGCATGGGGTCGCAAGCGCAGACCGCGCGTTGCAGCGGCCATCCGATCCAGATTGCGCTCGAACGCCGCCAAATCGAGCGCCAGCGCCGGCGTCTCGATTGCCGCGACGGCATCGCCGACGCGTGCGGGCGAACGTTGGGTCAAGGAAATTCGAAAAGCGGGCGTTAGGGGGCCAACGTCACTTCGACGTGGCCGAGTCGGCCACCGAGAGCTGCGCGTAAACGAGTCGGCCGATCGACAACATCTGCGTGCGATCGAGCTGGCCGGACAGCGCATAGGCGCAGACTTCGTCGATCCAATAATAGACACCGACGCCGTCTTCGGTCGCATAGCGAAACGCGACGTCGCTGGTCCCGGGGGGCTGCTTGCGAACTTGCAGGGAAAGCCGCTGCTTATCGGCATTCTCGTACATGAACAGCGCCGTCGGCCGCTCGTTGCCTGCGACCAGACGACCGCCGACAAGCGCGAACCCCGCGCTGTTCAAGTCCGGCGCATGGACGGCGAACCCGAGTCGGCGGGACAGCCAAGTGACGAGCCGTTTTTCTTCGGCCGCCCAGATTTCGACCGGACGATTGACGTCGCCGGCGTAGAGCACGTGCGTGAGCGCGGCTTGGCGCGCGAAGGTCGTCGGCGTTCCGCCGCGCTCGAGTGTCGCGTCGCGCAAGTACCAACCCGACGCAATGCCGAGCATCAACGTCGCGGCGACGGCGAAGTACGGCGCGAAGCGCCGCCACTCGATCCGCTGCCGCGGCGGGCGCGCGGCATCGACCAGCGCTGTGGGAATCGGATCGGCGAGCCATGGATCGAACAGCTCGCGCAGCAACGCGTTCTGCTGCCGCATCTCGTTGACGCGCACCGCGATCGCCGGATCCCGTGCGAATGCCTGCTCGACGTCGAAGACGCGTGCAGGCGGCAGCGCGCCGTCGACGTAGGCGTTCAGGTCGGCATCGGTGAGCGGCAGCGGATTCATCGTGGAAGCGACCGCGTCACTTGACGATCTTCAGCGTCGACGGCTCGGCCGGCGCGGCTTGCGCGACGCGACGAAGCTTTTCGCGGGCGCGGGAAAGACGCGACATGACGGTTCCAATCGGAATCGACAACACCGCGGCGATCTCCTCGTAGCGCATTTCCTCGACCGCGGCGAGTATCAGCACCGCGCGCTGGTCGACCGGCAACCGTCCGACTTCGCGCAAGACCTCGATCAGCTCGACGCGCGTCTGCTGCATCGCGCGCACCGGAATCTGCCACGCGGCGTTCCCGTCTTCGTCACCGTCGAGCGAAACGTTTTGCGCATCGCGGCGCGCCAGCGCGCGCTGGTTCACGAAGACGTTGTGCATGATCGTGAACAGCCACGCGCGGAGATCGGTGCCCGCCGCCCATAATCGACGCTTCTCCCACGCGCGGGCGAGCGTTTCCTGCACCAGGTCGTCGGCGCGCGTCGTCTCCCCGGTCAGAACGCGCGCGTAGCG
>DASXPO010000111.1:0-12799 GCA_036493535.1 Casimicrobiaceae bacterium
TGTCACGACCTGGAGCTCGAGCTCGTGCAGTTGAAGCAAGCGGCGGAAGCGGCGGAACGGCGGCGGGCGCAGATCACGCAGGAGAGCGCCGAGCTCGGGGTGCAGCAGGATGCCGAAGCCGAAGCGCTGGAGAAAGTCACCGGCGAGATCGCCGATTTGCAATCGCGCTTGCACGACGAATCGGCCGGGCGCGACGCCGCCAGCACAGCGCGCGAGGAAGCCGACGCTGCGCTGGCCGAAAGTCACGAGCATTTGCGCGCGGCGGAGCTCGCTCACCGGGAAGCGAGCTTTGCCGAACGGAGCTGCCGCGATCGAATCGCCGAACTGGTGCGCCGGGGGGAGTCGCTCGTCGCCCAAATCGCGCAACAGCAAACGCTTCTCGAGCAGGCGAGCGGCGAGCGCGCATCGATCGACTGGACGCCGGTTGAAGAAGCGCTGCAGCGGCAGCTCGGCGCGCGTGCGCAAGCGGAGCAAGCGCTGGCGCTCTCGCGTGATGCCGTCGAGTCGCTCGGTGCCGCGCTCCGCACGGGCGAAGAAACGCGGCTCATCGCGGAGCAAAAGCTCGACCCGGCGCGCGTGAAGATTCAGGAAATGCAACTGAAGGAGCAGGCCGCCGAGCTGTCGGAGCGGCAGTTCGCCGATCAGCTCACCGAAGCGCGCGCCGATGCCGACGCGGTCACGGAAGCGCTCAAGGCCTGGGGAAGCGCGCGGACGCTGCCCGCCGAGATCGAGCGGTTGACGAGTGCGATCGCCGAGCTCGGCGCCGTGAACCTCGCGGCCCTTGATGAGCTCACGCAGACGACGGAGCGCAAGTCCTATCTCGACGCGCAGGCCGCGGACCTGACCGAAGCGATGGCGACGCTCGAGTCGGCGATTCGCCAGATCGATCGCGAATCGCGCGAGCTGCTTCACCAAACCTACGATCGCGTCAACGCCAACTTCGCCCGGCTCTTTCCGCTGCTATTCGGCGGCGGCCAGGCGAAGCTTCTTCTCGCCGGCGAGGAGATCCTCGATGCCGGCGTGCAGGTGATCGCGCAGCCGCCCGGCAAGCGCAACACGTCGATCCATTTGCTGTCGGGCGGCGAAAAAGCGCTGACGGCGATCGCGCTCGTGTTCGCGCTGTTCCAGATCAATCCGGCGCCGTTCTGCCTGCTGGACGAAGTCGACGCCCCGCTCGACGACCCGAACACCGATCGCTTCTGCAAAATGGTTCGCGATATGGCGGGTCAAACGCAGTTCCTGTTCATCTCGCACAACAAGATCACGATGGAAATGGCGCAACAGCTGGTCGGCATCACGATGCCCGAGCCCGGCGTGTCCCGCGTCGTCGCCGTCGACATCGCCGAAGCGCTCGAGATGGCGCAGCCGGCCGCGGCGGCTGATTGATGATGGAACGACCCCCACGCTCGCTTTGCTCGCTGCCCCCAAAGGGGGCCGGCCAGTCCCTTGGGGCGGCCCTACGGGACGGGGACCGGGCATGACGCTGCCCATCAGCAATCTCCAGCTCGGACTGATCGTCGCGGGAGTCCTGCTCGTGCTGGGCGTCATCGTTTATAACAGCTGGCAGGAGCGGCGCGTGCGCCGTCGCATCGAGTCGGCGTTCCGCCCGAGCGAAGAACGCGAGCCGGCGCGGGTCGAGCCGACGTTGAAATCGTCGGCCGACAGGGAAAACGCACCCGCGGCTCGAACGGTGCGGGCGGCGCCGGCCGCGGCTACGGCGACAGCGCGGGCCGAAAGCTCCGCCGAGTCTTCATTCGTTCCGCCGATGGACGTCATCCGGCACGAAGAAGCGCCTGCCGAGTTGCCAAACGGAGCAGGCGTCGCAACCATGCATGAACCCTCGCATTTCGCTGCGGACACGCAGTACTCGGGCGTGCAACCCGATCCGGATATCGAGTCGATCCTGACGGTCGAATTGGATGGGCCCGTTTCCGCCGCGACGCTCACCGCGGGCTTCAATGCGCACCTCGGCAAGCCGCTTCATTGGTTCGGACGCCGCGATACCGGCGCGCCGTGGCAAATGCTCGCGGCCGATACGCCGGGCACGTTCGTCGAAGTCATCGCAACGATGCTGCTTGCCGATCGCAATGGCGCCGCCTCGAAGCAGCAGCTCGAAGCGTTTCAGCGGCTCGTCCTCGATATTGCCAGTCCGGTCCCTGCGCGCGTGTCGGGTCCGGACGTCGAAAGCGAAGTCAATCGCGCCGAATCGCTCGACCGGTTGTGCGCCGACGTCGACGTGCAGATCGGCCTCACCGTGGTGAAACCCGAGCCCAACGCGATTCCGGGCACGCGCCTTCGCGGCGTGGCGGAGGCCTCGGGTTTTCGCCTCGCCGCGGGCGGCCGGTTCGAATACATCCACGAAGACACGGGCACCGTCGAATATTTTCTGCAGAATGTCCGCAACGATCCGTTTACCGCCGACTCGCTGCGATTGAGCAGCACGCCCGGGGTCGTGTTCGTGCTCGATGTCCCGCGCGTCGCCGATCCCGTGCGGACGTTCGATCGCATGAAGCTCCTCGCCAAGCGAATGGCCACCACGCTGAGCGCGGAGCTCGTCGACGACAACCGCCGCGCGCTTGACGACGCGGCACTCGCCGGCATTCGCGGGCAAGTCGAGGCGGCGGCGGTCGCGTTGAAGCGCGTTCATATCGAACCCGGCAGCGCACGCGCGCTCGCGCTGTTCGGTGCGTGACGATGCTCATGGCGACGAAAACCGCCGCCGCCGTCTCCGCCACGGCGCAAAAGCGCGCGGCACGACTGCGCGAAGCGATCGAGACGCACGACCATAACTATTACGTGCTCGACGCGCCGACCGTCTCCGATGCGGAGTACGACGCGCTGTTTCGCGAGCTGGCGGCGCTCGAAGGGGAATACCCCGCTCTCGTAACGCCCGATTCGCCGACGCAGCGGGTCGGGGGCGCCCCGTTGCCCGAATTCGCGCCGGTACGTCACACCGTGCCGATGCTCTCGATTCGCACGGAGACCGACACGACCGCCGCCGGCGCGCTCCAATTCGATGCTCGCGTGCGCCGCGAGCTGGGCCTTGCTGCCGATGCGCCGCCCGTCGAATATATGGCCGAGCTCAAGTTCGACGGCCTCGCGATCAGCCTGCGCTACGAGGACGGTCGTCTTGCCGTTGCGGCGACGCGCGGCGACGGCGAAGTCGGCGAGGACGTTACGCGCAACATCGGTACGATTCGGCCAATCCCACGGCGTTTACGCACCGACAAGCCGCCGCGCGTGCTCGAAATCCGCGGCGAGGTCTACATGTCGCGCAAGGATTTCGAACGGCTCAACGAACGGCAGATCGCCGCGGGTCAGAAGGCATTCATCAATCCCCGTAACACGGCCGCGGGCGCCGTGCGCCAGCTCGATCCCACGATGACCGCGCAGCGACCGTTGCTGTTCTTTGCATACGGAATCGGTGAGATCGCCGGATGGCCGCTCCCGAAGACGCACGCGGAACTGCTCGACGCAATCGAAAAATTCGGACTGCCGGTCAACCGCGATCGCCGCGTCTGTCGCGGTGCGCCGGCGTTGATGGCGTTTTACGAAGATGTGCAAAAGCGCCGTGCGACGCTGCCCTTCGAGATTGACGGCGTCGTCTACAAAGTCAACAGCCTTGCGCTGCAGCGCGAGCTCGGCTTTGTGTCGCGCGAGCCCCGATTCGCGGTCGCCCACAAGTTTCCGGCGGAAGAGATGCCGACCGAAGTCGTGGACATCAGCTTTCAAGTCGGACGCACCGGTGCGATCACCCCGGTTGCGAAGCTGAAGCCGGTGTTCGTGGGCGGTGTCACCGTCACCAACGCGACGCTCCACAACGAAGACGAGGTTCGGCGCAAAGACGTCCGGATCGGCGACACGGTGATCGTGCGCCGCGCCGGCGACGTCATCCCGGAAGTCGTGCGCGTGCTGCTCGACAAGCGGCCCGCCGACGCCCGTGCGTTCGTGATGCCGAAACAATGTCCCGAGTGCGGCTCGGCGATCGATCGCTTGCCCGACGAGGCGATTGCGCGCTGCACCGGCGGCCTCGTTTGCCCCGCGCAACGCAAGCAGTCGCTGCTGCATTTTGCGAGTCGGCGGGCGCTCGACATCGAAGGGTTGGGCGACAAGCTCGTCGATCAACTCGTCGACGGCGGCATCGTCCATACGCCCGCGGACATCTACAAGCTCGACGCCGCCAAGCTCGCGGCGCTCGAGCGGATGGCCGAGAAAAGCGCCGCCAATGTTGTGACCGCCATCGACAAGAGCAGGCACACGACGCTCGCACGCTTCATTTTCGCGCTCGGCATCCGCCACGTCGGCGAAACGACGGCGAAGGATCTCGCTTCCCACTTCGGTAGCCTCGATGCGCTCATGAGTGCCGACGAGAACGCGTTGCTCGAAGTCGGCGACGTCGGACCCGTCCTGGCGCGCGCAATCGCGGATTTCTTTGCCGAGGCCCACAACCGCGACGTCATCAAAGCGCTGCGCAGGGCGGGCGTCACTTTTGTCGAAGGACCGCCGCGGCGCGCCGCGAACGGCGCCTTCTCGGGTATGACCTTGGTGCTGACCGGTACACTACCGTCGTTGACCCGCGATGAAGCCACTGCGTTGATCGAGGCGCAAGGCGGCAAGGTCGCGAGCAGCGTGTCGAAGAAGACGGATTTCGTCGTGGCCGGTGCAGAAGCCGGCTCGAAGCTCGAGCGTGCGCAGGCGCTCGCCGTCAAGATCATCGACGAAGCGGGATTGAAAAAGCTGTTATCGCGACCGACATCGTCTCGGGAATCCTCATGAGAAACATCACCAAAGCGGTATTTCCCGTCGCGGGTCTCGGAACGCGTTTTTTGCCGGTGACCAAGGCCAGTCCGAAGGAAATGCTTCCCGTTGTCGACAAGCCGCTGATTCAGTATGCGGTCGAAGAGGCGGCGGCCGCGGGCATCACCGACATGATTTTCATCACCGGCCGAAACAAGCGCGCGATCGAAGACCATTTCGACAAGGCCTACGAGTTGGAAACGGAGCTTGCGCTGCGGCACAAATCCGCGTTGATCGAAGCGGTGCAGGCAGCCACGCCGCCGGGTATCAACTGCATCTACATTCGCCAAACCGAAGCGCTGGGTCTCGGCCACGCGGTGCTGTGCGCGGCCCCGGTCGTCAACAACGAGGCGTTTTGCGTGCTGCTCGCCGACGATTTGATCGATGCGCAGGTGCCGGTCATCAAGCAGATGCTCGACGTCGCGGGGCGCGAAAACGCGTCGACGATCGGGGTCATGGAAGTGCCTTCCGCCGACATCGGCAGTTACGGGATCGTCGAGGCGATTCCCGAACCCGCCGTCGAGCGCCTCGGTCGCATCTCCCGCATCGTCGAAAAGCCGAAAGCCGGCAGCGTGGCGTCGACCCTTGCGGTCGTCGGACGCTATGTCCTCTCGGCCCGCATCTTTCATCATCTGCGTGCGGCGCAACCGGGCGCGGGCGGCGAGATTCAGCTCACCGACGGAATCGCCGGCCTCCTCTCGGAGGAACGCATCCTCGCGTACACGTTCGAGGGACAGCGCTACGACTGCGGCGACAAGCTCGGCTACATGGAAGCCATGGTGAATTACGGGCTCAAGCACGCGGAGATCGGCGGGGAGTTCGGCCGCTTCCTCGAGTCCAGGCGCAGTTAGCGCGTGTCTGGACCCCCACGCTCGCTGCTTCGCAGCTTTCTGCGGCGGGATTAGTTCATGACCCTCAACGAGCTTCGCTACGTCGTTGCCGTCGCACGCGAGCGAAGCTTCGGTCGCGCGGCGGCGAAATGCTTCGTCAGCCAACCGGCGCTCTCGGTCGCCATCCAGAAGCTCGAAGAGGAACTGGGCGCACCGCTGTTCGAGCGCGGCAAAAGCGAGGTGACGATCACGCCCGTCGGCGAGCGCATCGTCGAGCAGGCGCAGAAGGTGCTCGAGGAAGCCGCCCGCATTCGTGAAATCGCGCAGGCCGGACGTAATCAGCTGGTCGGTTTGCTTAAGTTGGGCGTCATTTACACGATCGGTCCCTATCTATTGCCGGATTTGATCCCGGCGTTGCACGCGCGTGCGCCGCAGATGCCGCTCGACATCGAAGAGAACCTGACCGAAAACCTCGAGACAGGTCTTCGGACCGGCCAAATCGACACCGCCATCATCGCGCTGCCGTTCCAGCCGTCGGGGATCGTCACGGATTTCCTGTACGAAGAGCCGTTTCAGGTCGTGGTCCCGCAGGGACACAAGTGGGCCAAGCGCAAGTCGATTGCGCCCGACGAATTACCCGCCGAGCACACGATCCTGTTGAACGTCGGCCATTGTTTTCGCGATCAAGTGCTCGACGCCTGCCCGGAATTGAATCGCGCCGACGCGCAAGTGACGCGGACGAATTCACTGGAGACGGTGCGCAACATGGTGGCGTCGGGTCTCGGCGTATCGGTCCTCCCGCGCGATGCGTTGACGCCGAAGTACCACAGCCGCCTCGTCGTGCCGGTGCCGTTCACCAAGCCGACGCCGGCGCGGCGCATCGCGCTCGCGTACCGCCGCAGCTTTCCACGGCCCGCCGCCATCGCGGCCATTCGTGAGGCGGTCGCGGCCTGCCGGGCGAAAGTCGGAACGCCGCGCGCTGCCTAGCTAGCTTGGCTTTGCGGCTTCAGCCGAGGAAATGGTGCGGGATGAAGGACGCGAGCGCCGGCCAAAAAACAACCAGAAGCAGCACCGCGATCTCCGCCAGAATGAACGCCCAGCAGTAGCGGATCGTCTCGTTGTATTTGCACCCCGCGATGCTCGTCGCGACGAACAGCAACACCGCCACCGGCGGCGTCGTGGAGCCGATTTGCGTCGCCATCACCATCAAGAGCCCGAGCTGGAACTCGTCGATGCCGTAACTGCGGCCGATGACGACGGCGACGGGGATCAGGATGATGAGGATCGCCATCGAATCGACGAACATCGTCAGGATCAGCATGATCAGCATCAACAGCACCATGACGGCGATCTGGGAACCCGCCACGTGCGTGACCGCGCCGAGCACGATGTCGTTGAAGTTGAGGTACGACAGCAGCCACCCGAACGCACCCGCGACGCCGATGATTCCCGAAACCATCGCCGTCGTGATCGCCGCGCGGATGAAAATCCGCGGGAGGTCGCGAACCTTCAGGATTCGGTAAATGAAAAAGCCGACGAAGAAACCGTAGAAACACGCGACGACCCCGGCCTCGGTTGCGGTGAACGCGCCGGTCAAAATTCCGCCGACCACCAGAATCGGGGCGAGCAGCGCCGGCCACACATTGACGGTCGCGCGCAAGACGCTGCGAAGCACGAAGCGGCCCGTCGTCCGGCGCAACTCGGGAAACGCGGGTGACAGCCCGTAGAAGCGAATCACGATCATCAGCCCGATGCCGATGAGGACGCCGGGGACGATGCCGCCCAGGAACAAGCCGCCGATCGAGACGTTCGCCATCGAGCCGTAGACGATCATCGTCATGCTGGGCGGGATGATGGCGCCGATCGTTCCGGCGCACGCGACGAGCGCCGCGGCGAAGCCGGGCTTGTAGCCGCGATCCTTCATCGCCGGGACCAGTATCGAGCCGATCGCCGACGTGTCGGCCACCGACGATCCCGACACGCCGGCGAACACCATGCTCGACACGACCGACGCGTGCCCGAGCCCGCCGCGCCAGTGTCCGACGACGGTCTCGGCGAATTCCACCAGTCGTTTCGAGATACCGCCGGCGGAAATCAGCTCGCCGGCCAGAATGAAATAGGGAAGTGCCAGCAAGCTGAAGTTGTCGAGCATCGCGAACATCTTCTGCGGAAAGAGCGCAGGCACCAGGTTGGGCGTCGCGAGAATGCCGGCGAGCCCGACCACGCCCATGACGAGCAGCACCGGGACGCCGAGGATGATCAACGCGAGCAGGAACACGAAGAGCGCGATCAGCATCAATGCAGCCCGAGATTGTCGGGCGGCGGATCGCGCCAGCCGAACTGCGCGGCAAGCCGGCGGAGCGCAACGATGCCGAGGTATACGCTGCCGAGCACCATGCCGAAGTAGACCCAGTTCATCGGCCAGCCGAGCCCGGGGCTGTCCTGGAATTTCGCGACGTCCATCACGACGAGCGTGTAACGGCCGATCGCGAGGGCAAGAATGAGCCACAGCACTTCGGTGACGAAAGCGACGCCGCGTTGCGCCATCTGTGGAAGCAGGTGCAGCACCATGTCCATGCCGAGATGCGCGCCGCGCCGATAACCGACCGGAATTGCGAGCATCACCAGCCAGATATGCCCGAACTTCTGGAATTCCTCGCTCCAGGACAGCGGCAAACCGAGCACGAAGCGGTTGAAGACTTGCAGTCCACCGACCAGGGTGAACACGAGAAAGATGACGAACAGCGAATACTCGACCGTACGATCGAGCGCACGACAGATGCGGGCCATCATGTGATCAAGCGGATCGCTCGCGTTGCCCGGGATGACCTGTTTCGGCGGCTG
Organism: Casimicrobiaceae bacterium; assembly: GCA_036493535.1. GTDB lineage: Bacteria > Pseudomonadota > Gammaproteobacteria > Burkholderiales > Casimicrobiaceae > VBCG01. The sequence continues at coordinate 8,472 of DASXPO010000111.1, forward strand.
TCACCCTGAGCGCCGCGAAGGATCCGCTTTTTCGTGAATCACTTGGTCTCGCGAATCGTTTTCAGAAGATCTTCCGCGCCGAGCGTCTTCGCGAGCTGATCCTGCAACGGCAGCGCCGCTTTGACAAAACCGGTCTTGTCGATCGGATTGACGATCATCCCTTTCGCCTTGAGCTTGTCGAGCGACTCGGCATCACGCTGGACCGAAAGGCTCCGATTGACGTCTTGCGCCAGTTTGGCGGCGGCGGCGACGACCTGCTTCTCCTTGTCGGTATAACCGTCCCATTCTTTTTTGGAGATGACGGTCACGGTCGGCCCGAACAGATGTCCGGTCAGCGTCACGTACTTCGCGACTTCGTAATACTTGCCGGTATAAACCACGGCGGATGCGTGCTCGAATCCATCGAGAACGCCGGTCTGCAACGACGTGTACACCTCGCCGAAGGCCATCGGCGTCGCGTTGGCGCCCATCGCGTTCAAGGCCGCGACGTAGGTCGGCGTCTGGATCGTGCGGATTTTCAGTCCTTTCAAATCTTCCGGCGTCTTGATTTCCTTCTTGGTCGTGACGACGTTGCGGTAGCCCCAGCTATCCTGCCAGCCCAGCACCTTGAGGCCGAGCTTCTCGTGCTCGGCGGCGAGCGTCTCGCCCACCTTGCCGTCCAGCACGTGATGCGCGTGCTGATAGTCCCGCCAGAGGAAGGGGAGGTCGAGGACGCCCATCCGCTTGTTGAAGTTGTTATGGATCGCGGTGCCGCCGATGTGCATCGTTGCGCCGGCGCCGAGCTGCATCCCTTCGACAACGGCGCGTTCCTCACCCAAACCGTTCGCCGGATAGATCCGCGCTTCGAGCGTGTCTGAATAGGTGTTGATGTAGTTGGCGATGATCCAGGCCACCATGTGGTTGTCGTTGCCGAGATCGGCCGCCGTCGCATGGGAGATCTTGACCTGTTTCTTCGCTTGGGCGGACGCGTCATGCGGCGCCGGAAACGCTGCGACAACCGTCAAAAGCATGAGCCATCGCAGCACGGATTGAATCTTCATCGTCCCTCCTCGTTTTAGATGGACGCGGGACTTCCCTCGCGTCAAATACGCCGGCTGTCGCTTTTGGCGCCCGCCGATCGTCGCCGCTTCGTTGCCTTGTCGTGCCGCTCCGCGCCGTAGATCGGCGCCAAGTCGCGTGCGGTCCCGGCCAACAACTGGCGCATCGCGTTGTCCGCTTCGTCGGGGCTGCGCCGCCGAATCGCCATGGCGACGGCCCAATGCTCCGCCAGCGAATTCTCGTAGCTCGCGCGAGCGTCGCTCGACAAGCGAAAGGCGGTCAACAGCGCGCCGCGAATCGTCGCCGCGAAACGAACGAGCAGGCGATTGCCGGTCGCGGCAACGATCCGCTCGTGAAAGGCAAGATCATGCTGGCAGCACCCTTCGACGTCGTGCGGCAGCGACGCGGCCATTCCCCGAAATGCGTCCTCGATCTCCAGAATCTGATCGGGCGACGCGCGCGCGGCGGCGAGCCTCGCGGTTGCGGGCTCGAATATCGTACGGACATCGAACAAGTCGAGCAGAAATCCGGGATCGGGCGGCGCGGCGGCGTACCAGCGAAGGACATCCGGGTCGAGCACGTTCCAATGCTGCTTGTCTTTGATCGCGGTGCCGCGTCGCGTGCGCGCTTCGACCAGGCCTTTTTGCGCGAGCGCGCGGAGTCCTTCGCGCAACGACGGTCGGCTGATCCCATGACGCCGTGAGAGCTCTGCCTCGGTCGGAAGTATGTCGCCCGGGACGAGCTTGCCCGAGACGATCTTCTGGCCCAGCGCATCGAGAACGCTCTGCGACTTGAAGCGGCGAGCGACCGGCGCTCCCGGGTTGCGTCGGGATCCGGAGCGTGCCGGCGTGCGGGGCAGGGAAGTGGCGGACATGGCCAATGATTTGTCGGACATAATGCAATTAAAGTCGGACAAAATCAATCACGCCGCCAGCAGCGGAACGATGTCGGACAACGATGCGATGGCGAAATCGGGAGGCGCGGCATGCCGCTCCGTCGGAACGCCGTCGCGGTTGATCCAGAACGTCGTGAAACCGAATGCCTTTGCGCCGGCGGCGTCCCAGCCGTTCGACGACACGAAGGCGATCCGGTCCGGCGCAAGTCCGAGGCAATCAACCGCAAGCTGATAGACGCGCGGGCTCGGCTTGTAGATTCCGACGTCGTCGACCGTCATGATGCCGTCGAGGACTTGGTCGAGGCCGGTCGATTTCACGAGCGGCTCGAGCATCGCGCGCGTCCCGTTCGACAAAATCCAGCGCGGACAGGGCGCAAGCGCGGCCAACGCTTCATGCGCACCGGGAAACGGCGCAAGGTCGCGGTACGCGTCGAGCAGGCGCTGCCGTTCTCCCGCCGCAAGAGGCAGAATCAGCGCGGCCAATGCGTAATCGAGCGCGTGAGCGGTCAACGCCGAGAAGTCCTCGCGCTGGAATCGTGCGTTCGTCATCAGCGATTGCAGCCACGAGTATTCGAGCTGCTTCGTGCGCCAGATGCGCGACAGCGCCGCGCCGTTCCCCGGCGCGATCCGCTCGGCGAGTCCGGCGATCGAATGCACGTCGAAAAGCGTTCCGAAGGCGTCAAATACGAATGCGGCGGGCTGTTTCATTGGAGACCTCGCGATGTAGGCGCGGATGCGGGAGCAAAAAATGCAACACGCGCTTTGCGACGTTTCGTCGCGACAAAAAAAGAGGGGTTACACTTTGCGCGTAACCCCTTGGTTCATTTGGTGGGCGATACTGGTATCGAACCAGTGACCCCTGCCGTGTGAAGGCAGTGCTCTACCGCTGAGCTAACCGCCCGCGAACCCAGACAGGAGCCGCGATTTAACCATGGCTTCGGGGGTGCCGCAAACGCGGTCGGAGGGTGTGTAGAACCGTGTCCAGGACGCAATTGCCCTAATATGGTGCGGCGGTTGCGCCGCCTTGATCCGCTCGATGAAACCGCGAAACAGTCATTGTCGCTAAGCCGCTGCCGGTAAAGGGATTCCGGCGATGGCTTGCCGCTTGCTTGACCCGATCGACGCCGCTGCTCATTTTCGAATGTCCTCCCAACCCTACGACGAAATGCGTACCGGCGACGGCGGGGTCCGCGCCCATTACCGGGCGTTCGCGGATTGGCTCGAACGCACGTCGCCGGATCGCATCGCGCAAAAACGAGGCGAGGCGGAGCGCGCATTCCATCGCGTCGGCATCACGTTCGCCGTTTATGGCGAAGGCGCGAGCACCGAGCGCTTGATTCCGTTCGATCTCGTGCCGCGCATCATTCCGGCGGACGAATGGCAAACGTTGGAGCGCGGCCTCAAACAGCGCGTGCACGCGCTCAATCTGTTTCTGCACGATGTCTACCACGACCAGGCGATTCTGAAGAATGGCATCGTGCCGGCCGAGCGCGTGGTCGGGAACGGACAATTTCGGCCCCAGATGATCGGGATGAACGTGCCGGGCGGCATCTATGCGCACGTCGCCGGCGTCGACGTCGTTCGCGCCGATGGCGGCGACTATTACGTTCTGGAAGACAACCTGCGCGTCCCCTCGGGCGTGTCGTACATGCTGGAAAACCGGCGCATGATGATGCGACTGTTTCCCGAGCTGTTCGCGACGCGCTCGATCCGCCCGGTCCAGCATTACCCCGATGTGCTGCTGGAAAATCTTCGGGCCGTTGCACCGGCCGGTGAGGAGCGGCCCACGGTCGCCGTGTTGACCCCCGGCGCCTACAACTCGGCGTATTTCGAGCATGCGTTTCTCGCGCAGCAGATGGGGGTGGAGTTGGTCGAGGGCGTCGACCTCTTCGTCCAGAACGACACGGTCTTCATGCGCACGACCCGCGGACCGCAGCGCGTGCAGGTGATTTACCGGCGCGTCGACGACGATTATCTCGATCCGCTCGCGTTCCGAAAAGATTCGATGCTCGGCGTTCCGGGCTTATTTGCCGCGTATCGAGCCGGCCGCGTGACGCTCGCCAATGCGATCGGCACCGGCGTGGCAGACGACAAGTCGATCTATCCGTACGTGCCGGAGATGATCCGGTTCTATCTGTCCGAGGAGCCGATCCTCCACAACGTGCAAACGTATTTGCTGCATCGGCAGGAGGAACGCGATTACGCATTGGCGCATCTCTCCGAGCTGGTCGTCAAGGAAACGCACGGCGCCGGAGGCTACGGCATGCTGATCGGACCCGCGGCGACCAAGGCGGAGATCGAGAATTTTCGGCAGCGCATTCTCGCATCGCCCGATCAATACATCGCCCAGCCGACGCTCGCGCTTTCGACGTGTCCGACGTTTGGCGAATCCGGG
>DASXPO010000112.1:0-21837 GCA_036493535.1 Casimicrobiaceae bacterium
CGATGACTTGAAAGACATGAATCAGCACGAACGCGACGATCAACCACGCTGCAATGAAATGAATGGTGCGCGCCGATTGTCGTCCGCCGAAGAGATCGACCCAACCGGTGAACAGCGTGTCCATGCGCGGGGACATTGCGAGCCCCATCAGGATTATGAGGGGCAGCAAGACGAAAATGACGACGAGATAGGCGAGCTTCTGCAGCACGTTGTAGCGCGTCGCGGCTTCGCCCTTCTCGTGGCGAAACAGCAAATGATCCTTGATCGATTGTCCGATCTTCGCCACCTGAGCGCGCGTCGGCAGAAGATCGCGCGTCAGATGTCGGCTCCATAACGAGTAGACGATGTAACAAACGCCGTTGATGACGAAAATCCAGGCGAAAAAGAAATGCCAGGCGCGCGCCATTGAGAGCCACTGAAAATCGGGCACCGTGAGCCAGGAAGGAAACGCGCGCGCCGCGGCGCGGCCGCTCGGCTCTGTCGACAGGCCGAGCACGCCGGTCGTTCTGAATTCATGGCCGAATATTTTCGTGTACCCGATCGCGCCGCTCTCCGGGCTCTCGCGCGCGCCGATCTCGAGAATCGGTGGACGGCCCGTATATGACGACTTGCCCCAGTAGAGGCGCGGATGCGCGTTGAAGATCATGAGGCCACTCATGAACAGAAGCGTCAACGCGACCACGTTGATCCAGTGCATCACGCGCACCGGCAACGTATGTCGATAGTAGAGCTCGGCCACGGTCAACAGTCGATTCGGGACGACGCCACCTTACACCACTGCGATTCTAGCGTTCGAGGCGTCCGACATCGGCGCCGCGCGTCAGCAACGCCAGCAGTGCAACGGCGGTGAACAGCGCGCCGGCATAAAACGTGAAGCGCGGTCCATAGGCGTCCCACAACCATCCGGCCAGCGTGCTTGCCACCAAGAGCGCGATGCCGCTCGCCAGATTGAACACGCCGAATGCGCTGCCGCGGAGGTCGGCTGGGGCCGCCGCGGCGACCAGCGCGGACAGCAATCCCTGCGTAAGACCCATATGCAGGCCCCAAAGCGCGGCGCCGATGAATACGATCGCGGGCGTCGCGGCGGATGCGAGGGCCAAGTCCGCCAGGATCAGCGCCAGCATGCCGCTCCATAGCAGCTTGGCGCCGTGGCCTCGATCGGCAGCCGCCCCGACCGGATAGGCGACCAGCGCATAAACGGTCGACATGATGACCATTACCCAAGGGACCAGCGCCACGCGCAGGCCGACGTTTTGCGCGCGCAAGACGAGAAATGCCTCGGAAAAACGTGCGAGCGTCAGCACGGCGGCAATCGCAACGACGATCCAGAAGTGCGGCGGAAAGCGTTTCGCGTCCGCCATTCGCAGCGGCGGGTGTTCACCTTCGCCGCCGACTGTCGCCGGCTCGCGCACGCCGAACACGAGCACGACGACGCAAATGGCCGCGGGAACGACCGCAACCCAGAACGATTCGCGAAAGTTGCCGGCGAAATACGCCATCGCGGCCAGCGCGAGCAGCGGTCCGCCGATGCCGCCGACCGTGTCGAGCGCCTGGCGCAATCCGAAGCTCGCGCCACGGAGGTCGGCGGGCGTGATGTCCGCGATCAGCGCGTCACGCGGGGCGCCGCGAATGCCTTTGCCGACGCGATCTGCGAACCGCGCCGTCACGATCCAGCCGAGGGTATGCGCGAGCGGAAAAATGAGTTTGGTGAGAGCGGCCATTCCGTAGCCGATGACGACGAGTGCTTTGCGCTTGCGCACGACGTCCGACCAGACGCCCGAAAAAACCTTGACGATGAGGGCGAGCGCCTCGGCGATACCCTCGATAATCCCGATCGTGAACGCGCTGGCACCCAACCCGATCGCCATGTAGAGCGGAAGCAGCGAGTGGATCAACTCGGACGAAAGATCCATGCAGAGGCTGACGATGCCGAGCGCCCACACGCCGCGTGGGATGGCCGCGAGACCGCGCCGCGGTATTTCCGCCATCGAATTCCCCACCGAGGGGCGGCTCTAGAACTCGAATGCGTTCGTCAAGTCGCCCGCGTTCGCGCGCACGCCGGCGAGCGGTTCGAGACCGAAGCGTCGCGTGATGAATTTGATGATCGACGTCGTATCGTAGGATGTGTGGTCGATGTAGCCCCGCTTCGCGAACGGCGAGATGAGGATCGCCGGAATGCGGGTTCCCGGTCCCCAGCGATCGCCTTTGGGTGGTGGGACGTGATCCCAGAAGCCGCCGTTCTCGTCGTAAGTCACGATGATGGCCGTCGACGACCAGAGTGGGCTCGTCTTGATCCTCGTGACGAGCTCGGCGATGTGAATGTCGCCCGACATCACGTCGGTGTTGCCGGGATGCTCGTTGAACGTGCCCTGCGGCTTGTAGAACGCGACCGCCGGAAGGTGGCCTTTGTCGATCCCGGCGACGAGATCGGTGTAATCCTTGAGATGCTCGGCACGTTCGGCCGTGCCGGGCGCGAAGCGCGCGAAATAATTGAACGGCTGATGGTGCGCGACGAAATAGGGCGCCGGCGGCGTGTTGTTGTAGATGATCATCCGCTTCGCATCGGCCGGCTGCATGCCATCCTTCACGGCCGCATTCCAGGCACCGGCGTACCACGCCCACGAAATCCCTTTCGCCGACAAGGTGTCGCCGATCGTCTGTTGCGTCTGCGGCGACAATATCGGTTTGCTTGGATCCGCGAAGCGTGGATCGCCGCCCGCCGCGGGCGGCACCCGCGACGGCTGATACGGCGGCTGGTTGGTCGTCAGCGAATAGCCATCGGTCGTGAATTCGCCCGGCACGAAGACCGCGGGTCCCGCGAGCGCCGATGGCGGCGACGATGGCGCACGTTTGAGCCAGCCGCGATCGTCCAACTGGGCACGAAGATTCGCCGGTCCTGAATCGCGCGGCGTGCATGCGCAAACCAGCCAGAAATGATTGAGATACGAATCGCCAAACGCGCTCATGAAGAAATGGTCGGCGAGAACATAATCCTGCGCCCACTTCCACATCGGCAACGTCGAGCCGTCGTAGTAACTCATTGTCAAAGCGCCGGCGTCGGAAACTTCCGCGAAGCGATTGTTGCGGCCGCCGTTGATCTGCTCCTGCTGTTGATAAAACTTGTGGACCAAATCACGCGTCGGCGTCGACAGCGGCAAATTGATCGGCGGCGCATCGATTCGAAACGGCTGGTTCGGCAAATCCTTCGGAAACGCCGGATCGGGATCCTTTCCCTTCCACACCGGCGGCAAGTGCGGCAGCGGCTTGCCGTCGCCGTCGACTTGCGTGTATTGCTCGGGCGTCGCGTTGGCGATGCCGTCGGCGCCGGGGAACATGCCGTAGAGATTGTCGAAGCTGCGGTTCTCCGCATAAATGACGACGATGTGCTCGATCTTGTCGAGCCCCGCTCGACCCGGCGGCGGCGTGGCGCAACTGACCAACGTCGCGGTGAAGGCGAAGGCAAGCGCCGACATCGAGAGACGATTCATTCGGTCGGGCTCCTCATTCGATGACGCGATCGGCGCGCAGCAGCAGCGATTGCGGAATGACCACATTCAACGCCTTTGCCGTCTTCATGTTGATGGCCAGCTCGAACTGCGTCGGCTGTTCGATTGGAATATCGCCGGGCTTGGCGCCCCGAAGAATCTTGTCGATGAACGCGCCGGCGCGACGATAGTTGGCGACGGAGCCGTGCGAATAGGACATCAATGCGCCGGCTTCGACATTCTCCGTGTTCGCGAATATCGACGGCAGCCGCTGCGCGACGGCCAGCTCGGCGATCCGATCGCGCTGCGTGAAAAAGATGCCGCCGCCGGTGTCGCTGACGAGCAGCGCCTGCGCGCCGCCTTTTTTCAACTGGACAAATGCGGAGTCGAAATCTTGCGCTCCACGCACTTCGACGATTTGAAGCGTCACCGCGCGTTTCTGCGCAGCCGCACGAGCGTTAGCGACGCTCGTCCGCTTCGTGGCATCGGATCCACTTACGAGCAATCCGATGCGGTTCGCGGCGGGCATGACCTCGAGCAAGATCTCGAGATTCTTGCCGACGAGATCGGGGCTCAATCGCGTCAGCCCCGTTACGTTGCCGCCGGGATGCGCCAGGCTGGACACGAGCCCCAATTCGACTGGATCGCTGACGTTCAACATCACGATCGCAACAGTCCGCGTCGCCTTGCTGGCCGCGATGATTGCCGGATCGATCGACGCCGCCAGGACATCGACGTTCAGCGCGACAAGCTCGCGTGCATTGGCAAGCAATGTGCTTTCGTCCGTCATCCTGGTGCCCGCATTCGTCCATCGATATTCGATGACGACGCTACGGCCCTCGACGTAGCCGAGCGCAGCCAATCCGTCCTTAAACGCCTTGAGCAAATGCGGCGCGGTTTCGCCCGATGGGCCCAAGTAGCCGATGCGCGGCATTTTTTTTGACGGCTGCGCAACGGCGCCACTTCCCGCATCGAGAGCTGCGATCGCAAGCAACGCCCGTATCGCGTGACGCCGGTTCATCGCGATCCCGTCTTGAGTCAATGAAGCTTCACGTCGACACGTACGGTGCCGGCGCGCTCGTGTCGCGCCGTCACTCGAACGGTTTCCCCCGCCTTACCCAAGACGACCCATTCGATTTTCATTCGATCGTCGGTCACAAGATAGTCGGGCCAAAACGAAACACCGGTGTGCTTGTACGCCTTGCCTTCGAGCTGGCCCATTTCCTCGCGCAATTTTCCGGAAGCGAGCGTCGCGCCGGCGGGCAATGCAATCTCGGCAATCAATCCACGGACCACTTTTCGCGCGAGGGCACGCTTCGAGACGTAGGAAGGGAGCCATCCGGTGTTCTGGACGACCAGCGTCACTTTCCACGCGTTGCCGCCGAGTGTCTCCGCGGCTGCATGAACAAGCTCGAGCTTCGGCGAGAGCAGCGCCTGCCACAGGATCCATTCGGGAAAGCGCGCGAGCTCGCGCTCGAGAAGCTTCGGCGGCGGATTGCCGAAGGCATGAAATCGATTCCAGCCGCCGAGCTCCACCGCCCCAAGCTGCGGGTGGTTGAACGGCCGCCAACCGGCGTGCGCGAGGCCGTCGAGCTTTTCGTCGCTCCAGCGGATGAGCTTCAAGTCATCGTCGGGCGAATGATCGCGAAACCAGTCGATGTATTTGTAGTCGGTGATCCCCGCCTCGCGCATCGGCGACCAGATCTCGACCACCCAGCTGAACACGCCGAGATGTTCGTAAATCCAGTCCCAGGTACCGCCGATGACCGACTTCGGGTGATAGCGAAACTCATGATAGACGGAGATGTGGGGATATCCAGTGAGCTCGGTGCCCTTCCGTCCCGTAGTTTGATAGACCCACAGGTCTTCGGCGTGCATCTCTTCGTCGGGTTGGTGCTCGAACGGGCGCAGCAGCACGCCGCTCCAGGTATGAAAGCTCGTCCCGCCCGTCAGATTCGGATGGCCGACGATGAAGTCGACGACAGCGCGGACTTCCGGTTCAGAGGTCGGATAGGGTCCGGCGCCGAGCTGTTCGAATTCCTGACGCCAGCTCCCGGGAAAGTTTCGATTGAGATCAAGCCCTTGCTTGGGCTTCTTGACGCGTAGCGTAAAGCCGTCGTACCCCTCGAAGCGACCTTCGGGCAAAAGCCGATAATAAGTCCCGCCGATCTCCGTCGGCTCGCGGCGAATCAACAGGCGCGGTTCGTCCGGATGCGCTTTCCACAGACCATTGGGATCCGGGATGCGCATCTGCAGAATTCGGCCATCGCCATCGATGTCCTCGACGACCATGCCCTCGATCTCCTCTTCGTCATACGGGTACGCCCGCGTACTGGATCGAACCCATTTCGGCTTATCCGCGAGCGCCCATTCAGCGCCATCAGGATTGATTCGGGGACAAATGTAGAACGCTCGCGTGTCGAGCGCGCGCGTGATGTCCGGATCGCGGCCGTATTGCGTGACCAGCGTGTGCAGCAGATAGAGGTTCGCCGCCGACGCGGCGACTTCGGTCGAATGGATGTTGCCGTCAACCCAGTAGGCGGGCTTTTCGGCGGCCGGCCCGGTCTGCGTATTCGTGGCCGTCAAGACCCAGATGTCGCGGCCTTCGTGGCTCTTGCCGATCGACTCGACCGCAACGATTTGCGGATACTCGCGAGCGAGCGCATGCAGGATCTCGGTGAGCTCGGCGTAGCGGTAGAAACGATCGAATGCAATGGTCGGCATGGAGATGGGCGGAGGGAAAGTGCGGGAGTTTAGCCGGAACTGCGCCCTGCGCTTGCTGGTCCTACAGTATCCAAAGGGAGGAATGGCTCGGAGCACGCCGTCTTTCCGCGTCGCGCCGGCCTTCCATACAGGAGGTCATCATGAGGCGCAGACTGTACTGGTTATTGCCTGACGTCGAGAGTGCCCGTCGCACCGCCGACGACCTGCTGCTGGCGCGTATCGAAGATCGGCACATGCATTTTCTGGCTCGTCGCGGAACGGACCTGCGGTCGCTGCACGAAGCGTCGGTTTTGCAAAAGACGGATGTCCGGCATGCGGCCGGTCGCGGTCTGGTTCTGGGCGCGCTGATCGGTGCACTTTCCGCATGGGTGATGACCGAATTTCCGCTGCCGGGGCTCGAATTGCATCAAGGCGGCGTTCTGATGGTGATTTTTTTCGGCGTGGGGTTCGGCGTGTTCGCGTCGACGTTGGTTGGCACCTCCGTGCCCAACTCGAAGCTCAAGCGCTTCGCCGACGACATCGAGCAAGGGAAAATCCTGCTGATCGTCGACGTGCCGCTCTCGCGCGTCGAGGAGATTCAAGAGCGGGTGCAGCGCGCTCACCCCGAAGCCGCCTGGCACGGCATCGAAGCGACGGTGCCGGCGTTTCCCTGATACCACGGGACCCCAGCGCGGGCCTCGCGAGAGCGAAGCGCGCGCTTGCTGCGACGCGTCGCTCCTACTTTCGTGTCGCGGTTCACATCTTTGTGAACTCGGTTCACATGGTTGTGGATTCCGATGTGGGAAGTAAGGGCGGCCCCGATTCGTGAAAAACGTGAAGAGCATGTCCTTCAGGGTTCTACCGATCTCGCGATAGTTCTTTGTGGTACGCTATACCGTATATCCGTACGGTATCGAGCCGTCGGCGTTTCCCATGCTCCCTCCCTACGCCGAGCTGCACTGCCTTTCCAATTTTTCCTTCTTGCGCGGTGCATCGCACCCCGAAGAGCTGGTCGAACGCGCGCGATCCCTCGGTTATGCGGCGCTCGCGCTGACCGACGAATGCTCGGTAGCGGGCGCCGTTCGCGCCCACATCGCCGCGAAGGAATTCGGTCAGAAGCTCGTCATCGGCAGCGAATTTACGCTGACCGACGGACCGAAGCTCGCGCTTTATGCGACCGATCGCGAGAGTTACGGCGATCTCGTCCAACTGATCACGCGCGGGCGTCGTCACGCGAAAAAAGGGTTGTACGCTTTGACGCGCGACGACATCGCGGCGCTCGGCTCGCGGTGCCTTGCGCTGTGGTTTCCTGGATCCGAGACCGTCGACGCGCGTTGGATCGCCGACGTATTCGGCCAGCGCGCGTGGATCGCCGCAGAATTGATCGCGCGCGCCGGCGATCGGCTGCGGCTCGACCGATTGACCGCGTTATCGCGCGATTGCGGTCTACCGCTCGTCGCAGCCGGCGATGTCCATATGCATTTGCGCGCCCGTCGCGCGCTGCAGGACACGCTGACGGCGATTCGCGTCAAAAAACCGCTCGCCGATTGCGGCTATGCGCTCTTTCCCAATGGCGAGCGTCATCTCCGCTCCCGTGCAAAGCTCGCGACGATCTATCCGCCCGAGCTACTCGCCGAATCGCTTGCGCTCGTTGAACGTTGCACCTTTTCGCTCGATGAATTGCGCTATGAGTATCCCGAGGAGATTGTTCCGCAAGGCGAAACGCCCTCGTCGTATCTGCGGAAGTTGACCGACGAAGGGCTCGCGCGGCGCTATGGCGATCGCGTGCCGCCGGATATCCGCGAGCTTTGCGATCACGAGCTCTCCCTCGTTGCCGAGCTTCGCTACGAGCCGTATTTCCTCACCGTCTACGACATCGTCGCGTTCGCGCGTTCCGAGAAGATTCTTTGCCAGGGTCGCGGCTCGGCCGCCAATTCCGCCGTCTGTTACGCGCTCGGCATCACCGAGGTCGATCCGGCGCGCATTTCGACGCTGTTCGAGCGCTTCATCTCACGCGAGCGCAACGAGCCGCCGGACATCGACGTCGATTTCGAGCATCAACGGCGCGAAGAAGTGATGCAGTACGTTTACAAGAAATACGGACGCGACCGCGCGGCGCTGGCCGCGACGCTCATCACTTATCGACCGAAGAGCGCGGTGCGCGACGTCGGCAAGGCGCTCGGCCTCGATCTCGCGCAAGTCGATCGTTTAGCGGGCGTGTTCGCGTGGTGGGACGGCCGCGCGATCGATCCGCAGCGCATTCGCGAAGCCGGCTTCGATCCCGACAATCCGCTGATCGCGCGGCTCGTGGCGTTGACGGGCGAGCTGATGGGGTTTCCGCGTCACTTGTCCCAGCACGTCGGCGGCTTCGTCATCGCGCGGGGCTTGCTCGAACGAATGGTTCCGGTCGAGAACGCGGCGATGGCCGACCGCACGGTGATCCAATGGGATAAAGACGATCTCGACGCGCTCGGCCTGCTGAAGGTCGATTGCCTGGCGCTCGGCATGCTCTCGGCGATCCGCCGCGCCATGGCGATGATTTCGGAGCGTGACGGCCATGAATTGCGAATGCAGGACATCCCGTCGGAAGATCCGAAGGTCTACGAAATGATTCAGCATGCCGACACCATCGGCGTGTTCCAGATCGAATCGCGCGCGCAACAATCGATGCTGCCTCGTTTGAAGCCGAAGACCTTTTACGATCTCGTCATCGAAGTCGCCATCGTGCGACCGGGTCCGATCCAGGGCGGCATGGTGCATCCGTATCTCAAGCGGCGGCAGGGACTGGAGGCGGTGACGTATCCGAGCGACGCGGTGAAAGCGGTCCTCGAGCGCACGCTCGGCGTGCCCATTTTTCAGGAGCAGGTGATGCAGCTCGCCATCGTCGCCGCGGGTTTCACGCCGGGCGAAGCCGACCGGCTGCGACGCTCGATGGCCGCCTGGCGGCGCAAAGGTGGATTGGAGAAATTCGAGCAACGATTGATCGACGGCATGGCCGAGCGCGGTTATGCCGAAGAGTTTGCGCGCCAGATCTACCAACAGATATTGGGCTTCGGCGAATACGGCTTTCCGGAATCGCATTCGGCGTCGTTTGCGCTGCTCGTTTACATATCGTCGTGGCTCAAATATTACGAGCCCGCCGCGTTTTGCGGGGCGCTGTTGAATTCGCAGCCGATGGGCTTCTATGCACCGGCGCAATTGGTCGCCGATGCGCGGCGCCACGATGTCGATGTTCGCGCCGTCGATGTCACGATCAGCGATTGGGATTGCACGCTGGAGAAAGGCGCGTTGCGCCTCGGCTTTTGCATGGTCAAAGGTCTCACCGAAGCCGGCGCAAAACGAATCGTCGAGGCGCGCCGAATGCGATCCTTCGCATCGGTCGCCGATCTCGCGCAGCGCGCGAGCCTCGATCGGCGCGATTTGACCGCGCTGGCCGACGCCGACGCGCTGATCGCGCTATCCGGTCATCGTCACGGCGCCGTGTGGGAAGTCGCCGGCGTCGAGCGTCTGCCGGAAGTTCTCGAGGGCGCGACGTTCGACGAAACGCCCCCTGCCCTCGCCGCGCCCTCCGAAGGGCAGGACATCGTCGCCGATTATCGTCGTCTCGGCCTTACGCTGCGCCGCCATCCACTCGCGCTCTTGCGGCGGCAATTGCGTGCGAAGCGGATGATGACGTCCGAAGATGTCGCGCGCACGCCGCACGGACGGCTCGCGCGCGTCGCTGGGATCGTCATCGGGCGCCAGCGGCCCGACACGCGAAGCGGCGTCGTATTCGTCACGCTGGAAGACGAAACCGGCGCGACCAACGTGATCGTCTGGCGCGACGTCGGCGATCGACAGCGGCGCGAGTTATTGGGATCGCGATTGATGGCGGTCTATGGAAAAGTCGAGCGCGAAGGCGAAGTCGTCCACGTCATCGCCGGCCGCCTGGTCGATATGACACCGCTATTGGGCTCACTGCCGACGAAATCGCGCGATTTCCACTAGACAGCCCCATCCGTGCTAAAAACCACGGATGGCCAAGACCGACTTCGACATCGTCGTCATCGGCGGCGGCTCCGGTGGCCTCGTTGTCGCTGCCGGCGGCGCGACGCTCGGTGCAAAGGTTGCGCTCGTTGAAAATCACAAGCTCGGCGGCGATTGCCTGTGGACGGGCTGCGTTCCGTCGAAAACGTTGATCAAATCGGCGCGCGTCGCGTACCTGATGCGCAACGCCGATCGCTTCGCGCTCGCGCCGCACGATCCGAAGCCCGCCCTGTCCCGCGTGATGGAACACGTCGCTTCGGTGATCGCGAATATCGAGCCGAACGACAGCCCGGAGCGATTTCGCGCGCTCGGCGTCGATGTCGTTTTCGGCAATGGCCGCTTTGTCGATCCGCAGTCGTTCGAAGTCGACGGCCGGCGCTTGCGGGCGCGCACATTTGTCATCGCCACCGGGTCGCGGCCGGCGATTCCTTCGATCCCCGGCATCGAATCGGTGCCCTATCTCACCAACGAGACGATTTTCAATTTGCGCGAGGACATTCCGCACTTGATCGTCGTCGGCAGCGGACCCATAGGCAGCGAGATGGCGCAGGCGTTTCGGCGCCTGGGCAGCGCCGTCACAGTCGTCGACATCGCGCCGGCGATTCTGCCGCGCGAGGATGCCGATCTCGCTGCGATCGTTTTTCGCCAGTTCCAAAGCGAAGGGGTGCGGCATCGCTTGAGCGCATCGATCGCGAAAGTCGAGCGCACGCCGCTCGGCATTCGTCTCCTGCTGCGGGAGGGCGACGGCACGGCGCAGCCGATCGATGCGACGCATTTGCTGCTTGCCGCAGGTCGCAAGCCCAACATCGAAAACCTGGGACTCGACGCTGCCGGCGTCCGCGTGTCGGACGGTCGCATTGTTCTCGAGAACGAACTGACGACGACAAATCCGCGGATCTACGTGATCGGCGACGCGGCAGGCGGCCACCAATTCACCCATCTCGCCGAGCACCACGCCGGCATCGTGCTCCGGCATGCGATCTTCAGACTCAAGTGGATGAAACCGTCGGTGGTCGTTCCCTGGTGCACATTCACCGATCCGGAATTCGCGCGCGTCGGCATTTCGGAAACGGAAGCGAAGAAAACCGGCGTCGACCACCGCGTCTACACTTTTCCGCTCGCCGACATCGATCGCGCGCAGACAGAAGGCGAGACCGCGGGGCTGGCCAAGGTGGTGACGACGCCACGGGGAAAGTTGTTGGGCGCCGCGATCGTTGCGCCGCACGCGGGAGAATTGATCGCCGAGTACGCGCTTGCGACCGCCAATGGCATGAAGGCCGGCGACATTTCGGCATCGATCCACGCTTATCCGACATTCGCGCAAATCAATCGCCGTGTGGCCGACATGCGCCAGAAGGAAGCGCTGACGCCACGAACGAAAATGTGGATCAAGCGAATCTTCGGTCTGCGGGGCGTCTGATGGCACGCGCTCCGCTTGAACAATCGGACGGTCGGCGGAAGATCGCGCTCCGGCTCGCCATTCTGATTATTTTCCTCGGCGCGCTTGTCGCTTTTTTTGTACTGGGTGGCAATGAATATGTGAGCATCCAAACGATCAAGGACCATCGCGATGCTCTGCGCGCGTTTGTCGATGTGCATCGTGCGATCGCTCCGGTGATCGCATTTTTGGTTTACGCCGCTGCGACCGCGTTCAGCCTTCCGATCGCCATCCTGTTGTCGCTGACGATCGGTTTCCTGTTCGGGCGCTGGGCCGGGACGCTGATCGTCGTGACCGCGGCGACCGCAGGCGCAACGATCCTGTTTCTGGCTGCCCGTTATCTTTTCGCCGATGCGGCTGGCAAGCGCATGGGCAATATCGGTCGGCGCATCAACGCAGGCTTCACCGAAAATGCGTTCCTCTATTTGCTGTCGCTCCGTCTCGTCCCCTTGTTCCCATTTTTTCTCGTCAATCTCGCCCCCGCGTTCACGACAATTCCGGCGTGGACATTCGTGGCCGCTACGGCGATCGGCATCGTACCCGGCACGTTCGTGTTCGTGAATCTCGGACAGGCGCTGGGCAACATCGATTCGCTTACCGGCCTTCTGTCGCCCGAGCTCGCCGGCAGCTTCGTCCTTCTCGCCGTGCTCGCGTTGGCACCCGTCGTCGTACGCAAGATTCGATCGCGGCACCCGGCAGCGGGATCGAGTCGATGAAGCTCGCCGTCATCATTCCGTTTCTTGATGAAGCCGTCGCGTTGCCGGCGACGCTGGCGGCGTTGTTTCGTGCGATCGAAGCGGTCGATTCTTTTGAAGCGATCGACGTGATCGCCGTCGACGGTGGCAGCCGCGACTCGAGCCGTGCCGTGATTGCACAGCATCCCTCGGTTCGCGTATTGGACGCGCCGCGCGGGCGCTCGGCGCAGATGAACGCAGGCGCGGCAGCAAGTACCGCCGACGTGATGTTGTTCCTGCACGCCGATTGCCGGATTGCCGACAACGCACTCGTCCGAGTTGCCGATGCCGTGAAGCGGGGTCATCCGTGGGGCCGGTTCGATGTCGCGATCGAAGGCGGTTCGATGCTGCTTCCGGCGATTTCGAAGTTGATGAACGTACGTTCGCGGCTCACTGGAGTCGCCACGGGTGACCAGGCGATGTTCGTGTCGCGCACCGCATTCGCCACGGTCGGCGGCTTTCCGGCGCTGCCGCTGATGGAAGACATCGCACTGTCGAGCGCGCTGCTACGCGCGGCCGGCCGCCCCGTGTGTCTGCGCGAGCGCGTCGTCGTTTCGGGTCGCCGTTGGGATACCCACGGCGCGTGGCGCACGATTTTCTCGATGTGGAGCCTGCGCTTCGATTATTGGCGTGGCGTCGATCCCGCTGCGCTCGCGCATCGCTATCGTCCGTCGATCGGGCGCCGCGCACCGATCTTGCAAATCTTTGCCAAGGTGCCCGAGCCGGGTCGCGTCAAGACCCGGCTCGCGTCCGGCATCGGCCACACAGCGGCCGCGAAGCTCTACCGCGATCTCGTCGAGCGGACGCTGACGACTGCCGTGAGCGCACGCGAGACGGGTGCGGTTTCCGAAATCGAGGTCTGGTGCGATCCCGATCCGAGCCATGCGGCCTTTGAGGACTGGAAGCGTCGCTATGGCGTGACGCTGCGTTCGCAGCGCGGCCCCGATCTCGGCACACGCATGCATCACGCGTTGGCGTCGGTGCTTGCCGAGGAGCAGGCTGCGCTGTTGATCGGCACCGATTGTCCCGCAATGGACGCGACTTATCTTGCGCGCGCCGCCGAGGCGCTCAAAACGCACGATGTCGTCGTCGGCCCTGCCGAGGATGGCGGTTACGTGTTGATCGGATTATCGCGCGACGTCGACATCTTTTCCGACGTGCCATGGAGCACGTCGGACGTCATGGCGATCACGCGGATAAAGATCGCGGCGGCAGGCGCCACTTTGCGTGAGCTGCCGCGGCTTTGGGACCTCGACACACCCGCCGATTTCGCGCGCTTCAGCTCGTCGCACACGCGACCGATGCGCCGTACTTTTCCTTGGCGACGGCCACCGGCAGGATCTCGTCCTCATGCACGCCGTTCTTGATCGCCGTGATCTCGGCAAGAATCGAGATGGCAATCTCCGGCGGAGTGCGACTGCCGATGTACAGGCCGATCGGACCGTGGAGACGCGCGATTTCTGCGTCGCTCAGCTCGAATTCACGCAGCCGCTCGCGCCGCTTCGCATTGTTCGCACGCGATCCCAGCGCGCCGATGTAGAACGCCGGCGATTTCAAGGCTTCCATCAACGCGAGATCGTCAAGCTTGGGATCGTGCGTCAGCGCGACGACCGCACAGCGCTCGTCCAGCTTCATCGCCTTGACCGTGTCGTCGGGCATCGTCCGGACCAGTCTGACGCCCGGGATATCCCATGTCTCCGTATATTCGTCACGCGGATCGCAGATCGTCACCTGGTAATCGAGCCCGACGGCGATCTCCGCCAGATACTTTGATAACTGCGATGCGCCGATCACCAGCATTCGATAGCGCGGACCGTGGATAGTCGTCAGCGTCTTGTCGTCGAACAGCAGGCCGTCGACGGCCTGCGCAGGATGGAGCGTTGCGAAGCCCGAAGAAAGGTCGAGCCTGCGGGTTACGAGATGACCCGCTTCGACTTCGCGCAATAGCGCCCTGATGCCGGACTCGCGATTCAGCGGCTCGAGCACGAGTTGAATCGTGCCGCCGCAGGGCAGTCCGAACCGGCGTGCTTCATCGGCCGTGACGCCGTAGGTCACGACTTCGCAGCGCGTCGACTTTTGTCCCTCGCGGCGCGTTCGATCGACGATATCGTCTTCGATGCATCCCCCCGACACCGAGCCGACGACGAGACCGTCTTCGCGCACGGCGAGCATCGCACCCTCCGGACGCGGCGAGCTGCCCCACGTCTTCACGACCGTCACGAGCAGCACGCGACGACCTTCATCGATCCATTCGGCGCTGCGCTTCAATACTTCGAGATCCACGCTGTCCATGAACAACCCTCGTTGCCTTTATTTAAAGCCGCGCAGCGCCAACACGATAATGATGACCACGATCGCCGCCAGCGCGACATAGCGAATCCAGTGCGATTTCGCCGGCGGAGGTGCCGTCACTGCTGGCGCACCACCCGTTACCACTTCTTTCGGCGGTGCGACGCGTGTGGCGAAACGGACAAAAAAGTCGTCAGCCATTTTGGCGGCCGCGCCATCGATCAGACGCGAGCCGATCTGTGCGAGCTTGCCTCCGACATTCGCTCTGGCCGTGTAGGAGAGCGCCGTGTCGCCATCCTCGGCCGGCGACAGCGAAACCTTCGCCTCTCCCTTGGCGAATCCCGCCGCACCACCCTGCCCTTCGAACGTCAACGTATAACCGGTCGGCGGCGTCGGATCGACGATTTGCATCTTGCCGTTGAAGCGCGCGGACACGGGCCCCACTTTGGTCGCGACGACCGCTTGCCACTCGTGGTCCGACAACCGCTCGAGTGATTCGCATCCCGGTATGCAATCCTTCAGCACGGCCGGATCGTTGAGCGCATTCCATACGGCGTTCGGCGCCGCATGCACGATCCGGGTGCTCGACAATTCCATTGCAACGATCCTCTGGTTTCGCGCTCAAATGCACGATGGCTTTATGCTACTCTAAACGATGAGCATAGCTCCGCAAACGCCGCTTGCTCGCACCGCTTTGACGCTTCTCAACGCCAAAGGCAACGTCACCGTGGATGCGGGATTGCCAGTGGCCGATTTGCTGATCCTCGCCGAGGCCGCGGGTAAGATGGGCGCTTCGATGACGCTCCGTCGCGCCAACGTGCGGCCGGCGGTCGAGCTCGAGAAAATCGCGCGCGCCGGTCGCGGCCGCGTTAGCTTCGACCTCGGCGGTTAGGCTGACGTTCAGCCCGTATCTTCTTACGCCGCCTGCGGGAACATCGAATCGTCGCGGTGCGGCTTGGCGCGCAACGCGCTCGCCAGATCCTTGAGCGACGCGAGGTTGTGAACGGGCAGAAAGTCGTCGACGTACGGCAACATCGCGCGGATACCGGCGGGACGCGCCTCGAATCCGGAGTACCGTAACAGCGGGTTCAACCACACGAGTCGCGCACACGACTTCGCGAGGCGCTCCATCTCGAACTCGAGTCCGTGCCCGGCGTCGGCGTCCAACCCATCGCTGATCAGCAGCACGACGGCGTTTTGCCCGAGCACACGGCGCGACCATTTGCGGTTGAATTCGGAGAGTGAAGCGCCGATACGCGTACCGCCGGCCCAATCGGCAACCGCTGCGGTAACGCGCGCCAGCGCAACGTCGACGTCGCGATGCTTCAGATGGCGGGTGATGTTCGTCAGTCGCGTGCCGAATACGAGCGCGTGCACCCGATGGCGGTCGTTGGTGATCGCATGTAAAAAATGCAGCAGCATTCGCGCGTAGCGATCCATCGATCCCGAGATATCGCATAGCACGACGAGCGGCGGCGTGCGATGACGTCGTGCGCGAAACTCGAGCGGCGCAACGGCACCGGCCGCACCGACCATCCCGCGCATCGTCGCACGCAGGTCGACGGTGCGTCCCCGCGGTGCTGCCTTCGTGCGCCGAACGACGATTTCGGGCAACGGCAACTTCAATTTGGCGAGCATCTGTCGAACGTCGATCAGCTCTTCGGCGGTCATCGTCGCGAAATCTTTTTTCTGCAGCACTTCACGCGCCGAAAACGTGAATGCCGCGTCGAATTCGACCTCGCGCGCCTCTTCACTTTCAGGCGGCGGTTTCGTATGCGCCAACGCCTGCGCGAGCCGCGCCGGCAGCCGCGGCATTTGAGCATCGCCGAAGCGCCCGTGAATTCGTGGCAGCAACTCGGCCAACATGCGTTCCAAAAGCTTGGGGTCGCGCCAAAACACGTCGAACGCCTGCTCGAAAAGCTCGAGATGATCGCGGCGCGAGACCAGGACCGAGCACAGCGCGGCGCGAAAATCGATCCGCCGCTCGATGCCGACCGCTTGAACCGCAGCGAGTGCGTCGAGCCCGCGCGCCGGCCCCACGGGCAACCCCGCGGCGCGCAGGATGCGCACGAAATGAACAACGTTCTCGGCGAGCCGCGAATGCGGTGCGCCCGGGGTCACAAGCGAATGCCTTCGGTCTTCGCCTCGGCAACGAGCGTTGTCGCGACATCGGGGCCGAGGCGCGCGATATCGTCCTGATACTTGAGCAGCACACCGAGCGTATCCGCCACTGTCTGCGGGTCGAGTGCCACGCGATTCAGCGCCATCAGCGCTTCCGCCCAATCGATCGTTTCGGCGATGCCTGGCGCCTTGAACAAATCCATCGACCGCAATCGCTGCGTGAAGGCGACGATCTCACGCGCGAGCGCTTCCGCCGCCTGCGGACACTTGCGACGAACGATTGCGAGCTCGCGCCGTGCATCGGGGTAATCGACCCAATGATATAAACAGCGCCGCTTGATCGCGTCGTGAATCTCGCGGGTGCGGTTCGACGTGATCACGACGATCGGAGGCTGCTGGGCGCGAATCGGCCCGAGCTCCGGAATCGTGACTTGATATTCCGACAGCACTTCGAGTAGATACGCTTCGAACGGCTCGTCGGTACGGTCCAGCTCGTCGATCAGGAGCACCGGCGCGACGCCATCCTCCGGCGCGAGCGCTTGCAGGAGCGGGCGCTTCAGCAAAAAGCGCGTGGTGAAGATATCATGGGCAAGCTCGCTCCGCTCCACGCCGCCGGCCGCCTCGGCGAGCCGGATCTCGATCATCTGCCGGGGGTAATTCCATTCGTAGACCGCCGCGGCGGTGTCGAGTCCCTCGTAGCACTGCAGCCGCACGAGCCGCCGTCCGAGACCGCCGGCCAGCACCTTTGCGATCTCGGTCTTGCCGACGCCCGCCTCGCCTTCGAGAAAAAGCGGACGCGCCATGCGCAGCGACAGGAAGACCGCCGTCGCGAGGCGCCGATCGGCGATGTAGTCCTGGCGCTCGAGTAAATCGAGCGTGACGTCGACGGTGGCCGGAAGCGCTTGCGGCTTCAACCGGCGGCCGCCACGGCCCTGCCGGCCATCACCGACACCAGATGCGCGCGATATTCGGCCGAGCCATGCAAGTCGCTGTTCAATCCCTTCGCGTCGATTCTCACCGCCTTGGCGGCGTCGGACGTGAAGGCCTTCGCAAGCGCAGCCTCGAGTGGCGCGGATCGAAACACTGCCGGCGCCGCCCCGGTCACGGCAACGCGAACGCTTCCATCGGCCGACTGCGCGACGAATACACCCACCAGCGCGAAGCGCGACGCCGGATTGGGAAATTTTGCATACGCGGCTTTTTTCGGGATCGGAAACGACACCGCGGTGATGATCTCGTCCGCCGCAAGCGCCGTTTCGTACATGCCTCTGAAGAAATCGCCGCCCGCGATCTTGCGTTTATTGGTCTGAACGGTCGCGTTCAATGCGACGATCCCTGCAGGCCAATCGGCGGCCGGATCGTTGTTCGCAATCGATCCGCCGATCGTTCCCATGTTACGGACCTGTCGATCGCCGATGCCTTCGGCGAGCGCCGCCAGCGCGGGAATCGCGCCTTTGACGACCGCCGAATTCGCGACGTCCGCGTGTCGCGTCATTGCGCCGATCACGATCGCGTCGCCCTCTTTGCGAATGCCGGCCAGATCGGAGATGCCGCCGAGATCGACGAGCGTTCCCGGCTGCGCGAGTCGCAGCTTCATCGCGGCTACGAGGCTTTGTCCGCCCGCGAGCGCCTTGCCGCCGCTGCTCGCCAACGCTTTGGCGGCGTCGGCAAGGGTTTTCGGCTGTTGGTATTCGAATGCGTACATGGTTGATCGCTCCTTTGATCGTTACGCGCGCGCGCTTTGAATCGCCTGCCACACGCGGTGCGGCGACGCCGGCATGTCGAGACGTTTGACGCCCACGCTCGATAACGCGTCCATCACGGCGTTCATCAACGCGGCCGGCGCACCGATCGCGCCTGCTTCCCCGCAGCCTTTGGCGCCGAGCGGATTGTGCGTGCATGGCGTGACGCTCGTTGCCACCTTGAACGACGGCATGTCGTCGGCGCGCGGCAACGCATAATCCATCAAGCTGCCGGTCAACAGTTGTCCGCTTTCCTTGTCGTAGACGCAGCGCTCGAGCATTGCCTGGCCGATCCCTTGGCACAAGCCGCCGTGCACCTGTCCTTCGACGATCATCGGATTGATGATGTTGCCGAAGTCGTCACAAGCGCTGAAGTTGACGATCGATACGACGCCGGTATCGGGGTCGATTTCGACTTCGCAGATGTGCGTGCCGGCCGGGAACGTGAAGTTCGTCGGGTCGTAGAACGCCGTCTCGTTCAACCCGGGCTCGATCTTGTCCAGCGGATAATTGTGCGGCACGTACGCGGCGAGCGAGATTTCGCCGAACGCCTTGCTCCGATCTGTTCCTGCGACGGTGAACTTGCCGTCCTTGAACTCGATGTCGGATTCCGCGGCCTCGAGCAGATGCGCGGCGATTTTCTTGCCCTTGGCGATCACCTTGTCCACCGCTTTGACGATCGCGGTTCCGCCGACTGCCAATGAACGCGATCCGTATGTGCCCATGCCGAACAGCACGCGGCCGGTGTCGCCGTGCACGACGTCGACATTCTCGAAGGGAATGCCGAGGCGTGTGGCCACAATTTGCGCGAATGTCGTCTCGTGTCCCTGGCCATGGCTGTGCGATCCGGTGAAAACCGTGACGCTGCCCGTCGGATGGACTCTCACTTCGCCCGCTTCGAACAAGCCTGCACGCGCGCCGAGCGCTCCCGCGACGTTCGACGGCGCGAGGCCGCAAGCCTCGATATACGATGCGTAACCTAGTCCGCGCAACTTGCCGCGCTTGGCCGCTTCGGCCTTGCGCGCCGCGAATCCTTCGACGTCGGCGATTTCCATCGCTTGGTCGAGACAAGCGTCGTAGCCACCCGTGTCGTAGAGCAGCGCAACCGGCGTTTGATACGGAAACTCGCGAATAAAATTGCGGCGGCGTATTTCGTCTTGCGGGATGTTCGTCTCCGCGCCGGCCTGATGGACGATTCGCTCGATGACGTACGTCGCTTCGGGGCGTCCCGCGCCGCGATAGGCATCGACCGGCGCGGTGTTCGTGAAACCAGCGGTCACTTCGCAATAGACGGCCGGTGTCGTGTATTGGCCGGCCAGCAACGTCGCGTAAAGAATCGTCGGAATGCACGACGCGAACGTCGACAGGTATGCGCCCAGATTCGCCGTCGTGTTCACACGAAGTGCGAGGAATTTGCCATCCGTGTCGAGCGCCAACTCGGCGTGCGTCACGTGATCGCGCCCGTGCGCGTCGGAGAGAAAGGATTCGCTGCGCTCGGCCGCCCACTTGATCGGCCGGCCGACGCGTTTCGACGCCCATACCATCGCCGTCTCTTCGGCGTACAGATAGATCTTCGAGCCGAAGCCACCGCCGACATCCGGCGCAATCACGCGCACTTTATGTTCGGGCAATCCGAGCACGAATGCCGTCATCAACAGCCGTTCGACGTGCGGATTCTGGTTCGCGACGTAAAGCGTGTAGGAATCTTCCGCGCGGTTGTACGAGGCGACGGCGGCGCGCGGCTCGATCGCGTTCGGCACGAGCCGGTTGTTGACAAGATCGAGCTTCGTCACGTGCGCCGCTTTGGCGAACGCGGCGTCGACCGCAGCCTTGTCGCCGATCGACCACGTGTAGCACTTGTTGCCCACGGCTTCGTCGTGAATTTGCGGCGCGCCGGATCTCAACGCGTCGACGATGTCGACCACGGCCGGCAGTATTTCGTAGTCGACCTCGATCAGCTCGGCGGCATCCTTCGCCTGGTTCTGCGTTTCGGCGACCACCAACGCGACCTGATCGCCGACGTGGCGCACTTTGCCCTTCGCGAGCACCGGATGCGGCGGCTCCTTCATCGGCGTGCCGTCGACACTGGTGATGAGCCAGCCGCAGGGCAAGCCGTTGACGCCTTCGAGGTCGGCAGCGGTGTAGACCACGAGCACGCCCGGCGCATTTTTCGCCTTGCTCGTGTCGATGGAGCGGATCTTCGCGTGCGCATGCGGCGAGCGGAGGAAGTAGCCGTACGTTTGATTCGGCAACGTGACGTCGTCCGTGTATTGCCCGGTGCCGGTCAGAAAGCGCGCGTCCTCCTTGCGCTTGACCGATTGGCCGATGAATCCTGAATCGTTCGCGCCCATGATGAATTCCCCCTACTTCGCCATTGCGGCGGCGCCTTGCTGCACCGCCTTGACGATGTTGTGATAGCCGGTGCAGCGGCACAAGTTGCCTTCCAGCTCCTCGCGGATCGTTTTTTCATCGGCATGGGGATGGCGCGCGACGAGATCGATCGCGCTCATCACCATGCCGGTCGTGCAAAAGCCGCACTGCAACCCGTGGCATTCCTTGAATGCCTCCTGCATCGGATGCATCGTCCCGTCGGCGGCCGCGAGCCCCTCGATGGTGAGGACGTTCGCGCCTTGCGCTTGCAACGCGAGAACGTTGCACGCTTTGACGGCGCGGCCGTCGAGGTGAATCGTGCACGCGCCACATTGCGCAGTGTCGCAGCCGATGTGCGTGCCCGTCAGACTGAGCGTCGTGCGCAGAAAATCGGCGAGCAGCGTGCGCGGATCGATGTCGGCGCGCACGGTCTTGCCGTTGACGGTCAATGCAAGGGGAATGGACACAGGACCTCCTCCACGATGGGCGTACTGCGGAAATAAAGGATACTGCGATTAGGAGAAACCAGCCAGACTCAGAGATTCGCGATGTATTGCGCGAGATTCTCGATGTCGGTCTCGGAGAGCGTGCTGGCGACGCTCGTCATATTGCCGGCGTCGTTGGTGCGCCGGCGCGTCTTGAAGTCGGTCAATTGCTTCTTGATGTACGCATAATGCTGGCCGGCGACGCGCGGGATCTCGTTTTGGCCTGAGAATCCACCGGAGTGGCACATCGTGCAAAGCACCTCGTCGGCCTTTTTCGCGCCCGCCGTGACTTTAGCGCCCTCGGCCTTGAAGCCGGTCGGCGCCGAGGGCTGCTTCGAGTAGTAATCGGCAAGCGCCAGCATGTCTTCAGGTGACAGAGTCTTCGCCATCGGCTCCATTTGGGGATCGTGCCGCCGGCCTTCCTTGAAATCCTTGAGTTCGAGA
>DASXPO010000113.1:0-15529 GCA_036493535.1 Casimicrobiaceae bacterium
CACACGCGAACCGGGGCGGTGGCGCGCGCGCCGCTTCGCAACACCGGGGCGGCGCGCTTTCGCGTGGCCGACGCGCCGAAGGCGGCGGCGCTGACGTCGCTGCGCTTCCGCATCGTACCGTTCGACGAAGGTGCGCCGGCGTCGGTCGAGCCGGGGACGCAGAGCTGGAGCGAGTACCGCGCGGCGCTCGGAAAGCTCAATCGCGGTGCGGCCAACTGGCAGATGGTGCCGGCGCACGAACTGGCTGGGTGAAAGAGATGAACGATGGCTGATCCGGCTGCGAATCTGAGCTTCGTACCCTGGGTGCGCGAAGGCGCGGCGGCAGCGATTCCCACCGTCGACTCGCTGCTCCCGCAGCCCGGCGTCGCCGACCTTTCCGCGTCGCTGTCGATCAACAATGCGCCGGGTGCGTCGCTATCGATTCGGCTGCGCGGACCCGCGGACGTCACCGGCATCGATGCGCGGCAGATCGTGCGCATGGAGCCGCTGCCGGACACTCAAGACTTCGAGCCGAATTTCCTCGCGTGCATCGAATTCGATCGGCCCGACTTTCCGTGGCTGTTCACGCCGGCGCGCGCCAACGCAAGCGGACAGCTGCGGCCATGGCTGTGCCTTGTCGTAGTGCGCGATCAGCCCGGCGTCGGCATCGTGCCCGCGAGCGCCACATCGCTTCCGGTTCTGCATATCGCCTCGCCCGCAAAACCGGTCGACGAGCTTCCGGACCTCGCCGAATGCTGGGCATGGGCGCATTCGCAAATCGCTGCGCCCGACAGCAGCGCGACAGCGGTGAACGCCGCGCTCCGTGGTCCGACCGAGCTGTCGCTCTCGCGACTCATCTGCCCGCGCCGCCTCGAGCCCGACACCGTGTACATCGCGTGCGTCGTTCCGACGTTCGAGCTCGGGCGCAGGGCCGGGCTCGGCGCGACGATTTCCGACAACGAAGTCACGGCAGCAAATGCGCTCGTGCCTGCATGGACGATCACGCGTGCGCCGCCCGCGCCGCCGACAGGACCCACCGAAGTCGATCTACCGATTTACCACGTGCGGCGATTTCGCACCGGATCGGTCGGTGATTTCGAATCGCTCGCGCGCGCACTCCATCCACAACCCGCACCCGACGGCCTTGGCCTCCGCAAGATCGACATCAGTCGTCCCGGTTTCGCGCTGCCGTCCGCGATTGCCGAGGGCGCCGCGATCGACCTCGAAGGCGCGTTGAAGCCGATGGAAGCGCCGAACGCACTGCCCGCGTGGCCCACCGGAATGGAATCCGCCTTCAAGGCCGCGCTCGCGCCGATCGTCAACGCGCCCGGTCTCGCCGCGATTGCCGATCCTCATGCCGATCCGCTGCTCGCGCCGACGCTCTATGGCCGCTGGTACGCGGCAAAGCCTACCGTCGCGCTCGGTGCGACTTCGTGGCTGGACGAGCTCAATCTCGAGCCGCGTTATCGCGCGATCGCGGCGTTCGGAACGCAGGTCGTTCAGCAGGAGCAGGAAGCGCTGATGGCTTCGGCGTGGGAGCAGGCAGCCGAGTTGCGTCAAGCCAATCAACGCCTGCGCCGGCTGCAGTTGAGTCTCGTCGTCGGCAAGGCGATCTACGCAAGGCATTTTTCGGCGCTGGCGCCGGAAGCGATGATGCGCGTCACCGCGCCGGCGTTCGGACGTCTGCGTACGACGCTGCCATCCGATCCGATTGCGAAGACGGTCGTGGCGCGAATCGCGCCGACCGCATTGCCCGTGTATGCGACGAGCAGCGCGATGAGTCGCATCGGACGCGTGCGCGGTGCGCTCACGCGGCGTCTCGGAGTGCAGGGTGTTGCGCGCTCGACGACCTCGACGTGGATCGGAAAAATGGCCGGCGGCTCCGTCGCGATTTTCATGACGCTGCCGACGGTAACGCTCGCGACGATCGGCGCCGTGCGGCAACGGCTACCGGCCACCGTGAACATCTCGGGCTTCGGCGCTGTGACGCAGGATACGGTCGTCAACATGCGCGGTCGGCCGCTCTTTCGTGTTGCCGCCGAAGGTCAACCGGTGACCACGCCGCCGTTGCAGGCGCTGCCGCCGTCCGCGGACAGCGCCGCGGCGCGCGACTTTCGCATCGCTGCGAGCGAGCACTTGAAGCGCGTGAATCCCGGTCGCACCACGATTCTGACATTTCCGGTGCCGTTGCACCTCGACGAACTGCGCGTCGCGATGGTCAATTCGCTCGAGCCGCGGATCAACTTCAAGGCGCTGACGCGCGCGGTCATTGCAGTCGGCCCGAGTGCGACGTTGCCGGTCGATACACCATCGAGCGCGCCGGTCGGCATCGATACGATCGCGGCCGCGCCGCGTTTTCCGCAGCCGATGTACCAGTCGCTACGCGATCTTTCGCAGGATCTGCTGCTGCCCGGGATCTCGAGCATCGATCCGGACACCGTGATCGGGCTCAAGACGAATCGTCGTTTCATCGAGGCGTACATGCTCGGACTCAACGTCGAGATGGGGGGCGAGCTTCTTTGGCGCGGCTTTCCCACCGATCAACGGAGCACGTACTTCGATCAGTTCTGGGACGTGGCGGCGGCAAAGGAACCGCGGCCGGACATCGATGCGATCAGCGGCTGGGGTGAGCGCAAGCTCGGCGATGCCGCCGGCGCGCCTGCGCGCGAGCAGTTCGTGATGTTGATGCGTAGCGCGCTTCTGCGCCGCTATCCAAACGCAATCATCTACGCAGCGCCGGCGATGGCGAGCGGCGCGACGCGAACGCCCGATCTCGATCCTGCGCACGAGCTGTTCCCATCTTTTCGCGGCGAGATGAAGCCGGATGTGTCGTTCTTCGGTTTCGATATCACGGCTGCGGCAGCACAGGGTTCCGATGGAACCGCGGGCTACTACATCGTGATCCAGGAGCATCCGACCGAGCCGCGCTTCGGCGTCGACGTCGGTACGCCCGCCGGCAGCGAAGCGCATATTCGTGTCGCCGATGGCCCGCCTGCGGGGCTTCCAGCGGACAACCTGACCTGGGGCCGCAATGCGGCGCACGTCGCGGGCCTCCTTCGGCGCCGGCCATTCCGCGTCGCGATCCACGCGTCGATGCTCGTTCATCGACCCTAACCCAAGCGTGACTGTGTCCACTGCCCTGTTCCGATCGAGCTTCGCGTTGCCGCGCGCCGGGGCGCAGCTGCCTGCGGCGATGCAGGAATTGCTGTGTGCGAGCGATCAGCCGCTTGCATTGTTGCCGGTACGATTGGAGACGCGGTTCTTCGCGCAGCCCGGCGGGAGCACCGAGCTGCGCGTGCGGATCTATCCGGACACGATTCATCTCGACTCGCATGAGCCGGAGCTCACGCGCTCCGAGCGCGAATGGGGCGTGCATACCTGGGAGTCGATCTGGCGCGCCGGTAACGACGTCGAAGCGCAGAAAACGGCGTGGCGACAACTCGCCGATCGCTTCGGCGATGAGCGGGGCGCGTGGATATTGCATGCGCTCGAGCCGACCAACAAGGCGCAGCGCCCGGCATCGCCCGTTGCGGCGAGCGAGCCGCTGGCCCCTCCGCCTGCGTTTCCGCAGCCTGCGATCGTCGAGGACGACGAACAAGCATCCTGGCGACGTGCGCCCGTTGCGCGCCTCATGCCTGATCGCTGGTTCGCCATCGTTCATTCCGCGGGTCTCCCGGTGATCGCGGTGCGCGGCCGCGACATCGAGAAGCCCGTCGCAGTGGGACCGGACCCGCAGGCGCCGCCAAGCGCCCTCGCCGCCGATACGCT
Organism: Casimicrobiaceae bacterium; assembly: GCA_036493535.1. Classification (GTDB taxonomy): domain Bacteria; phylum Pseudomonadota; class Gammaproteobacteria; order Burkholderiales; family Casimicrobiaceae; genus VBCG01. The sequence goes on from DASXPO010000113.1 coordinate 3,748, forward strand.
CGCCATCGACAAGGGCATGCAGTGGATGGTCGACTTCGACGTCGCGGAAGCGAAGGGCATGGCGCTTCGAATTCCGATTCCCGCCGCGACGCTCGCGGCCGGGCTCGACAGCCTGTTCGTTCTCGGCGCGACATCGTCGTCTGCGCCCGCGAATGTCGCGGATGAGCTCGCGAATTTGCTCGACGCCCATCATTACACCGACGGCCTCGAATTCCTTCATCTCGGGACGCCGACCAACAACACCGCCGATCGCCGCACCGGCTATCAGAGCGGTGGTCGCGATCACGATGCAAGCTTCGCGGTCGAGGTCGCATCGGATCCTGCGACGCTGGACGACGACACGAACGCGATCAAGGTCGGCGCAGCGCTCGGATTGCCGCGCGAGCGCGTTGGACGTGTGCTGGGTTACGTCTCGCGCGCACCGGAAAGCCACGACGTCGTCCAGCGCTGCATGAACGCTGCGCTGTGGCCGGCGAGCTGGGGCTATTACCTCAGCAACATGATCGGTTTCGCCGGCAGCGGATTGACGCCCGCCGGCCTCGCATGGGCGCGCGAGCATTTTCTTGCACACGTCCGCGCGGGGGGCGCGCTTCCGTGCATGCGCACCGGCCGACAACCGTATGGCGTGCTGCCGGTGACGTCGCTCGATTTGTGGAAGCCCGGAACAGGCGCCGGCTCAGACGATTCGCGCGACGCATTCCTCAAGGATCTGCTGATCGGCTTGCGCGACAACTTCTGGCGGCCGAAGCTCCAGCAGGTCGCGCGGGTTGGCCAGCGTCAGAATCCACCCGATGCCGACGCGGATCTCGCCGACGTGATGCGTGCCGAAGCATTCTCAAGCACCTACCGTGCGCGGAGCCTGTTCGGTCGCCACTACCTGCAGCATTTGCGCGCGTTCATCGGCGAGGATCTCCAGGGGATGGGATTCATCGCCGCGCAGGACGCGATCACCGGCGGCCCGCTGCAGCGTCTTGCCATTCCATGGCGTCCGCGTATGGCGGCCGCGACGTTCGCCGAGTTGACCTTCGCGCTGAAATCCGCGCTCGTGCAAAGCAGCGAGGTCTCTCCGTGGAAACTGCTGGAGCCCGATTACATCGCAGCGCTGCTGGCCGAGTCGCACATCGACGCGCTGATTGCGGCGCGACCCGGGGCGGACGCCACCGCTGCGAGCACGACCCTCCTGCAGACATTGCTGCGCCATGCGCTGCTGCGCGAGATTGCCGAGGCCGCCGCTCGAATCGCGGCACGGGCGCCGGGCGCCGATGTCTCGTCGCGCGATGCGGAGCTCAACGATCTCGTCAGCGGCAGTGCGCTGTCGCCGACGTTCAAGCGCCAACTCGAGATGAAGATCGCGGCGATCACCGGAAACCGCACGATCCGCGAAGTGGTCGAAGACGCCCTTCGGGATGTTGCCGTTCCTGCCGCGGCAGCCGAGCTCGCCCCGCTCGTCGAGTTTCGCGCGAGCCTCAAGCGCTTGCAGGGGCGCGACAGCGAAACGTTGCAGCTTCTGACGCAAGGCACGCTGGATCTCGCTTCGCATCGGCTCGATGCGTGGATCACATCGTTCGCGTCGAAGCGGCTCGCGACACTCCGCGCGCAGAGCGCCGTCGGGCTGCGGGCGGGCGCCTACGGCTGGGTCGAGAATCTGCGGCCGATTCCGCAGTCGGCATTCGTTCCGGTCGTGCCACCAGCGGGTGAATCGGCGCCGCTCGCGATGTTCTCGGGCGACGCCGGATTCATTCATGCGCCGTCGGCGACGCACGCCGCGGCTGCCGCGTTGCTGCGCAACGCTCATCTCGGCGCGAGCGGCATCACCTCGACCGACAGTCCGTTCGCGATCGAGCTCTCGTCGCGCCGCGCCCGCGAAGCCGCGCGGTTGATCGACGGAACGCGGCAGGGCCAGCCGCTGGGCGCGCTTCTCGGTTATCGGTTCGAGCGCAACCTTCACGACCTCGGTCTCGATCGTTTCATCGCGCCTCTTCGCAATCTCGCGCCGCTCGCGGCACGCCGGCTCGAACCGACGAATGCGTCCCTGGAGAAGATCGCCGCCAACAACGTCGTGGATGGTCTCGTGTTGTCCGCGAAATGGCACGACGCGCAGACGGAGGTGACGAATGCATTGCAACCGGTGAGCCCGACCACCGGCGAGCTCACGAGCCTGCGGCGTGAATTCGACGGACTCGCCGATGCAATCGACGGCTTGAGCGATGCGCTCACCGCGGAAGTCGCGTACCAGATGGCGCGCGGCAATACCGCTCGAACCGCCGCGACCCTTGCCGCGATCGCGCACGGTGACGCCCCGGCGCCGGAGCTCGAGGTCGCCCGTATTCCGCGGAGCGGCACGGCAGTGACGCATCGCGTTCTGACGCTATGGAACGACGTGCCCGGAACGACCGGCGATGCGGCCGGTACCTCGCCGATGGCGCGAGTCGAGCCGGCGCTCGATGCACGGGCGGGCAGACTGCTCGGCGATTTCGGCAATGTGCGTTGCACGTTCGAGCGGGTGAGCGATGACGACGGAGTGCTCGAGTCGCGCGCATTGCCGTTGCGCGAGCTTTCGCTCGCGCCTCTCGACATCGTGTATGGCATCCCGGAAGCCGGAAGCGCGGCGCCGGACGATGCAACGTCGAGCGAGATCGAAGCGCGCGTCCTCGATCTTGCGCAACGGGCCGGGTTGGGCTTTCCGTCCAGCGGACGATGGCGCGTCCAGCACGCCCGTCCGATCGATCTCGCGAGCGGCGAGCTGACGCTATTCGACGTGCTGGAACAGGGGCGGTCCTTGCGACGTTTGCTTGCGACCGCGCGCAGCGTGACGCCGCAGGACCTTGTGCCGCCGTCGCGGACGCCCTCGAGCGCGCTCGATCTCGGCGAGCTGGAGGCGCGCGTAGTTGCGGCCGAAGCGTCGCTACGCGAAGCGCACGACGTTATCACCGCGCTCATGCAATCGGGTGCCGCTCCGAGTGCCGACGCGCTTCGCGCCTCGATTCGAAAGCTCGCGGATTTCGGATTCGCGTTCACCGTGCCGGTCGTTCCGTCGGGAGACGATCCCGCGGCGCGTGCGGCGTTGTCGCAGCAAGCGAGAAGCCTGCTGACGGAAAGTGGAAAGCGCATCGAGCGGATCACGGCGCTTCGCGAGGAGACCGCTGCAACGGAGCCGCGGGCACGATTTGGGCAACTGAGCGAGCGCGCTCGCGCGGTCTTCGGCGCGTCGTTCGTCGTCTTGCCTCGTATCGCATGCGATGCAGCGACGGCGGGCGAGCTCGGTTCTGCGCTCTCGGGCAGCAACGCCATGCTGGACGGTGACGCGCTCGCGGTCTACGCATGGTTCACACGCTACGCTCGCGTGCGCGAGCCGGTGGCGCGATTGGCGTCGTGCCTCACCGGCGCGGAGGTGCTCGGTACCGGCGAGCGCTTTGCGTTAGCGGTCGCTCAGCTTCCGTTCGATAACGACGATCGATGGATCGGCCTCGCGGCAGCAGCGAACAAGCCGATTCCTGCAGGAAAAGTCTCGCTCGTCGTGCAAGCCGCTAGGCCCATCGATTTTACACAGCCGCTTCGCGGTCTGTGGCTCGACGAATGGAGCGAGATCGTTCCGAGCCGCGAGGAAACTACGGCCATCACGTTTCAGTACAACCCGCCAGACGCCTGCGCGCCGCAAACCGTATTGCTCGCGGTGCCGCCGGTACCGGGCGAGGCCTGGACGGTCGCGACATTGCACCGCGTCCTCGCCGAGACGCTCGACCTCGCGAAGCTGCGCGGCGTCGACAGCGATGCGCTCGCCGAATGCGGTCAGTTCCTGCCCGCGCTGTGTCTCGCTTTCAACGCCAAGGACGACGCGGTGTCGACCGATTTCGCGCCGTTGACGCGATAACGAACGATCGAATCGAACCTCATGTCCCGGCCGCCGCCACCTCCGCACGAACCACCCGAGCCGCCGGACCCGCCACCGCATCCGCCGCCGCATCCGCCACCGCATCCGGTTCCACCTCCGCTGCCACCGGCGCCGCCGCCGCAGCCCGGCGGCACGCCGTCGATCACGAGCTGGACGCGGCTCGAGCCCCGCTCGCGCGAAGCCGACATGCGCTCGAGCGTCAGCGCGCGTTTGTTCGATCCGCTGTGGTTGCTGACGCGCCAGTGGCAAACCGGCGAATTTCAGGCGGAGGACGTGGGCACGCCGGTCATGGCTCGGATTCGTGCATCGAGTGCGATGTTCTCGCGCTGTCACCTCGGAGAATTGCCGCCGAACACGATGGAGCAGGCGCCGCGTTACGACGTCGCGCGGATGCCGCTCGAAGCGCTCGTCGAGCGCCGTCCCATGCGGCCGGCGAACGACAACGAGCCGCGCATGCTCGCACTGACAGTCGAGGCCGGCTTGCATTTCCTGCGCATGATCGAGCGGCAGCCGATCTCGCGCAGTTACCGCCGCGCATTCACCGAATTCTTCGCCTTGCAGACGATCGGGTCGCCGTCGTCATCGGGCGCAACGGATCCGGCTGCGTTGCGCTTCGTTCGATCGATGGCGGGCCGCGCGCTGGATGCGCGGCGTCTGGCGAGCGCGTTGCGCAGCGGCACGGCAGCCGCGCTTGCCGCGAATCCAGCGTTGAACATCGATATCGGCGATCGCGCCGAAGTCGCGCAGACGGCGAGCGCATGGCTCGAGTGGTACGACGCCTTGACGATCGAGCCGGAAAATGCGACGCAGGACGCGTGGTTGCCGGAACGCATGGAATACGCGGTGTCAATTGCGGGCCGCTTGTCCCCGAAGCCCGAAGACGAAGTGACGCTGTCCGCGGACGAGTTCGACGACGGCGTGCTCGATTGGAGCAGCTTCGATGTCAATGCCGAGGTCAACATGGGCACCGCCGGCGATGACCGCGTCGTTGCGATCACCGAAACGACGGTGCCGGCGCCTCTGACTTTCCGCGGCACACCCGCTCCACGTTTCTGGGAGCTCGAGGATGCCCTGATCGACTATGGCCTGACGCCGGTCGGTCCCACCGATCTCGCGCATCTGATGATGATCGAGTATGCGAACAGCTACGGCAACGATTGGTTCGTCGTTCCGCTCGCGCTGCCGATCGGATCGCTGACCCGCATCGATTCCCTGGTGGTCACCGACAGCTTCGGCGTGCGCACTCTGCTGCGGCCGATGGGCGACCGCTCGTTGCCGCAATCGAATTGGGCGATGTGGCAGATGTCGTATCGACGCCGACCGGGCGAGGAACCGATCGGGAAACCGGTTTCGAATCTCTTTTTCCTGCCGCCGACCGCTGGGAGACGAACGGAAGGCGGTGCACTCGAGGACGTGCTGTTCATGCGTGACGAGATGGCGAATCTCGCCTGGGCGATCGAGCGCGTCATCGAAAACCCGCTCGAGCAGCCGACGCCGCGCGCCGAACAGGAAACGGAAACCGGTGCAGCCGAGTCCACCGGGCCCGACGGCACTGTCCAGCGGCCGCCGCGCTATCGCCTTGCGTCGCGCGTTCCGGGGCATTGGATTCCGTTGTTGCCGCTTCAAACCCGTACCGCGGACGGAAAGATCGTCTCGCGGCTTCGCCGCGGGGCGGTATTGCAGCCGGACGGATCCCAGCGCGTGCAGCGTGCATTGAGCGATGCGCTCGCCGCCTCCGGCGAGCTTCTGCTCTTCGATGAGGAAGTGCCGCGAGAGGGGCAACATCTGACACGGCGACGCGTCGTCGCGCGCTGGATCGACGGCTCGACATGGATGTGGACCGCGTTCCGGAAGGAGATCGGCCGCGGCGAAGGTTCGAGCGGTCTCGTGTTCGATCGGCTCGACGAGGAGGCCGGCGGTCGCCACGAGTGAAGTTTCGAACGGAGCATCGGGCCTGCGCAGGTGGTGAGACTTGCATTGTGTATATTTTGAGACTATATTGCGTCTATTTATAGACACCCGATAGGAAACCAGGATGTCTTCAGCCAAGCTCCGTCCCTCGGGCACGCAGCCACAGGGCAAGAAGATGGTGGCGAAGCGCGCGCCCGCGAAACGAGTGCGGGTGGCTCCCGCGCGAGGCGAACCGACGACCGCAGCCAAGGGCGTAATTGCCTATCGCTCGACCAAGGGCGTCGACGATTATGTGCGCCAAGTCGCGCGCGCCACGCCGCTGCAGCTCGTCGAGATCGAGCGTCAAGGCGTGCTCGGCTCGTTCATCAAGGATCTCTCCAAGCGCATGGAGATCCCGTCGTCGCGGATTTTCACGATTCTCGGGGTGCCGAAGGCGACCGCGGAGAAGAAGGCCGCCGCCGGTGAAAGGGTCGAAGGCAGCGGCGGTCAGGCCGCCATCGGCATGGTGCGACTTCTCGGCATCGCACAGGAGATCGTCGCGAACAGCACGGCGCGCGAGGCGAAGACGTTCGATGCCACGAAATGGTTGGGTCAGTGGATCGAACGTCCGCAGCGTGCGCTCGGAGGTCGGAAGCCCGCCGAGCTGATGGACACACCGACGGGGACGGAATTAGTGTCACGACTGCTGGGCTCGATCGAAAGCGGCGCCTATCAGTGAATCTCTGGCGGATCGCGGCGGAAACGCGCGAATACGCAGCAACCGATTTGACCGGCGCAGGCGCGGCCAAGCATCCGGGCCGCTGGAACGACTACAAGGAAGCCGTCGTCTACTGCGCGCCGACGATCGCCATGGCGGTGCTCGAGACTGCCGCGCACGTCGACGATTCCGGACTCCCGTTGAATCGATACCTGGTCGAGATCGACGTGCCCGACGTCATGTGGGCGCGACGTGAGGAAGCCGATATTGCGACGCTTCCTCCAACGTGGGCGTCCATTCCGGCGGGGCGCGCCAGTGCGAAATTCGGGTCCGATTGGCTTGCGTCGCTGCGCTCGGCCCTCCTGATCGTGCCGTCCGTGATCGTTCCCGAGGAGTGGGTCGCTCTGGTCAATCCTGCGCACTCGGATGCTTCGAAAATCACGGCAAAAGCCGTGCGGCTGTTCGAATACAACCGGCTGTTCCGATTCTAGTCGACGCGCAATCGATCCATCACGGCCGGATCCAACTGCACGCCGACACCGGGATCGTCGGACACTGCGATCTCTCCGTTCACAGGGCGGGGAATCATTGCGTGCACGAGCGCGTCGAACAACGGCGTCTCGGCATACTGCATTTCCAAACGTTCGAGCTCAGGCGTTACCGCGCAAATCTGCAAGCTTGCGGCGTGGCAGATCGGTCCGCTCGGGTTATGCGGAGAGAATCCGACGCCGTGTCGCTGCATGGCTCGAGCGACATCGAGCATTTCTCGCATTCCGCCCACGTATTTCACGTCGGGCATCATCACGTCGTAAACGTCGGCGTCGAGAAATGGCATGAATCCTTGCACGCGCGATATCTCTTCACAGCCCGCGAGGCGCACGCCGCGATCGTTGGCGAGGCTCCGGAGCTCGCGCAGCGTAACCATCATCTCGGGCGTCTCCGGGATGGGACATTCGAGCCAATACAGGCGATGCGGCTCGGTCGCGCGTAGCACGGCCTCCGCAATGGACCGGTTCAAGCGCCAATGGCAATCGACCATCAGATCGCGCTCGGGACCGATCGCATCGCGCACCGCGGCGATGCGCGCGATGCCGGCGTCGAGCAGGTTGCCGTCGACGTGTTTGTCGTTGTCGCCATACAACTCGACCCCGTCGAACGGCGCGATCTTCAGAACCGAAAACCCATCCTCGACAGCGCGACGGGCATGCGCCGCGAAACCGTCGGGCGTTCGCTCCGCAATACCGCGGTTGATATTGGCGTAGACGGGCACCCGATCACGACGGCGTTCGCCCAGCATCGCGCTGACGCAAATCCCTTGCTGCTGTGCGGCGAGATCGGATGCCGCCTGGTCAAGCGCGGATATCACGGCAAATTGCGGTAATGAGCGCGCGGCATTGCGCGCGGCGCCAAGATCAACCTGAGCCGGAGTATGAGCAACGGCCGCATGCTTGTATTGGTCGAGCAGGGCGCGCATTTCCGACTCGTGACCGGTGAGAGTTGCCTCGCCGGTTCCGATACGCCCCAAGGCATCGATCACTTCGATGAACGACCAGATCGTTTTCGGAGTCACCTGCAGCGTGTGCCAGCGAACTTCTTCGATAAGCGATTGCGTCATGGTTGGTGGTGGTTGCACGAGCGTGCAAACCAAGGCTACAAACGGCCTCCACCATCGACGGCGATGTCCGCGCCCGTAATGAAAGCGCTCGCGTGCGCGGCAAGCAATCCCGCTATCTGCGCGACCTCGTCCGGCGTGCCTGCTCGATGCATGGGATTGGCGCTGCGTTGAATGTGAGCCCATTCAGCGGCATCCCGGCGCCGCCACTCATTGCGCGGCGTCGTAATCAATCCAGGTGAAATCGTGTTGGCCGTGATGCCATTCGCCGCGTATTGCTTGGCAATGCCTACGATCAGGTTGTGTTGCGCTGCCTTGAGCGCCGCATAGATCGAAAGGTCCGCGTGCGGTCGAACCTGGTTGACGCTGCCGATCGAAATCACGCGCCCGAAACGCCGTTCCGCCATCGACGGCAGGACCGCTTGCAGCAGTTCAAACGTAGCGTCGAAATTGATGCGTCGCTGAATTGCGAGCGTGTGCGCGTCCACCGCGGCCAACGGTTGCCTCACCTGTACCGAGGCGCACAACACGAGAATATCGATCGAGTCCCACGCGGCGTTGACGGCGGTCATTATTTGCGTCGCGGCGCCGTCTTCCGCAAGGTCGACATCGATCGCGAGAGCGGTGGCGCCTGAAGCGCGCAGTTCGTCGGTCAACGCTTTTCCGGCATCCGGATATCCGAGACCTGCGTCCACTTGGCTCGCGTAGTGGACCGCGATGGCGGCGCCACGCGTCGCGAAGAGTCGAGCGATCGCGCTTCCGATTCCTAGACTTGCCCCGGTAATCAGCGCGTTCTTGCCGCGGAGGACGAGTGCATCGTCAAGACGCGGAGCCGAATGTGCCGGCGCAGCATTCACGGTATTCCCTTGGTCCGTGCGCGTCGCGAAGCTACTGCGCCTTGATGGCCGCGCGTTTTAACACGTCGCCCTTGATCGCGTAGTCCGCCGCCAAAGCTTTCGCGAAATCAGCGCCGTTTCGATAGAGTGGCACTTGGCTCGCCTGGCGTACCGCACGCTGGAAGCGCTCATCGGCGGCGGCTTTCTCGCACGCGGAGTCAATTCTCTTCGCGATGTCTGAAGGCAGGCCCTTTGGAGCAAGCAGACCGCCGAACGCGGAGCTCACGACCGGGTAGCCCAGCTCCTTGACGGTGGGCGTGTCGGGAATCTCGGGCTGACGCGCATCGGCGAAGGTGGCGAGCGGACGAAAGCCTTGCGCTTTCACTCCCCCAATATTGAGCATTGCGGCGTCGATTTCCCCCGCACGCAGCGCCACGATCGCTTGCGGATCACCGCGAAACGGCACGCCGAGCATGTCGAAGTTGGCGACGATGGCGAGTTGGCTGATCGCAAGATGCGGCGCTGTCGCGACGCCACCGAACCCATACGTCAACTTGCCGGGCTGTGCCTTCGCCGCAGCGATGAGATCGGGGAGCGTCTTGTGCGGACTGTCGGGACGAACGGCCAGAACATACTGAACTGCGAACAACTGGCACAGCGGGATCAGATCGTCCGGCTTGTAGGCGAGCGTTGCGATGACCTGCGGTTGCACGGTGATCGGGCCGTTGGGCGTGAACGCCAGCGTGTAGCCGTCCGGCTTCGCGGTCGCGACCGCTGCCGTGCCGATCGTTCCCGCGGCACCGTCCCGCGGAACAACGATGACCGATTGATGCAGGATCTCGCCTAGGATTTCGGCGAAGGGGCGTGCAATCACGTCTACGCCGCCCCCTGCGGGAAACGGAACGATCAGCTGGATGGGCCGGCTGGGCCACGTCTCTTGTGCTGCAGCGATTCCGCTCAGTAACGATAAGGCCAACAGCACTGCATGGCGGCGCACGCCAGGTCTCATCGGTCCTCCGGTTTGAATGTCGGCCATTCCTCTCACTTTACGTGCATGCGCGGATTTGATCAACGATCGGTTAGAGGTGTCGGACAATCCCTGCCATTAAGAGGCTAGCTCGGTTGCGCGGGCAAAACCTTGATCAAAGCTTGGCTCGCTGCTACATTGTCGACATGGATGACGCGTTGCGCACAGCCTCGATCACGATTCGTGACCGCGTCCGCGACGACATCGTCGCAGGGGCCTTGCCCTTCGGCAGTCGTCTAACGCTCGATCTGCTTGCGGCGCGATACTCGGTCGGTCACATGCCGGTGCGCGAGGCGCTGCGTCACCTGCAAGGCGAAGGTCTCGTGGTGCTGACGCCCAATCGATGTGCGCGGGTCCGTGCCGTCGACCTCGAGTTCGTGCGCAATATCTTCGATCTGCGCATCGCAATCGAAGCGATGCTGGCGCGCCGCGCCGCGGAACGGATCGACGACGCGCACATTGCGCGGCTCCGGTCGATCCAGGACGATTTCGAGGCGCGCGCGCGAAAGCGCGATTTCGAGGGCTTGTTGAAGCTCAATCGGGCGTTCCATGAAACCATTAGCGAAGCCGCACACAATCCCGAAGCCGCGAACGTGCTCGAGCGGCACTGGCGCGTCATCGCCGCCTTGTGGAACCTGTACGGGTACGGCAATGAACGCGTGCCCGGCGTGATGTCGGATCACCGCCAGATCATCGATGCGCTGGTGACGCATGACGCGGAGGTCGCGGCATGTCTCGCGATGGCGCATGCGGCAAAGGCCAAGCAGGCGCTCATCGCCCGAATGCTCGCGAGGCAACCGCTCGCGGGGCACGCGGCCGCGTGAACAATGGCTGCGAGCGTACGCGTGCCGTTCAACGCCGGGATCGGTGCAACCGGCCGATGGGCGCTGCGCTGGCTCGAATTCCCTGCGGCCCTCGCGGTGCTGGTGACGCTATGGCAGCTCGCGAGCACGGCAATCGCCAACAAGACGCTGTTGCCCTCGCCGTTGCTGGTATTGCAGGCGTGGATCGGCCTCGTGCGCGGCGATCTACGCGAAGATGTGCTGGCGAGCCTGTTTCATCTTGGCGTCGGATACGGCCTCGGAGCGAGCACGGGTCTCGCGCTCGCCATCGTGTCCACACGCTTCGTTGCCGTCGAGTCGATCGTCGATCCGCTGGTCGAAGTGTTGCGGCCAATCAGCGCAATCGCATGGATTCCGCTTGCCATCCTCATGTTCGGCATCAGCCGCATGGTCCCGATTTTTCTCATTTTCTATGCGTCGATCTTCCCGATCTTCGTCAATACCGTTGCCGGCGTAAAGCAGGTCGATCAGCAGCTCGTGCGCGCGGCGCAGATGCTGGGCGCGTCGCGGCGGACCATTCTCGCCCGTGTGGTGATCCCGTCGGCGCTGCCCTTCGTGCTGGCAGGCGCGCGATTGAGTCTCGGCGTCGCGTGGATGGCGATGGTGGCCGCCGAGCTGACCGGCGCGGACGCGGGTCTCGGCTGGCGACTCTTCTGGTACCAGGAATTCTTCGCCATGGACAAGGTGATGGCGGTCATCCTGACGATCGGCGTATTGGGTTACCTCCTCGACACGCTCTTGCGTCGCCTGCAGGCGCACATCACGCGCTGGAGTCCCGACAGCGCGGCCTACGACGGATGACGAGCGCAGAGCGCCGTTGGGTCCCATTGGCGTTTTTCGGCGGCGCGCTGCTTCTCTGGCAGGCCGTTGTCGTCTATTCAGGACACCGTGCGCTCTACCCCTATCCTACCGGCGTATTCGAAGCGGCGACGCGAACGATTGAGGATGGAACGCTCGCGTCCGCC
>DASXPO010000114.1:0-5807 GCA_036493535.1 Casimicrobiaceae bacterium
ATGCCGGCGAGCTCGATGCGGGGAACGCGCCAAAGCGGCTCGCGTTCGCCGGCAAGCGCGAGATCGATATCGGCGAGCGTTGCCGAGCTTCCTCTCACGACCACCTGCAACGGCGACTCGGCAGCTCCGACGTCGAAATCGCCGGCGAAATCGAGCGTCCCTCGACGCACATCGAGATTGAGCGCTTGACTGTAGTAGGGGAAGAGCTTCGCCAAATGAAACGTCTTGAGCTCGGCGTGTCCCTGCGCACGCTTTGCGGCGACATCGACTTCGCCACTGCCCGCAAAATGCGCGCCTTCATCAGAATCGAAGGCAAGCTCGACCGTGCCGGCCGTGCCGCTCGAAACCAGTTTTCGACCTTCAACGACAACGTTCGACAGCGTCGACACGAAAACCGGCGTCACGCTCGCATCGGACAGATGCAGCGTACCGCTCGTGATGCGTGCATTGTCGATCGCGTAGGTCCATGCTGCCGCCGGCGCATCGTTCGCACGCGGATGTGCGCCGTCCGTCGTCGCGGAGAACAAACGCTCGAGCTCGAGCGCGCCGTCTTGTCGGCGGCTCAGGTCGACGTCCGGCTTGTCGATCGTCAGCGATTCGACGGCCAGCGACCGGCCAAGCAAATCCAGCTTCCGCAGCTTTGTATCGACGCTATTGGCGGCGATCAGCGCCGATCCGTCGTCGCGCGTCACTGCCAAACGATCGATTCTCGCCGTGCCGGACAACGTCATCGCACGCGGCGTGTTCTTATCGGTGACGAATGCGAGGGTGAGTCGCGTCGTCAAGGCGCCGTCCCTGAGCTTCACACCCTGTGGCAGCGGCGCGTACTCGACGTAGCGCTCGAGCGGAAACCCGTCGAGATCGAGGGCTAAAGTGGCTTCGCGCGTGTCGGCGAACGGGGTCGTTGCATCGCCCGCGAGCGCGAAATGGGCGCGGTCGATCGTCCCTTCGAAATGGGGCGTCACATGAATCTCGGCATCGTAGGGAAGGCTCGACAGGAACGGAATGCCGAGCGCGAGCTGCGTCGCAGCGACGCGTCTGCCCCGCTGGCGGTCGTCGAGCGATATGGCCCCGTTCTCGATCTCGATGTTGTTGAGCGAAAATCGCGGCGGAGGACCGTCGGGCTGCGCGAGCATCCGCTCGATCAGATCCGAGATGCTGTACGTGCCGTCCGTGTTGCGGATCAGATCGAGATGAGGCCCCACGAGGCGCACGGCATCGAATACCGGCGCGCGGTGCCACAGCGATGCCGACGAGAGATCAGCCTCGAGCGTTTCGAACGCGAGCAGCGTGTGCTGACCATCGCGGTCTGCGAGCTTGAAATCGCGCAGTGTCGCTTTGAGCGTAAACGGATTGAACGCGACCTGACCGAGCGTCGCCTGCCGCCCGAGTGCCTGAGTCGCGAGTTTTTCGACTTGCGCTCGCGCAACGGGCGGTACGACGAAGAACCCCAGGATCGCGATGAACGCGACCGCTGCAACGACGCCGACGAAGGTATTGCGAAGTCTTCGCAGCCAACGCGTACGGACCGATGGGTTATCCGAAGTCATGCGCGCACGAGGAAATGCTTTTGCTCATTGTAGGACGAAATGTCAGCGTCATAGGAAGGGATTCCGCGCGGCGCAAAAAACATGGCCGCAAAGCGGCCATGTCCTGGAGCTGCGAGGAAGTTACGCCGACCGTCGGCGCAGCGCGAAATAACCGGCGAATACGATCACCACGCCGAGCAAACCGATCATCCACTGCGAGAGCGTCGGTACGACGGCTGACGTTGCCGAGGCGACCGCAAGAAAGCCGCGGATCTCGCCGCTCGGGAAATTGGTCGTATGGATGTTCAGGTACGCCTGCCCGGCTGCTAGCCCCGCCGCGAGAGCCGCTTCGGCACCCGCCGGCGTTCCGCCGTTGCCCGTGATGAAGGCCGGGTTCCAACTCGATGCAAGCGTGGTGTCGAACACATGGTTATACGATCCGCTGGTAACGCCGAGAGGAAATCCAGTGAACGTCGGCGTCGTGGTCGCGACGCCTGCGTTGCCGTTCGGCGCGACGCAGCAGTGAATATGCGACGCCGTCGTGCCCGACGTGAGACCTGAAAACGAGACGATGACTTGCAGTGTGTGTGCCGTCGTGTCGATCGTGACGGTTGTATTGCCGGTGCCGACGGAAGGAGTCGCCGGATTTTCGTTGGCGCCGCTGAGAGTTGCGGTGTAAATAGCCGCTTCGCTCGGCAACCCGACGCCGAACGCCGCAGTCGTTAGTATCAGCATTGCAGCACGTTTCATTCTCACCCTCCCTGCTACGTTGTTACGTTGATGGATGACCTGGATGTTCTCTCCCGGTAAATGGACAACAGGCCTCTGTTTGAAAATCGGCTTGCCCGATTTGATTGTGCCATGGGGCGGGCACCCGGAAAAAACAAAAAGGCCGCTTTCGCGGCCTTTTCATTTATTGGTGGAGGTGGCGAGAATCGAACTCGCGTCCGGAAGCACTCCACAGTCGGGACTACATGCTTAGTCTCGCCATTTGGATCTCGTCCTCCCACCGCCGACGGACGGGCTGCGGGCGAACCAGCCGCCTTGCTTTAGCGCTACGGCCAAGCGGCCCGACCGCGCGCGATCGCTCAAAGGGTCCTCGCCGTGACTTGCGGTATTACCCGCGCATCACCCGGGCTGAGCGCCGCCCGGTGCGAGGTCCGGCGGGGTTAAGCCGCCAGAGCGTACGTTTCGTCGTTCGCAGTTAAATTTGCGATTGCTCGAGTTTAACGAGGACAAGCGCCTCGGCATGCCCCGCGCTGCTTTGCAACCCCCGTCGAAACCAGTTCACCCCCGGTATTCGATCGAGCCGGCCCTACGGCGGCCGGGAAAACAGAACAGCACCGCCATGATACCAGCGGCGCTTCGAGCCAGATGGGGATCGCGCGGCACCAATTCAACGCGGGCGACGCAGCGAACCAGAGACGAGCGATCAACTCGCCTTGAGGCCCTGCAGCAGCGAGTTGAGATCCTCGGCGTGCTCTTCTTCGACGGCCAGGATATCGCGCATCATCCGATGCGACGTCGGGTCCTTGCCGTCCAGATACTCGACCATCTCAAGATAACTTTCGATCGCGATCCGCTCGGCGACCAGGTCTTCTTTGATCATATCGACGAGCGAGTTGCCTTCGACGTACTCGGAGTGCGCGCGCGTGGCTAGAGTGGCGGGATTCAAATCGGGCTCGCCGCCCAGTTGCACGATGCGCTCGGCGATTCGATCCGCGTGCTCCTGCTCCTCGCCAGCGTGCTCCAGGAACTCGTCCTTCACCGATTCCGAGCTCAACCCCTGGGCCATGAAGTAATGGCGTTTGTAGCGGAGGACGCACACGAGTTCCGTCGCCAGCGCGTCGTTCAGCATCTTGACGACGGTGTCGCGATCGGCACCGTATCCCGACGTGACGGCGCCCTCCTCGAGGTTCGCGCGCGCCCGCTGGCGCAACGTCTTGACGTCGGTCAAGCGGGGCTCGGAATTCGATCCGGCAGGATTCTGGTTTCCGCGCGATTGAGTGTCGGCCATGAGGTTTCCTTTAACGTCTCGCGACAACGAGCGCGACGACGGCGCCCACGGCGGCCGCAATGAGCACCGATTTCATCGGTTCGCGGCGAACATAGTCTTCGGTCGCTCCGCGCGCCTGAATGGCGCGTTCGCCGGCGGACAGCTTGAGCTCATTGAGCTTGACGCGGGCATCCGCCATCTTGCGTACGAGCTCCGCTCGCGCCACCGCTGCGCCTTCGCTCGAAAGCGTCTGCGCGTTCTTGAGCAATGCTTCGCAGTCCGAGATGAATTGGCGGAAGTCGCGCGAAAGTCGATCCATGTCCGCCGACATCGCGGTTGGAATCGACTGCACTCCGGTGCGGGTGGATAACGCTTCGGCGGTTGTGGACATGTCCGTTCTCTCCGACTCGATCGCGTGCTATTTCCTGGCCAGCGACATGAGAAAGGTGACGATCGATACGATCAGGAAAATGATGAACAGGATCTTGGCGATTCCCGCGGCTCCGGCGGCAATTCCACCGAAGCCGAACAGCGCGGCGATCAGGGCCACAATGAAAAACACGACGGCGTAATAGAGCATGTCAATTCCCTTGTGGTGATAGCCGCGACCCTGCGACAAGAAATCAGAGCGCAGGCTTCGTGCCAGCTCGAATGCGACGTGAAACCATCGTTGCATCAATGACTAAGGCGACCCCTGTGAGGCGACGCACGACATCCCGAGCATCGCTGTCCGCGGCCAGTTGCAAATCGTGCGGGGGCGTCGGCAACCTCCTACATTCCCTTCGGGATCGAACCGATGGTGTGCGCCCTGCCTGATCGGTACGGTGAATACACGACGGGGGTCCGCTCGCCCGGCCTTCCGTTCGTCTATTCGCATTCGTCACGAAAGGAGAAGCAAATGAAAGCTTCCGTACTGTCCGTCGCGATTGCCGCGGCATTATTGGCCGTGGCCTGCAGCGATCGCCAAAGCACGTCGTCAACGACGCCACCAACCTCGTCGAGCATGTCGAAGAGCAGCCCATCGAGCCCCTCGTCATCGTCGCCGTCATCGTCTTCGATGGCCTCGTCCGGTCAATCAAGCCCGAGCTCCTCGAGTCCGACACCGCCGTCGGGCGCGTCATCGAGCTCATCGAGTTCCGATAAGTCGTCGAGCGCCAGCTCCACCCCACCGCCCACGAGCACATCGAGCCCCGAAAAGGACAAGGGCAAGTCGTAACCGATCGAGCAAGCTCGACGAGCGTCGATCGCCGAGCGCGCCACACGAGACCAGTGTGTTGTCGCGGCGAGCGCAGAACATTCGGAACGCGCCGCCGCGACCGCGCCCATATCCCGCTCAATCAGACCGGGACCGCCGATACGCGAACGGCGGCGCGGCGGTGTCGGCGTGCGCGCAAAAGTCCGCGTGCGAAGCGCCAATTCGATCATAACTCGCCGCGACGGACCAAAAAAAAGACGCCGCGGTGTCGCGACGTCGAGGGTCCCTCGCTTGAGACGAGGGTAGGGAGCTTGGCGTTGCACCGGCTTGCGGAACCCGGTTGTTTTCCATTTCTTCACTCCCGCAAGCCGCAGAACTGGAACCGAGTATCGGCCTCCGCGGTCCATCGACGTATCGGCGATAAGCTGAAATCGCGGTAGGACACACACCGACACCCGCACCAGCGCTTCTGCCTTGAGCGCGATGGTGCGAATGCGTATAGTCCCTTTCAACTCTTCCCATTCGCAGGCCGGATTCGCTCCACCGGGATGACCCGTCCGTTTCCACTGAAGGTTCTTCTGCCGCTGGCGCTTGGCGTCATCGTCTCGATCGCGGTGCTGGTGTTCTCCGAGTTCGGCTATCGCCGTCTCGATGTGGCAAACCGGCAAAGCACGACCGCGCTCGAGATGGAAGCGCGCCTCAATGACGTGATGCAACTCGTCGTCGACGCGGAAACGGCGCAACGCGGCTACCTGCTGACCGGCGACCCGACCTACCTAGAGCCCTACAAGAACGCGCTCCAGAAGCTCGACCCGTCGCTTGCGTTGTTGCGCGAATCGGTTTCGCAAGACGGCTCGATGCAGGTCCGCGACCGCCTCACCAAGATGACGGGCCTGATCGGCAAGCGCTTCAACGAAATCGAGTCGACGCTCGTGCTGAACGAGAAAAGCGGACGCGAGGCCGCCTTCCAGCTGATCGACACGGGGATCGGCAGGCGCACGATGGACGAAATACGCAGCGAAGCGGCGGCGATGTCGAACGATCTCCGCGCGAAGCTTTCGACCGGCACGACGCGCTGGCAGCAGGA
>DASXPO010000115.1:0-5462 GCA_036493535.1 Casimicrobiaceae bacterium
GCTGCGATAGGTCTTCGCCACGTTTCCTCCGCTCGTCGCAGTACGCGCGCCAGGCTCGCGCCCTCTACCGAGACACGTCTCCCTCGCGCAGCGTTACGCGATCATTGCACCGCTTGAATGCGCTTCACCGTCTCGGCGTACTTCGGGCCGTATTTGTCCCAGACCGGCTTGACCGCGTCCTGGAACGGCTTCTTGTCGGCGATTTCGATCACCTGGATGCCGGCGGCCTTGGCCTTGTTCATGGCATCTGTTTCGTATTTGGCCCAGAGCTGGCGTTCCTCGAGTTGCGCTTCGCGAGCGAACTTTTTGACCAGGGCCTGATCGGCCGGCGAAAGCGCATCCCAGGTCTTCTTCGACATCACCAGAATTTCCGGAACGATCAAATGCTCGTCGAGCGTGTAGTACTTGGCGACCGTGTAATGATTGTCGAACACGAAGCTCGGCGGATTGTTCTCCGCGCCGTCGACGACGCCTGTTTGCAGCGCATTGAACACCTGGTCGTAGCCCATCGACACGCCGTTGCCGCCGAGCGCATTCATCATGTCGACGAACATCGGATTGCCCATGACGCGAAACTTCATCCCTTTGAGGTCTTCGATGCTCTTGATCGGCTTTTTGGTGTCGTAAAGACTGCGCGCGCCGGCGTCCATCCAGCAGAGGCCGATAAGCCCCGCTTTGGGACTATTGCTCACCTTATCCAACAGCTCCTGGCCAATCGGCCCGTCGATCACCTTCTGCATATGCGCGGTACTGCGAAAGAGATAGGGCAGATTGAAGACGTTCAACTCGTCGACCACCGGACCCAAAGCGCCCACGCTCACGCGCGCCAGCTGCAACGCGCCCACCTGCGCTTGCTCGATCGCTTCTTTTTCTCCGCCGAGCTGCATCGACGGATACATTTGCACGCTGATGCGACCATTGGTCGCCGCCTCGAGCTTCTTGCCCATGCTCTGGATCGCAGCGACGGTCGGATAGCCGTCCGGATGCACGTCGGACGCCTTGAGGACCAGCTTCTGTTGCGCAAACGCCATTTCGCCATGCGCGAGACCAGCGAGTACCAATACGGCGGCTGCGCCGCGTAAAACCCAGTTGCGTCGATCGACCATGTCGTCCTCCTTGTGTAAAGACCTTACCACGTGATCGAACCGCTCGCGGGCGTGTTCAAGCGAGCAGGTTCTCTTCGCTGTGAATGTCCTCGTAAAAAAAATCCGAATTCATGCGCCGGATGTCTTCCATGCTGATACGCAGTCCGTCGAGATGCCCCGCCATCGCTGTCGCGGCGCGATCCGGATCATGTCGCTCGATTGCCGTCACGACCGCGACGTGCTCCTTCACCACGCGAAGCATGCGCCCCGGCTGCGGCAGCGTGAGCAGCCGATACCGATCGATCTGTGTCTTCACGTTCTGAATAAGCGACCAAATGCCGGGATAGCCACCGGCGGCCGCGATGCCGGCATGAAACGCTTCGTCGGCGCGATGAAAGGCGACGCGATCATCCGCAGCTTCTGCTTCGCGCTGCCGTTCCAGCGTCGCCCGCAAGGTCGCGACATCGCTGCGTCGCGCCCGCTGCGCCGCAGCCCGCGCCGTGACCTGCTCGAGCGCCTGGCGAACGACGATGGCTTCAGGAAGCGCCGCCAATGGGATGCGCGCGACAAAGGTGCCGGATTTGGAGATCGTATCAACGAGCCCCTCGGCGGCGAGTCGCAGCAGCGCTTCGCGCACCGGCGTGCGGCTGATGCCCCGCGCCTGCGCGATGTCCCTTTCGGCAATGGGCTCGCCCGGCTTGCGCCGCAACCAGACGATTTCATCTCGGAGCAGGCGATAAACAGCTGCGGACGCCGTCCCCACGCGGGGGCTCGTGTCGGGGGAATGGTGCGCGGCCGGAAGCCGACGCGCGCTGCGCGGCGCGAGCATGCGGTGTTTTTTGGAACGAACTTCGGCCATTTGCTCGATGAGCTTGTTTGCTTTCATCTAGTATATCTAATATATCAGACGTCTCCCAGGGCGAAGCGAGCGACATGCCGAATAGCGACGCCTGCGTCATACCGTCGATGCGCGGCGGATTCTTCCTGTGCGAAATGGTCACGCAAATCCGAACAGCGCATGGGGGGTCTCCCACAGCAGCCGGCGTCGATCGGACGCGTTGGGGAACATCGTAACCACGAGCTGAAGCAGCACGCCGTAGTCGATGTGCATCGTCGCGCGCAAATACGGCCAGTCCGATGCCCACAAACAGCGATCGAGCGTGAATGCCCCGACGAGTGCCTCCACGAACGGCCACACATCGCGGTGCGGGGCGGGCTCGCGCGAAAATTTCGCAAAACCCGAGAGCTTGACGAACGCACGTTTCATGGCGCCGAGCTCCAGCAGCGCGCGGAAGCCCGGCTGATCGAGGCCGGCGTCGACCGTCGGACGGCCGCAATGGTCGATCAGCAGACGCACGCTGTATCGAGTGAGCATCGGCATCATTTGAACGAACTGATCGTGTTCAGTCTGGATGTCGACGAACATATCGGCCGCGGCGAGCTTCTCGAGAAGCGGCGCTGCATCGCGGTAATGATCGACGCCGTAGTGCGTCACGTTCCATGCAACGCCTACGACACCGCGAGCCTTGAGCCGCTCGAGCAGGTCGATCGTCGCGTCGTTCGCGACGACGGCGATGCCCTTGTAACGCCCTTCGCCGCGCGCGAGCGTGTCGAGCATGCAGGCATTGTCGAGACCGTAGCCGGAATTCGGACCGACCAGCAGCGCGCATTGCGCGCCGTACGCATCCATCACTTGCGCGAGTTGCGCAGGCGTGCCGATCTCCTGACCCGACGGGGCGTAATGCGTGTCCGCGCCGTATGGAAAGCGCGCCGGGTCAAGCACGTGGACGTGACAATCAATCTTCGGCTCGTCGAAGATTCCAACGTCCACGATAAGTACTCGTCTAGAAAGTCGCGGCGATCGCCTGGCGCAGCGCGGGCGTGATCTCGGGCATGACGCCGAACCATGCGTTGAACGCAGGCCGGGCCTGATTGAGCAGCAAGCCCAGTCCGTTCACGGTGATATTTCCGCGCGTGCGTGCCGCCGCAAGCAGCGGCGTCTCCGGCGGAACATAGATGAGATCGCCGACCACCGCATTCTTTGGTAGCCCATCGAGCGATATCTCGAGCGGCGCCTTGCCGGCCGATCCGAGGCTTGTCGCATTCGCCAGCATTGCAACGCCGTCGAGCGCCGCTTCGCGCTGCTCCCACGGCACGACCTTCACCATGGGACCGACCGCATCGGCGATTTCCCGTGCCTTCGCGCTCGTGCGATTCGTGATGCGAATTTCCTTGGCGCCTTGTGCGGCCAGACTTGCCACCACGGCGCGCGCGGCCCCGCCTGCGCCCAAAACCAAAATCGGCCCGCTGTCGGGACGCCATTGGGAATCCACATCGCGAAGACTCTGGATGAATCCGTTGCCGTCATTGTTGAAGCCAGTGAGCGTTCCGTCCTGTTCGACGACGACGGTGTTCACCGCGCCGATCCTGCGCGCGAGCTCGTCAACGCGGTCGAGCAACGGAAAGATCGCCTGCTTGTGCGGCGTGGTCACGTTGCACCCGCGCAAACCGAGCGTCGCCATACCGCGTACGGCGGCTTCGAGCTTTTCGGGCGGCACCGGAAACAGCACATAGTGACCCGCGATCCCGTGATGCGCGAGCCAGTGGTTGTGGATCGCCGGCGAGCGCGAATGCGCCACGGGCCATCCCAAAAGCCCGGCGATGCCGAAGGTGTTCTGGTCTGCCATGCTCGATTGTCTCCGGGTCGTCGACGCTTACTGTGCGGATGCGGCCGGCAGCGTAGCGATGACCTCTTGCTTACCATTGACCGCCTTGGTCATGAAGCTTTCGCGATCGAGATCGCCGTTCTTGTCGAAGCTCACGTCCATCAGGATGCCGGGATAATCTTTTGCGGACAGCTTGATGCCGTGCATCGCATCGGCGAATGCCTTCCGATCGACTTTGCCGATTTTCTCGGTGACGGCCTTGACGATGTACATCGCAGTGTAGCCTTTGACGCCGTTGTGATCGGGCTTGTAGTTGTATTCCTTTTGAAACTTTGCCGCGAAGGCGCGGATGCCGGGATCGGGCGCGTCCGCGGTGAGGCCGACATGTCCGACGACGCCGTTCGCCGCGTCGCCCGCCAGCTCGATCACCTTCTGGCTCGTGAGCACCGTTTCACCGACGATCGGCTTGTCATAGCCCTGCTTGCGGAGCTCGCGCAGCGCACGCGCCGCTTCCTCCTCGTTGGTGTACACGAACAACGCATCGGCGTTCGACTGTTTCGCTTTCAGCACCGCACCCGAAAAATCGAGCTGTCCGGGATCGGTCGAGATGTCGGCGACGACCTTGATACCCTGCGGCTCGAGCGCCTTCACGAACACATCGCGCCCGCCCTTGCCAAAGTCGTTGTTGGTATAGATGATCGCCACGCTCTTCGCATTCAGCTTCTCCTTGATATAACGAGCGACTTTCGGCATCGAGGTCGTCTGCGTGAAGGCGGTCCGAAAAATGTAGGGATTGCCCTGTTGCGTGATCGAAGCCGCTTCGCCGCCGGTGAAATTGGGTATCTCGGCGCGGCGCGTTTCCGCCATGCTGACGATGATCGAGCCGGAGAAGACGGGGCCCATCACGACATAGGCGCCCTCGTCGACCGCTTTCACGGCGAGCGTTTTCGCGACCTGCGCCTGGGACTGCGTGTCGCTCGCCGAATATTCGATCTTACGACCGAGGATGCCGCCGGCGGCGTTGATCTCTTTCACGGCGAGCTTCACGCCGTCGTTGAAATTGGTGCCCGACGTGGTGCCCGTTCCAGATAACTCGACCAATCCGAAGATTTTGATGGGTTCGCCCTGGGCGAACGACGGTTGCGCGAATGCAAGGCCGAGCAGAGCGAAAAAAATGCGAGCGATGAGACGCATGAGATGGGTTCCTCCGGATATCGTCATAGCTTATCGGTGGGCGGCCCGGGAGCCGGTCACCGGATTGTGGTGCCGCAAAGCATGATGAGATAAATCTACCGCTGTGTATAGTTATCGAAAATTCTTATCGGTCGCCCAATAACCCGCGCACGTTCGGTAGACTCGCGCTCGTTTGATCACCGACCCGTCGATGCAACCCGAGTTACGCCAGTTGCGAGCATTCCTCGCGGTTGCCGATCACGGCAGCGCCAATCGCGCGGGCTTCGCCTTGTTCCGTGCACAGTCGGCCGTGTCGCGTTCGATTCACAGGCTGGAGTCCGAGCTCGGCGTCACGCTCTTCGAACGGCGTGCGCGAGGTATGCTCATCACCGAATACGGTCGAGCTCTTCCGGTGCGGGCGCGCCGCGTCCATGCGGAAATGCAAAGTGCGCGTGCCGAGCTCGCGGCGCTCGCGCAAAAAGGCAATCGTAACGCACCGATATTCGGCCTGTTGACGCCGGAGCGCCGCGTGCGCCTT
>DASXPO010000116.1:0-7027 GCA_036493535.1 Casimicrobiaceae bacterium
AGCCCGCGTGCCGCGAACACGAGCGCCAGGCCGATCGGAAAGGTTCCCGCCGTTTGCCGCCGTTCGATTCGGCCGAGCCATTCTCCGATCAGCGGCGACGGCGCGACATGCATCGCCATCTCCGCGAGCTTGCGCCCCATCCGGAGCGTCATCGTGCGCATCTCCTCGTTGAGCTTGCGTTCGAATACGGCGCGATCAGCGGTGATCACGCGATCGATAGCGGCGGCAGCGGCGGCACGATGCGCTTCGATCAGCGCAATGCCGTCGGCCGTCGCCGCTTGATGCAGCGCCGTCTCGACGAACTCGCGCAACGAAGCGACATCGTGAACGACGCGCTGCGCAACCGCGGCCTCGAGGCCGTTCGAAAAGGAAAAGGAGCCGACGGGCAACATCGAGTCGCCGAACTGCAACAAGCGCATCGTGTCGGTGATCGAATGCATCATGCGCCCATCAAGCGGGCGGCAGTCTAGGATCGAGCGCGCGGCGATCCCGGCGTACGCGACTTCTTGCCTGCGGCACCGGGTCGCGAGCCGAGGTTTTGTGGCATTTTTGCGTCGCGCTCGATCTCGTCACGCAACCACTGCCGGAATACCGCGAGCTTCGGCGACTGCGCGAGGCTAGGGGGGTAGACCAGGTAACAACGCCACGGCGACGGGACCTCGATGTCGAAGAGGCGCACGAGCACGCCGTTCACGATGTCGTTGCCGATCAACGAGCTTCGGGCGAGCGCGACACCTTGTCCTTCGATCGCCGCCTGCATCAAATGAGAGTCGTCGTTGAAGATCGGGCCGCGCGTCGGCTCCGGCCAGTCGAGCCCCGCCGCGCGAAACCAGGTCTGCCAGACCTGGGCATCCGAGCGCAGTAACAAGTAACGCGACAAATCGGACGGACGCTTCGGCAAGCCGCCGTCGATCTTGCGGCTGCACACGGGAAAGTAGACGTCGTCCATCAAATGCTCGGACACGACGCCGACGTAGCTGCCGGCGCCGTACCGAATCGCCGCTTCGGCGTCGTCGCGCCGAAAATCGACGAGGAGCGACGTCGCGCGAACGTCGAGATCGATATCGGGGTGCGCGGCAAGGAAGCGCCCGATTCGCGGCAATAGCCAACGCGCCGCAAACGACGGCATCACGCTTACCCGAAATTGCCGCGGATTGCTGTGCTCGCTCACTTCGCGCACCGCCTCTGCGAGCTCGGCCAGCGCAACCCGCACGCGTGTC
Organism: Casimicrobiaceae bacterium; assembly: GCA_036493535.1. Lineage (GTDB taxonomy): Bacteria > Pseudomonadota > Gammaproteobacteria > Burkholderiales > Casimicrobiaceae > VBCG01. Next base: position 1,221 of record DASXPO010000116.1, read on the forward strand.
GCGAAGCGCGCGCCCTCGTCGGTCAATCGAATTCCGCGGCCGGCGCGCTCGGTCAGACGGATACCGAGATCCTCTTCCAGCCCTTTCAACTGATGGCTGATCGCGCCGTGCGTCAGATGAAGTCCTTCCGCGGCCTTTGTGAGGCTGCCGGTGCGCGCAACCGCCTCGAGCGCGCGTAGCGCCTGCATCGGAGGAATCCGAGGATCCACTCAGTCCTGCGCTCGATATGTGAGAGGAACTAACACTTTATCATCAATATTAATCGATTGTGAGGGGGTCGCTTCGCCACTACACTTCTTCGCGTGGCATCCACATGACCCGGAGATCGAAATGGCAACAACGCTCACATTCGAAGTCGGCAGACGGCCCGGAATCGTCTGCCGCCAACGCGCGATTCGCAAACACACGCCGGATTGGACCGGCGCTCAGCGCGCCGCCCTGTCCGACCTCGTGCACAGTCGAGGCGGCCCGAGCGCATCGGGCGCTGGCAACAACCGAGGGCGGTTCGAGTTCGTGTGGTTCGCCGTGCTTGCGCTCGTGTTCCTGCTGAGCGGCCGGATGCTTTTCGAGGGCCTCCGCTCCATTCATTCCGCCGATGCGATGCATACGGTCAAGGTGGCCGAGCCGCACGTCGACGTGACGATCACGCGGTTGGCGCCGCCGACCGAAGCGCTGCGGGCGGCCGCGCCGACTCACTCCTCAGTGGCGGTCAGCCGCACGATGTAGCCGCCGGACTTCTCGTCCCGCTCGAGCGCGAGCTCGCCGCGACGTGCCGCTTCTTCGAGCAGCGTGTTGAACGAGCGGAAGCCGTAATACGATTCGTTGAAACCGGGTTTGCGGCGTTTGAGCGCCTGTTTGATCATCGAACCCCAGATTTTTTCCTCGGCGCCGCGTTCCTGCACCAACGCGTCGACCGTTTCAACCACCAGATCGACGGCCTCGTCAGTTTTTTCGTCGTCGGTCTTCAAAGGAGCGGGACTCGACGTCGCCTCCTCCGCCGGCTCCGCGACACCGGTCGGCGCTTCTTCCGCTGCTTTTTTCGCGCTCGGCCGCGGCTTGGCCGGACCTTTGCTCGTACGCCGGCGTGTCGCGGCTTTTTTCTTTTCGCGGACGAGGTCGTCGTAGTAGATGAATTCGTCGCAGTTCGCGATCAGCAGATCGGACGTCGAATTCTTGACTCCGACGCCGATCACGGTCTTCGCGTTTTCCCGGAGCTTCGAGACCAGCGGCGAGAAATCGGAATCGCCGCTGATGACGACGAACGTGTCGACGTGCGACTTCGTGTAGCAAAGATCGAGTGCATCGACGACCATTCGGATATCGGCCGAATTCTTGCCGGATTGACGCAGATGCGGGATCTCGATCAGCTCGAACGACGCTTCGTGCATCGGCGCCTTGAACGTCTTGTAGCGCTCCCAATCGCAATAGGCCTTCTTGACGACGATGCTCCCCTTCAGGAGCAGCCGCTCGAGCACCTTGCCGATGTCGAATTTTTCGTAGTTGGCGTCGCGCACGCCGAGCGCGATATTCTCGAAATCGCAGAACAGCGCCATGTTGGTCACGTCGGGATGATTGGCCATGAGACTCGCTTCCGGGCATGCGCCCGTCGGCAAGCTTAGCAGGCCGACGCCGGACGGCCCCGCGCTCCGCCTAACGCGTGCCGGTCGCCGTGGCGGAAGGCGCCGTTCCGGGCGCGCGAAACGGAACGACGTTCCCCGCACGCGCAGCCGTGAGAGCGGCCAGCGTTTCTTCGAGTCGCGCGGGATCGAGCGGCTTCACGAAATGGTGATCGAATCCGGCTCGTGCCGATTTGTCGCGATCGTCCTCGGAATCGTAGCCGGACAGCGCACAAATCCAAGCGCCGCTGTGCACCGGATCACGGCGCAATCGTCGCGCCACTTCATAGCCGTCCATGCCCGGCAGCCCGATATCGATTAGCGCGAGTTGCGGACGCACTTTGGCGGCGACACTCAAGGCGCTGACGCCGTCGTACGCGATGTGCACGTCGTGTCCGGCGATCTCGAGCAGCGTCGCCGTGCTTTCGGCGACATCGCGATTGTCGTCGACGATCAAGACTGAAAGGGAGCGGGCCGCGATCGTATCCGCTCCATCGGAACGCAGCGGTTGCGCGGCGGTCACCGGGTGTCCCGCCGGAAGGCGCACGGTGAACTCGCTTCCGCGACCTGGCCCTTCGCTGTTCGCGACCACTGTCCCGCCCTGCATTTCCACGAGGCGCTGAACGACCGTCAGGCCAATGCCCAGCCCGCCCTTCGCGCGATCGATCGTCCGATCGAGTTGCGTGAAAAGCTCGAAGATCCCGAGCAGCGCTTCCTTCGGTATCCCCATCCCTGTATCGCGTACGCGCAGCACGACTTCATCCTCTGCGGCCTCGACCGCAACCTCGATTCTTCCGCCCGGCTCCGTGTACTTTGCTGCATTGGAGAGCAGATTGCCGGTGATCTGCGCGATGCGCGCGAAGTCGCCGCGAACGAACAGCGGCGTCGTCGGCAATTTCACCTCCAGCATATGCCGCATCGAGTCGATCTGCGGACGGCAGGTTTCGATCGCCAGCTCGACCACACGCGCCAGGTCGACCAACTCGATGCGCAGCTCGATCTTGCCGCGATTGATACGCGACACATCGACCAGATCGTCGACCAGCCGAACCAGCAGGTCGAACTGGCGCCGAATCAGGCTTCGCGCCCAGGCGGAGCGCGGCGTGCTCGATTCGTCGGCGTCGAGTATATGCAGCGCGTTGCCGATCGGCGCGAGTGGATTGCGCAGCTCGTGCGCCAGCATCGCCAGGAATTCGTTTTTGCGTCGATCCTCTTCGCGGATGCGTCGAAAAAGCGCCGCATTGTCGAGCGCGATCGACGCGCGCGCCGAAAGATCGATCGCCGTCGACAGCGTTTCGGCGTCGAGCGTTCGGCCCGAAGCGAATCCAAGCGCGATCACGCCGAGCAGCCGACCGCTGGCATTGAGCGAAAGCAGCGCGAGCGAATCGACGAAGCGATCTCGCACGAGCAAGATCGGCGTTTCATGCGCGATCGTCCGCAGGCCTTCCATCTTCAGCGTTATGCTGCAATTGACCGCGACGCCGCGCTCGTTCGGCGACAGCGCCTCGACCAGCGCCGCAAGCCACGGATCTTCAATGCCATCGACGGCCGTGACCGCGACGGATGCCGAAGACGCGGCGTCACACTGCGCGACGATCGTTCGGGGCGCCTCGCTGTCGCGCGCCAACAAATGCAGGACTGCGATATCGCCGAGAACGGGCACGACAAGGCCGGCCACGTGGCGCATCGTCGCCTCGAGGTCGAGTGATTGTGCGAGCGCGGTCGTCGCTTGGGCGAGGAATGCCGAGCGGCGCTCCGCCCGCTCGGCTGCATCGCGCGCCGCACGCTCTTCGGCCAGAGCGGCTTCGGCCTCGATCCGTCCGCGTTCGCGCTGGGCGTACAAATACAGATCGACGAAGACTTTCACCTTCGTGCGCAGCACGTCGGGCACCACCGGCGACGCGATATAGTCGACGGCGCCGAGCGCGTAGCCGCGTGCCGTGTGCGTCTCGTCGTGGTAGTCGGCGGTGATGAAAATGATCGGGACGTGCGCGGATCGCTTGCGGCTCCGAATCAACGCCGCCGCTTCCAGGCCGTCGATGCCCGGCATGTTGACGTCGAGCAGAATCACGGCGAAATCGTGCGCCAGCACACGCTTGAGCGCCATCTCACCCGACGTCGCCGTGATGATGTTCTGACCCAGATCCTCGAGCACGGTACGCAGCACAAAAAGCTGCTCGGGCCGATCGTCGACGATCAGGATGTTGGCGCGTTCGTCATTCATTGCAGTTCGGCCCCGAATGAAAGGATCAATGCCCGAGCCACGCACGCAGGACGCCGACCAGAAGTCCCGGATCGACGGGCTTGGACAGGTAATCCCACGCGCCGGCTTCCATGCATTTTTCGCGATCGCCCTTCATCGCCTTGGCGGTGACCGCAATGATCGGAACGTCGCGCACCGAGCGGATTTTGCGGATCTCGCGGATCGTGTCGATACCGTCCTGTTCCGGCATCATGATGTCCATCAAAACCGCATCGACATCCGGTTGAGCCTCGATCGACCGGACGGCGTCACGGCCGTTATCGTGCGCGACCACCACCATGCCGTGATCCTCGAGCAGCGACGTCAGCGCAAAAATGTTGCGGACGTCGTCGTCGACCACCATCACTCGGCGCCCCTTGAGCTCCTGCCCCGATTCGTTCTGTCCCCGCAACGCATGCCGATGCGACTCCGGCATCTTGGCAGCGACGCGATGGAGCAGGACGCTCACCTGAGCGATCAGCTGCTGCGGCGTCTGGGCGGTGCGGACGACCGCGCTACGCCCGTCCTCGATGTCGACCCGCAAATCGCCGATCCAATACGCGTCACCGTAGACGACGATCGGCAGCGCCGGCGTGCTCGTGGCGAACGCGGAGCGCACCGAATCGAACCCCGCGGGCAGGGCGGGAAGGTTCGCGTCGATCACCATGCAATCGATCGATTCGGTCTTGAGCGTCCCCATGGCACTCGACCAATCCGCGGCGGCGACGAGCTCGATGTCGTCGCTCGCGAGCTCAGCGGCGAACGCGTCGCGGGCGCTCTTCTCCTCCGCGACGATCAGGACACGCTTCTCGGATCGTGCCACGTAGTCACGCAGGTGGCCAAGCAACTGGTCGATGACGTCCTTGCTTTGAATCGGCTTGGCGACGAACGCGTAAGCGCCCGCCGCGAGAGCGCGTTCGCGCGAGTCGTCCGTCGAGATGACCGCCACGGGTATGTGCTGCGTCGCGATGTCGTTCTTGAGCCGGTCCAGCACGCGCCAACCCTTGATATCGGGCAGCGAGATGTCGAGCGTGATGGCCGACGGCTTGAACTCGGCGATCAAGCCAACCGCTTCGGCGCCCGACGCCGTCGTGATCGCCTTGAAGCCGCGTTCGCGAGCGGCGTCACGCAACAGGCGCGCGAACATCGAATCGTTCTCGACCACCAAAAGCACGGGAGCGCCGAGTCCGACGAGGTCTCGATCATCGTCGCTGAATGGCTGCGCGGCGGCCGCGACCATTCGATCGCGCAATGGCAGCGCGTCGTGGCCGTTGCCTTTCGCGGTCATGGCCGCGGCGGTTTCGTCGTCGCTCACATCGATGACGTCGCCAGCGGCGACCTGAACGGCCGACGATGCTTTGCGTGTCGCGCGTACGGGCACATAGTTGCGCGGCAAGTAGAGCGTGAACGTGCTGCCGACGCGCGGCGTGCTGATCAGGCGGATCTCGCCCCCGAGCAATCGCGCCAATTCGCGGCTGATGGCAAGCCCCAATCCCGTGCCGCCGTATTTGCGGCTCGTGCTGCCGTCGGCCTGCTGGAACGCCTCGAAAATGATCTGCTGCTTGTCCGGCGGGATGCCGATGCCCGTGTCCGACACTGCGATCGCCAGCACGGTCGGCGCCCGATTCAGCTCCTCGTTGTCGGTGTCCCAACCCGACTGCGTGGACTCCACCGTCAGCGTCACCTGCCCCTGGTGCGTGAATTTGAAGGCGTTGGACAGGAGATTCTTGACGATTTGTTGCAACCGCTTGGCGTCGGTGAACATCGACCGCGGCAGGTCCGGCGCCAGCAGAATGTCGAAGCCGACCCCCTTCGACTCGGCCACGTGGCGGAACGTGCGATCGACATAGCTGTGCAGGTCGTCCAGGCGCAACTCGCCAACGTCCACCGCCACCGTTCCCGATTCGATCTTTGACAGGTCGAGAATATCGTTGATGAGCATCAGCAGG
>DASXPO010000117.1:0-54542 GCA_036493535.1 Casimicrobiaceae bacterium
GTCGCCGGCGGACGCTTCCTTGACGGTCCAATCCGGGGGAACCGCCGCGAACGTGGGCTCGACCATCGCCGGGTCGATCTTGGCGTTGACGGTCAAATCGGTGAATGCGAACTGCTCGACGACTTCGCCGCGCTCATTCATGACGCGCGCCTTGAGGAGCAGCCCGGTCGCCGTGTCGGCCCAGAACCGATGCCCATAGCGAAGGCCATCCTTCGGCTCGAAGATCGCGACGTCCGCGGAGTGGCCGCCCACGCGCTCTCCGGTGACGAGGCGGAAATCGTAGAACTGCGTCAGCGATTTTTGCTGTTCGGGCGATAGCGAAGGAAACGCGTTGCGGAACGTGCGCGGCTCGATCCGGACCATTTTCGCGTCCGGATAATAGATGCGCACTTCGCCCAGCGTGCGCACGACCTCCCGCGCCGGCCCGTCCAGATTGACGAGCTTTTCGTACTCGCGGCCGTTGTCGCTCAAATGCGTGAGCCGCGACGTTTCGACGCGGGCACCCTGCTGATAGACGATCGTGCCGACGTAATTCAGTTGCCGCGCGGCTTGTGCGACGCGTGCGACCCACTGCGCGGCATCGTCGGCGCGCGCCGATGAAGCGAACGTCAACAGCGCCCAGGCGACCGGCGCCAATGCATACAAACGGCCCCCACGCTTGCGGCTCCGCTGCTGCGCGGCCCCCTGAGGGGGATTCTGGTGGGAACTGCCCACGAGGCGGCTTCGGGCGGCCGTGCGCCGCATCGAGCAGGCGTCGGGGCGGCCCTTCGGCGCGAATGGAACGAGCGGAACTAGACGGGTGGAAGCCATCGATGGAGAAGGGAAATTAGGGACGGTCGCCGCCCTGCGTCGTGACCGCGCGCACGTACGGTCCGACGCCGCGAATCGCCGCGCCGGGCGAATATTCCTGGTGCGCGAGCAGGTAGTCGGCGGGAACGGTCGACGGACGCACGCGCGCGGCGCTCACCGCGATCGCTTCGCCGGCCTTCGCGACGGCAGCGGGCGTCTCACCCAGCAACGATGTGGCGGTCCACCCGACGACGGTCACCGCGGCGAGCGTGGCGGCGATCGCCCATCCCCACGTCGCGATCGTCGAGGGGCGCGCGCGCAAGGGCGATGGCGCGAGCATGGTGGGCTCTTCGGCGAATCGCTTCGCAAAGCTCGCCGCGAAGCCCTCGCGGGGCGCGCCCGATCCGCGCATCGCATCGCCGATGACGTGGTAGCACGTCCACGTCACCATCGTGTCCTGCCGCTTGAGCGCGACGCACACGGCGTCCACTTCGCTCGCGTCGATCTCGCCGTCCATCAGACGCGAAATGTTCTCGTTCATCACCATCTCCTTGTCTCGTCGGTGCCCAGGAGCGGCCGCAATTCCGCGGCGATCGACTCGCGCGCGCGAAAGATGCGTGACCGCACCGTGCCGATGGGACAATTCATAACGTTGGCAATCTCTTCGTAGCTCAACCCCTCGATCTCGCGCAGCGTAATCGCCGTGCGAAGATCGTCGGGCAACTGCTCCAGCGCGCGGTTCACCGTCGCGGCGATCTGCTTGCCGATCAGCTCGCCTTCGGGCGTCGCCGAGTCGCGCAACTGCTCGGCGTCTTCGAAGCTCTCGGCGTCTTCGTGGTCGAAACCCGTCGACGTGGGCGCCCGCCGCCCCATCGCGACCAGATAGTTCTTGGCCGTGTTGATCGCGATTCGGTACAGCCACGTATAGAACGCGCTGTCGCCGCGGAAGCTCGGTAGCGCCCGATACGCCTTGATGAAAGCCTCTTGCGTCACGTCCTCGACCTCCGCAGGGTCGCGCACCAACCTCGACAACAGTCTCGCCAGCTTGCGCTGGTACTTGGCAACCAACAGCTCGAACGCGCGCCGATCGCCCCTCTGCGCTCGCTCGACGAGCTGTTGATCGATTTCTCGATCACCCATTAAGCGGGTAGTCCCTGAAACAATGTTGTTGTTATGCCCGCCGAACGGAGGGCGCAGCAACCAGTAGAGAACTCACGCGACGGTCGATGCCGGTCGTCGCAGTAGAACTCGCGGCGCACGCTTCTCGCAACAGACCGATACACTTTCGCTAAGTTCACGCAGAGCATGTCGTTATTTCGCACTGGGCCTCCAACGTCAGCATTTGTCCAGTACAAGGACCTTTTGAACGTCGCCCGTTCGGATGCCACGATAGTTGCGAAGGTCGGGATGGCCCCAGGCTGCGAGCTCGTCGGCGGCGCGGCGGTCGAGCAAGCCGAGCGCGTCGAGCACGCCGACGACGGCCGGGTAGAGTCCGCGCTTCTGGCCGTCCGCCACCTTGATCGCTATGCCGAGGCCGGAGTCCCGGGTGCCGATCGCCTGCACGCCTTCGGCGCCGATTTTCGTCACCCAGTCTCCGCGTCCGGCGCGCATCAACGCGAGATCGCTGCGTCGCTCGCCGGAGACCATCTCCGGGTGCGCGGTCATTGCATGCGCAAGCATCTGCGGCGCGTCACCGTAAGTCGGGTCGGGCTCGGACGATGCAAGGCGCGCGTACGCCTGCGCCAACCCGGATAGCGGCACCGCGTAATTGGGCGCCGAGCATCCGTCGATTCCTGCGACAAGCTTTTCAGCGGAAATTCCGGTAAATCGAGCGACGGCCGCACGGATCGCCTGCTGCAATGGATGGTCGAAGTTCAGGTAATCGACTTTCGAATGACCGCACATCGCGCAATACGCAAGCATCCCCGCATGCTTGCCCGAACAGTTGTGCGCAAGCGGTGAATACGGCGGCGGCGGCGGTATCTCGCCGCGTGCTTCGTAGAATCCCGGCGCATGCGTTCCGCATTGGAGGTCTGTCGCGGACGATCCGGCTTTCGCGAGCATGTCGGCAACCGCATCGGTATGCCGCGGCTCGCCCGAATGGCTCGCGCACAGGAGCGCCACTTGCTCCGTTGCGAAGCGGAACTTCTGCACGCCGCCGGCCGCGACAAAGGGCAGCGCCTGCACCGGCTTCAACGCACTCCGCGTGAACGTCAGTGCGTGGGGATCGCCGGCGGAATACAGCAGGCGACCGTCAGGGTCGACGACCGCAACCGAGCCGTAGTGAATGCTTTCGACGGCCGGACCGCGGGTTGCAACCGCGAGCGGAACATGCGCGGCAAGCGCAGCGGAGGGAGGCGACATCGGGGAAATCGCGGCGAAAACATCCATTATCGCCGATTGCCCGACTGCGACATGGCGGGACCTCCGCGCGGGCGTCGCTCAGGCTCGGCGTTCCGGCTGCAGTGCCGCCTTGATTTGATCGAGCGCCGCGGGGTCCTCGATCGTCGTCAAGTCCCCGGGATCACGTCCTTCGGCGAGCGCCTGGATCGAGCGGCGCAACAGCTTGCCCGACCGAGTTTTCGGCAGCAGCGCGACGAAATGCACCTGACCCGGCCGCGCGATCGCGCCCAACTCGCGGTCGACGGTATCGAGCACCTCGCGCCGCAGGGCCGCGGCGGCCTCATCGGTCGCGACGCGCGACGGATCTTTAACGACGCAAAACGCGACCGGCATTTGTCCCTTGAGCGAGTCGGCGACGCCGACCACCGCGACTTCCGCGATCCCGGCGTGCGCCTGCACGGCCTCTTCGATTTCGCGCGTGCCGAGCCGATGGCCCGCGACGTTGATGACGTCATCGGTGCGTCCGAGCACGAAATAGTAGCCGTCCTCGTCGCGCGTCGCCCAGTCGAACGTCGAGTAGAGGCGCTCGCCGGGCAAGGTTTCGAAATAGGTCTCCACGAACCGCCGATCGTCGCCCCACACGGTCGTCATGCATCCCGGCGGCAACGGCGGTGCGATCGTCAATACGCCTTTTTCCCCGGCGCCGACCACCGCGCCCGTCGTTTCGTCCACAAGTTTCACGTCGTAACCATAGACGGGAAACGACGGCGAGCCGAACTTGCGCGGGGTATTCTCGATGCCGGGCTGCGCTGAAAGGATCGGCCATCCGGTCTCGGTCTGCCAATAATTGTCGATGATCTCGACGCCGAGCGAGTCGGCGGCCCAGCGCGCCGTGGGCTCGTCGAGCGGCTCGCCGGCGAGGAACAAGTACCGGAGGCAGTCGATGTCGTGTTTTTTCATGTACGACACATCCTGCTTTTTGAGAACGCGAAGCGCGGTCGGCGAACTGAACATCGTCTTGACCCGATGCTCCGCGACGATTTTCCACCAGATGGCCGGATCGGGGCGAATCGGCAGCCCTTCGTACATGATCGTCGTCGAGCCATTGATGAGCGGCGCATAGATGATGTACGAGTGGCCGACGACCCAGCCGATGTCGCTTGTCGTGAACATCGTCTCGCCTGGATCGACGCAAAAGATGCGGCGCATCGACGAAGCGAGCGCGACGGCATAGCCGCCGGTGTCGCGCTGCACGCCTTTCGGTTTGCCGGTCGTTCCCGACGTATAGAGGATGTACGACGGCTCGGACGATTCCAACCACTCGCACGGAACGCGTGCGTCCATGTGCTCGGCGCGCAATGTCGCATAGTCGAAATCGCGACCCGCCGTGCGGAGCATGGCCGTATCGAGACCGCGATCGACGATGACGACCGAGCCCGGCGGATGGCGCGCAAGCCGCATCGCCTCGTCGATGAGCGGCTTGTAGTGAATCGCCTTGCCGCCGCGCATGCCGGCGTCCGCGGTGAACAGCACCTTCGGCTTCGCATCGTCGATCCGCGTCGCGAGCGATGCCGCCGCAAAGCCGCCGAACACGACCGAATGGATCGCGCCGATCCGCGCGCACGCGAGCATGACGAACGCGGCTTCGGCAATCATCGGCATATAGATCAAAACGCGATCGCCGCGTCCCACGCCCCGCGCGCGCAACACCGCCGCGCAACGATTCACTTCGGCGTGAAGCTCGGCGTACGTGTAGCGAGCGGTCGCGCCGGTTTCGCTCGAAAGATAGATCAGCGCCGGCTGCTCGGCGCGCATTGCGAGATGCCGGTCGACGGCGTTGTGGCAAAGATTCGTGCGGCCCCCGACAAACCAGCGCGCGAACGGCGGATTCGAGTAGTCGAGCACGTGCGCGAACGGCGTCTGCCAATCGATCAGAGCGGCTTCGGTCCGCCAAAAAGTGTCGCGATCGTTGAGCGATCGACGATGGACATCGCGATAGGTCGCCATAACAATCCTCCCGGCGAAGATGCTACGGCACGCGCGCCGTCGCGTTCTTGTGCCGGATCAAAGCCCGCGCTCGGCAATCAGGGATGCGAGTCGGCGCCGATCCGCACGACGGTCCGGCCGCGTACCGTTCCCTTTAGATAGGCGTCGAAATGCGTCGGCAGCTCGTCGAAGTCGATCGTGCGGACCTGATCGTGCACCTGGTCGGGACGCCAGTCCACGGCGAGCTTGTTCCACAGCGTCTGGCGAAGCGACATGGGACAGTTGGCGCTGTCGACGCCCAGCAAATGGGCGCCGCGCAGGATGAACGGCGCGACCGTCGTCTCGAGCTTCATGTCGGAGGCGAGTCCAACGGCCGCGGCAGTACCGGCGATTTGCATCGTCGATAAGAGCCACGACAGCATCTCGCCGCCGAGATTGTCGATCGCACCGGCCCACGTTGCCTTGTCGAGCGGTCGAATGTGCGAAAAATCGAGTGATTGGCGCAGCACGACTTCCTTTGCGCCGATGTTCTTCAAGTACTCGGCTTCCCTCGGCTTGCCGGTGATCGCGACAACGTGATAGCCGCTCTTCGCGAGGATCTCGGTGGCCACCGATCCGACGCCGCCTGTCGCGCCGGTCACCGCGACGCGACCGTTTTCCGGCTGGAGACCGTTGTGCTGCATCAGATGAATCGCGAGCGCCGCGGTGAATCCGGCAGTGCCGATCGTCATCGCGTCGAATGCGGTCATGCTCTCCGGACGGCGGACGATCCAGTCGGCCGGAACGCGCACGAGCTCGGCATAACCGCCGTCGTGCGACACGCCCATGTCGTAGCCCGTGACGATGACCTTGTCGCCGCGCCGAAAGCGCGCGTCGTTCGAGCGCTCCACCGTTCCCGCCATGTCGATGCCGGCGACGGTCGGGTACTTGCGCATGATCTTGCCGGCGCCGTTGTAGGAAAGCGCGTCCTTGTAGTTGATGGTCGAATACTTCGTTCGGATCACGACGTCGCCCGGATCGAGCTCGTCGACGGTCATGTCGACGAAGCGGCTTTGCACCATCTTGTCCTGCTCGTAAGTCCGGTACGCCTTGAATGTCTGCACGGGTCTCTCCTCGGAAAACTTATCTCAAAATTTTGGGATAGGTTTTGAATATTCTGGCGTCAGGCGCGCAGCACGGCCGTCTCGCCGCTCGGCTCGCTGACCGCATGCGGAAGCGCCATGTAGTCTCGGCTGCGCATTTCGACGAGACGGCTCACGGTACGGGGAAAATCGTGGGCGTTGGGGCCCTCCAGATAGAGCTCCTCGGCGGGCGCCCCGGCCGATGCCAGCAACTTCACGCGATGATCGTACAGGATGTCGATGAGCCACGTGAAGCGGCGCGCCTGATCGGCCGTCGTTGCCGACAAGCGTGGAATGTCGGATATCAGGATCACCGCAAACCGCTGCGCGAGCTCGAGATAATCCCGCTGCGAACGCGGACCGGCGCAAAGCGCGGTGAAATCGAACCACGCGACGCTGCCGGCGCGCCGCTTCGCGACCAACGTTCGCCCGTCGACCGCGATGCGAGCGTCCTCGTCGGGGCCACTCGCCATCGCCTCGAACGCCTGTCGGAGCGCTGCCTCGGACGCCGGTCCCGGCGGGCTGTGATAGGTCGGCATGTGCGTGAGCGTGCGCAGACGGTAGTCGATGCCCGCGTCGATCTCAGTCACGTCGAGCCAATGCTCGAGAAGCGCAATCGCGGGAAGAAAACGTTCGCGCTGCAGGCCGTCGGGCCACAGTCGGTCGGGCCGGTAGTTCGACGTCATCACGAAAACGACGCCGGCCGTGAACAGCGCTGCAAGCAGCCGTCCGAGAATCATCGCATCGGCGATGTCGCTCACGTGAAACTCGTCAAAGCACACCAGTCGCCAGCGCTCTGCGATGCGCTCGGCCACGATCGCGAGCGGGTCGGGCTCGTGCTTCAACGTAGCAAGCTCGGCATGAACATCGCGCATGAACACATGAAAATGAATGCGCGTCTTGCGACGCACGCGAACGCTTGCCGAAAAACTATCCATCAAAAACGTCTTGCCGCGACCGACACCTCCCCACAGATAAACACCGCGCGGCACTTCGGGTGGCGAGAAAAATCGCCGCAGCGTCGAGCGGCGTGCGGCGCGAAACGCTACGAGCTCGTCGGACAGCCGCTGCAGTCGATCGAGCGCGACGGCTTGCGCGTGATCGAGCGTCGCGTTGCGTTTAGCGAGCTGCGGTTCCAGATATTCGACGAGCGCGCCGCGGCGGCGCGCAATCTGTCCCTCGATCATTGGACCCCCACGCTCGCATTACTGCGCCGCTCGCTGCCCCCGGAGGGGGCACAATTCGCGGCTTGGGGCGGCCCTGCGCCGCGAATGTCGGCCTCCGTCATCCAGGCAACTAGAAATTCAGCGTTCGTTTATCGACGGCGAGCGCCGCTTCGCGCGTCGCCTCGGAGAGCGAGGGATGCGCATGGCAGATCCGCGCGATATCTTCGCTCGACGCGCCGAACTCCATCGCGACGACCCCTTCGGCAATGAGCTCCGATGCGAACGGGCCGATCACGTGCATCCCCAGGATGCGATCGGTCTTGGCGTCGGCGAGCATTTTCACGAAGCCGGTCGTATCGCCGAGCGCGCGCGCACGGCCGTTGGCCGAAAAGGGAAACGTACCGGATCGATAGTCAACGCCAGCCGCTTTCAATTGTTGCTCATTCTGGCCGACCCAGGCGATCTCGGGCCATGTATAGATCACCCACGGTGTCGTATTGAAATCGACGTGACCATGTTGTCCGGCAATGCGTTCGGCGACCGCCACGCCCTCGTCCTCGGCTTTATGAGCGAGCATCGGCCCGCGCACGACGTCGCCGATCGCCCAGACGTTGGGAAGATTCGTCTTGCACTCGCCATCGACGACGACAAATCCGCGCGCATCGAGCGCCAGCCCGACGGAATCTGCGTTCAAGCCACCGGTGTACGGCACGCGACCGATCGAGACGATCAGACGGTCGACGGTGATTTTCGTCGCCGTACCCGAAGCGTCGTTGTAAGCGAGTTCGACGCCGTCCTTTTTGACGGCGACGCGCGTGATCGTCACGCCGGTCCGTATGTCGAGGCCTTGCTTCTTGAATTGTCTCAACGCCTCCTTCGCGATCGCTTCATCGGCAAGGCCGAGAAAAGCCGGCAGCGCTTCGAGGATCGTGACCTCCGCACCGAGCCGCCGCCACACGCTGCCCATCTCGAGGCCGATCACGCCGGCCCCCACTACGCCGATTTTTTTCGAAACGTCGGGAATCGCAAGCGCGCCTTCGTTGTCGAGAATTCGGTCGTTGTCGATCGCAGCGCCCGGTAGCGCGCGCGGCTTCGATCCCGTCGCGACGATGACGTGCTTCGCCGTGATTTGCGCGGCGCCAGGACCATCGACGCTGATCTTCCACTCATTGCCGTCTTTGCCGGCAAACGAGCCGCGGCCGTGCAGGAAGGTGACCTTGTTTTTTTTGAAGAGATACAGGATACCGTCGTTGTTTTGCGCAACCACCTTCGACTTCCGCGCGAGCATTTTCCCGACGTCGATCGCGACATCCTTGATTTCGATGCCGTGATCGGCGAAGGCGTGCAGCGCCTGCTCGAAATTCTCCGACGATTGCAGCAACGCTTTGGACGGAATGCAGCCGACGTTCGTGCACGTACCGCCGGGGGCGGGCTGGCCGCCCTCGCGCGTCCAGTCATCGATGCACGCGGTCTTGAACCCGAGTTGTGCCGCGCGGATCGCGGCGATGTAGCCGCCCGGACCCGCTCCGATGACGACGACGTCGAATTGCTCGGCCATCAGAGATCGAGCAGAAGCCGTGCGGGTTCTTCCAGCGCTTCCTTGATCGCGACGAGCGACAGCACCGCCTCGCGCCCGTCGATGATCCGGTGATCATAGGATTGCGCGAGGTAGTTCATCGGCCGGATGACGATCTGACCGTTTTCCACCACCGCGCGCTCCTTGGTGGCATGCACGCCGAGGATCGCCGATTGCGGCGGATTGATGATCGGCGTCGAGAGCATCGAGCCGAACACGCCGCCGTTCGAAATCGTGTAGGTACCGCCGGTCAGCTCCTCGACCGTCAGCTTGCCCTCGCCGGCGCGCTTGCCGAAGTCACCGATCTGTTTTTCGATTTCGGCAATCGTCATTTGGTCGGCATCGCGCAAAATCGGAACGACGAGACCGCGCGGACTGCCCACCGCGATGCCGATGTCGAAGTACCCATGATAGACGACGTCGTTGCCGTCGATCGACGCATTCACCGCAGGGAATTTCTTCAACGCATGGACGGCTGCCTTGACGAAGAAGCCCATGAAACCCAGCTTGACGCCGTGCTCCTTTTCGAAGCGTTCCTTGAACTTGTTGCGCAGATCGATGATCGGCTGCATGTTGACTTCGTTGAACGTCGTCAGGATCGCCGCAGTCGATTGCGATTGCAGGAGGCGCTCGGCAACGCGCTGGCGCAAGCGCGACATCGGAACGCGCTGCTCGGGCCGTGCGCCCAAAGCGGATGGCAGCGAAACGGGCGGAGGCGCTGTCGGCTTGGCGCTCGGCGCACTCGGCTGAGCCGATGGCAACGCCGGCTTCGATACGGGCGCCGGCGATGGCTGTTTCGCTTCGACTGCGGCCGCGACATCCTCTTTGGTGATGCGACCGCCGCGGCCGGTGCCGGTGACGGCAGTCGGCTCCACGCCTTGGTCGGCCATCATCTTGCGGGCCGCGGGCATTGCGGTTGCGCCGTCACCGCTTGTTTGCGCGGGTCGCGACGGCGGCGCTGCGGGCGATTGCGACACGGGCGCCGGCGCTGCGACTTTCGCTGCCGCCGGCTGCGCGCCCTTCGCTTCGGTGTCGATGACGCCGATGACGTCGTTCGACGTGACGGTCGCGCCGTCCTCGCGCGTGATCTCGATCAGGACGCCATCGCCGGGCGCCGGCAATTCGAGGACCACTTTGTCGGTCTCGACGTCGATCAGATTTTCGTCCCGCTTGACCCGCTCGCCCGGTTTTTTGTGCCAGTTGACGAGCGTCGCCTCGGTCACCGACTCCGGCAACTGCGGCACCTTCACTTCAAGTCTCATTGTAGGACCCCCACGCTTGCGGGCTCATTGCAAAATTCGGCCGCTGCGCTGCCCCCGAGGGGGGCGCGTGTTGGCAACTGCCCACGACGCGGCTTCGGGCGGCCGTGCGCCGCGTCGTGCGCACCTTGGGACGGCCCGGCGGTGCTCATGTCGTGTTCTTCCGCTTTTGAGCCGAGCTAGCGCGCAAGCACCATTTCGCCGCTCTGCAATTTCTCGGCGAACGCGTCTTCGATCAGGTTCTTCTGCTCGGCGTTGTGTTTCGCGGCGTAACCGACGGCAGTTGAGGCAGAAATCGACCGACCCGCGTAGGCCAGCACCTTCTTCGGATCGATATCGGCGCGCAAATACGCGCGCAATCGGTACCACGCGCTCTGGTTTTGCGGCTCTTCCTGGCACCACACCACTTCCTTCGCCTGCGCGTAGCGTCCGACCTCGTCGCGGTAATCGTCGTGCGGGAATGGATACTGCTGCTCGAGTCGAATGATCGCGATATTGTCGATCTTGTGCTCGCGCCGATAGGCGAGCAACTCGTAATAGACCTTGCCGGAGCAGACGATCACGCGTTTCACTTTCTTCGGATCGGGCTTGTCGACGTCGCCGATCACCGTGTGGAACTTGCCGTCTGCGAGCTCGTCGAGCGTCGACACCGCTTCTTTATGCCGCAGCAGGCTCTTGGGGCTCATCACGATCAGCGGCTTTCGATAGTCGCGCACCATTTGCCGGCGCAGGAGGTGATAGATCTGCGCGGGCGTCGACGGCACGCAAACCTGCATGTTGTGCTGCGCGCACAGTTGCAGATAGCGTTCGGGACGCGCGGATGAATGCTCGGGCCCCTGCCCTTCGTAACCGTGCGGCAACAGCAGCGTGAGTCCGCAGATGCGGCCCCACTTCACTTCGCCCGAGCTGATGAACTGATCGATGACGACCTGCGCGCCATTCGCGAAATCGCCGAACTGCGCTTCCCAGATCACGAGTTGATTCGGCTCGGACGTCGTATAGCCGTACTCGAAACCAACAACCGCATTCTCGGTCAGCACCGAGTCGATGATTTCAAAATCCGGCTGGCCTTCCTTGATGTGCTGGAGGGGAATCCACGTGCCCGAGTCCCATTTCTCGCGATTCTGGTCATGCAGAACGCAATGGCGGTGCGCGAATGTCCCGCGTGCCACGTCTTCGCCGGAAATGCGCACGCCATAGCCCTGATTGACGAGCGTCCCATACGCGAGCATCTCGCCCATGCCCCAATCGAGTGGTTGCTTCCCCTCCGCCATCGCCCGACGATCGGCCATCACCCGCTGGGCGCGGGGATGGAGCTTGAAGTTCGCCGGAACGGCCGTTGCCTTTTGCGCCACCGCTTTCAAGTCGGTCATCGGCACACGCGTGTCGGCCTCGTCGCTCCAATGCTGATTCTTGAAGCGCGACCAGTCGATGATGAACGGCGGCTTGTAGTTCGAGATGATCGTCGTGTTCGTGTGATTGCCGCGGTCCATGGCCGTGCGATACGTCGCGATCATCGCGTCGGCGTCCTCCGCGCTGATCACACCGTCGGCAACAAGCCTTTCGGCATAGAGCTTGCGCGTCCCCTGATGCTGCGCGATTTTCTTGTACATCAGCGGCTGCGTCACCATCGGCTCGTCGGCCTCGTTGTGACCGAGACGCCTGAAGCAGACCAGGTCGATGAACACATCTTTGTGGAATTGCTGCCGGTAATCGAGCGCCAGCTCGACTGCCAACAGGCACGCCTCGGGATCATCGCCGTTCACATGGAAGATCGGAGCCTCGATCATCTTGGCGATGTCCGTGCAGTAAATCGTGCCGCGGGTATCGCGCGGATCGGACGTCGTGAAGCCGATCTGGTTGTTGACGACGATGTGGACGGTCCCGCCGGTGTAATAACCGCGCGTTTGCGCCATGTTCAGGCATTCCTGCACGACGCCCTGCCCGGCGATTGCCGCGTCGCCATGCATCAGGACCGGTAGAACCTGGTCCCCCATCGTATCCTTGCGTCGATGTTGCCGCGCGCGCACGCTGCCTTCGACGACCGGATTGACGATTTCGAGATGCGACGGATTGAACGCGAGCGTCAAATGCACCGGACCGCCGGGCGTCGAGACATCGGATGAAAAGCCCTGGTGATACTTGACGTCGCCGGCGGGCAGATCCTGGGCCGCCTTGCCCTCGAATTCGGTAAACAGATCGGCCGGCATTTTCCCGAGCGTGTTGACGAGCACGTTCAAGCGCCCGCGATGCGCCATGCCCATCACGATTTCCTGGACGCCCACAGCGCCGGCTTTCTGAATCAGCAGATCGAGCATCGGGATCAACGTGTCGCCGCCTTCCAGCGAAAAGCGCTTTTGCCCGACGTATTTCGTGTGCAAGTAACGCTCGAGTGTTTCGGCGGCCGTCAGCCGTTCGAGGATGTGGCGCCGCTGTTCCGGCGAATAGTTCGGCCGCGAGCGAATCGGCTCGATGCGCTGCTGGACGAACCGTTTGGTCGCCGTGTCCGAGATGTACATGTACTCGACGGCGAACGTGCGCGTATACGTGTCCTTCAACGCCGCGATGATGTCCTTCAGGCGCATCCGTTGCGGGCCGGCTTTCAACGAGCCGACGTCGAACTCGAGATCCAGATCGGTTTCGGCGAAGCCGTAGGCCCTGAGATCGAGGTCGGCGATGTAAGGCGGCTCGAGGCGTTTCAACGGATCGAGGTCGGCGTGATACATGCCGAGCGTGCGGTATTTGCTGATGAGCCGCAGGACGAGCACTTGCTTGTGCATCGTCGTCGAGTCGACCATCGCGCCGGCGACTTTCTTGTTCTTCGCAAGCTCGATGAACGACTGAATGACCGGCGCGTGCGCGACGTCGGCCGAGCCGTCGCGCAGCTCATCGAAGTAGCTGCGCCACTCGCCGTCCACGCTCGCCGGATCGGCGAGATACCGCTCGTAGAGCTCCTCGATGAACGGCGCGTTGCTGCCGAACAGCGTGCTGCTGGATAAAAACTCGGTCATGCTGCCCATTTTTCAGACACCTTTCCTGCGCGCATCAGCCCTACTGATATTGGGGCGGTCCACTCGTCCGACAATCATTCGCGCCGCGGGGCCGATCCAAGGCGCGAATTGGGCCGCCTTGGGGGGAGCGAAGCGGCGGAGCCGCTAGCGTGGGGGTACACATCTAGCGCTTCTCGATCGGCGGCACCGCGCGCCGCACCGATCCGGTGAATAGCTGCCGCGGGCGCCCGATCTTGTATTCCGGGTCGGAGACCATTTCATTCAACTGCGCAATCCAGCCCACGGTGCGGGCCACCGCGAAAATCGCGGTGAAGAGCGATACCGGGATGCCGATCGCCTTTTGCACGATGCCGGAATAGAAATCGACATTCGGATAGAGCTTCCGCTGAACGAAGTAATCGTCCTCGAGGGCGATCTTCTCGAGCGCCATCGCAAGCTTGAAGAGCGGATCGTCGCCGAGTCCGAGCTCGTCGAGAACCTCGTGGCACGTTTCGCGCATGAGCTTGGCGCGCGGATCGTAGTTCTTGTACACGCGATGGCCGAAACCCATCAGCCGGACATTCGAGTTCTTGTCCTTCGCCTTGGCGATGAACTCCGCGATCTTCGCGACACCGCCTTCTTTCTGGATGTCGTAGAGCATGTTGAGCGCGGCCTCGTTCGCGCCACCGTGCGCGGGACCCCATAGGCACGCGACCCCTGCGGCGATCGCCGCGAACGGATTGGTTCCCGACGATGCGCAGAGGCGCACGGTCGACGTCGATGCGTTCTGCTCGTGATCGGCGTGCAGAATGAAGATGCGGTCGAGCGCGCGCACCAAAACCGGGTTGACCTTGTAATCCTCGCAGGGCGTCGCGAACATCATGCGCATGAAATTCGCCGCATACGAGAGGTCGTTGCGCGGATACATGTACGGCTGCCCGACCGAGTATTTGTACGCCATCGCGACGAGCGTCGGCATTTTCGCGATCAGACGGTGCGCGGAAATGTCGCGTTGATGCGCGTCGTGAACGTTGATCGAATCGGGATAGAACGCCGATAACGCGCCGACCATGCCGGTCAGCACGGCCATCGGATGCGCATCGCGGCGAAAACCGCGCATGAAGAACTGCATCTGCTCGTTCACCATCGTGTGATGGGTCACCACGTCGACGAAATCGCCCTTCTGCTTCGGGGTCGGCAGCTCGCCGTAAAGCAGCAGATAGCAGACCTCGAGGTAATCGCATTTGACGGCCAGCTCTTCGATCGGGTAACCGCGATAGAGCAGCTCACCTTTGTCGCCGTCGATATAGGTGATCGCGGAGCTGCACGCCGCGGTGGAGAGGAACCCCGGGTCGTAAGTGAACTTGCCGGTCTTGTTGTAGAGCGTTCGGATGTCGATCACATCCGGGCCGATCTTTCCCTGGAGGAGCGGAAACGTGACGGGCGCTGTCCCGTCGGTAAACGTGAGCGTCGCGTTGTGGTCGGTCATCGAGCGTCCTTCTGAGATTCAGTCAAGCGGTTGACTCATGGCCCAACAGTTCCCTCCTATCCTATATCGGTCGTCTTCATGCGCCTCGCAACTCGTCGAGCAGCGGCGACACCGATGCGTCGGCCGGCTCGGCGCGGCCGCCGATCAGGTCCCACAGCTCGTTGTCCGTCAATGCGAGCAATTTGTCCAGCATGGCGATCTGTTCCTCGGTCAGCGTTGCGCCCTGCGCGTCTAAAAACCGGGTCAAGATCAGGTCGTTCTCGAGCAGTCCGCGCCGGCAGCGCCAGCGGATTCGCGCAAGACGACGCGCATCGATCATCGACGTCGATCAAACGGCTCGTTTGACCATGATGTCCTTGATCTTTCCGATGGCCGCCGTCGGATTCAATCCCTTTGGGCAAACGTCGACGCAGTTCATGATCGTGTGACAGCGAAACAGCCGATAAGGATCTTCGAGGTTGTCGAGCCGCTCGTTCAACGCCTGATCGCGGCTGTCGGCGATGAACCGATACGCGGCCAACAATCCGGCCGGTCCGACGAACTTGTCGGGATTCCACCAGAACGACGGACAGGCCGTCGAGCAGCATGCGCACAAGATGCACTCGTACAGTCCGTCGAGGCGTTCGCGCTCCTCCGGCGACTGCAGTCGCTCCTTCTCCGGCGGCGGCGTTTCGTTGACGAGATAAGGTTTGATCGAATGGTATTGCTTGAAGAATTGCGACATGTCGACGATCAGATCGCGAATCACCGGCAGTCCCGGCAACGGCCGCAGCTCGACCGGCTCTTTGAGCGTTTTCAGGTTGGTGACGCAGGCAAGGCCGTTCTTGCCATTGATGTTCATTGCGTCCGAACCGCAAACACCTTCCCGGCAACTGCGGCGAAACGACAGCGAATCGTCGACGGTCTTCAGGCGCACCAATGCGTCGAGCAGCATCCGGTCGTGCGGATCGAGCTCGACGTCGTAATCCTTGTAGTACGGTTTGGCGTCCGTTTCGGGATCGTAACGATAGATGCGGAATTTCATGGGCTGCCTGCTCGTCAGTAAGTCCGCGTCTTGGGAGGAAACGCATCGACCGACAACGGCTTCATGTTGACCGGCTTGTAATCGAGCCGGTTGCCGTCGCGGTACCACAGCGTGTGCTTCAACCAATGGACATCGTCGCGATTCGGATAATCGCTACGCGCCTGCGCGCCGCGCGATTCCCGTCGCGCCTCGGCCGATACCACAGTCGCCTTGGCAACTTCGATGAGATTGTCGAGCTCGAGCGCTTCCACACGCGCCGTGTTGAACGTCCTGCTGTGATCGTTGATCGAGGTCCGCATCACGCGCTGCTCCAGGTCCATCACCTTGGTGACGCCCTCGGACAACAACGTCTCGTTGCGAAATACGCCGCAGTGCGCCTGAAGCGTCTTGCGGATCGAGTCGGCGACGACCGGCACCGATTCGCCGGATGTCGCGTTATCGAGCCGCGCGAGCCGCGCCAGCGACATTTCGCCGGTATCGCGTGGCAATGACCTGTGCGCCGATCCTTTCGGTCCGGAGGCGACGATGAAATCGCCCGCCGCGCGACCGAATACGATCAAGTCGAGCAGCGAATTGGTCCCGAGTCGATTCGCGCCGTGGACCGACACGCACGCGCATTCGCCGACGGCAAAAAGACCTTGAACGACCGCATTCGGATTGCCGTCTTTCGGCGCGACGACCTGCCCGTGAACGTTCGTCGGTATGCCGCCCATCATGTAGTGAATCGTCGGCACGACGGGAATCGGCTCCTTGACCGGATCGGCGTTGGCGAACTTGATCGAGATCTCGCGGATCGACGGTAACCGCTTCATGATGACGTCCGGACCGAGGTGATCGAGCTTCAACAGCACGTAGTCCTTGTGCGGACCGCAGCCGCGGCCCTCCTTGATCTCCTGGTCCATCGACCGGCTCACGACGTCGCGCGACGCGAGGTCCTTGAGATTGGGCGCGTAGCGCTCCATGAACCGCTCGCCGTTCGCATTGAGCAATATCCCGCCCTCGCCGCGCACCGCTTCGGTGATCAAGATGCCGGCGCCGGCGACGCCGGTCGGATGGAACTGCCACATTTCCATGTCTTCGAGCGGCAGCCCGGCACGCGCCACCATGCCGAGGCCGTCGCCGGTGTTGATGAATGCATTGGTGGAGGCAGCGAAAATGCGGCCGGCACCGCCCGTCGCAAGGATCGTGACCTTGGCCTGCAGGATCATCGTCTCGCCGGTCTCCATTTCGAGCGCGGTGACGCCGACGACATCGCCCTCGGCATTGCGGATCAGATCCAGCGCCATCCATTCGACCAGGAATTGCGTGCGCGCACGCACATTGCGCTGATAGAGCGTGTGCAATAGCGCGTGACCGGTGCGGTCGGCCACGGCGCAGGCGCGTTGGACCGGTTTCTGGCCGAAGTTCGCCGAGTGGCCGCCAAACGGACGCTGGTAGAGCGTGCCGTCGTCGTTGCGGTCGAACGGCATCCCGAAATGCTCGAGCTCGTAGACGACTTCGGCCGCGCTCTTGCACATGTATTCGATCGCGTCCTGATCGCCCAGCCAATCGGAGCCCTTGATCGTGTCGTACATGTGCCACAGCCAGGTGTCCTCGGACATGTTGCCGAGCGATGCGCCGATGCCGCCTTGAGCCGCAACGGTGTGCGAACGCGTGGGGAACACTTTCGACAGCACCGCGACCGACAGACCTGCTTCGGCGAGCTGCAGCGACGCCCGCATTCCTGCGCCGCCCGCGCCGACGAGGACGGCGTCGAAGCGCATGACGGGCAGGCTTTTGGTCATAGCGCGCCCCAGAGCACTTCGATCGTCCAGCCCAGGTACGCGATCAGCACGCAGATCACGATCGTTTGCAACGAGAGACGCCAGCCCGTCGGCTTGATGTAATCCATCAGGATGTTGCGAACGCCGACCCACGCGTGGAATGCGAGCGCGATCATGAACAGAAATGTCGCGAGCTTGAAAGCATGATTTGCGAATACGCTTTTCCAGACGGCGTAATCGACCCCGCCGTTCCAGATGACGATTGCGAAGATCAGCAAGGTATAGACCAGCATCACGACGGCGGTCACCCGCTGCGACAACCAGTCGCGCCACCCGTAATGCGCGCTCGCCGCTTCGTAGGAAGACGCGATCACCATAGCCGCACCGCGACGATGACCGTCAAGAGCAGCGAAAGAACGATGACGATCGCCGAGGACCGTCGAGCCGGCGCGAGATCGACGCCGACGTGCAAATCGAGCGCCAGGTGACGCAATCCCGCCAGCAGGTGGTAGATATACGCCCAGGCGAGTGCCAGCAGCAGCAACTTCGAGAACGGCTCCGCGATGATTTGCTTGAATTCCGCGAATGCGTCCGCCGACGCAAGCGACATGTGAATGCCCCATAGCAGAAGCGGGATGCCGAGCAGGAAGAGCAGTAAGCCGCTCACTCGATGGAGAATCGAAACGATCGCGGGAAGCGGCTGGCGGATCGCCAGTAAATTGAGGAAGATGGGGCGCGGCTTGACGACGGGGCGGTCGCGCGCGGCCATGGTGATCAGCTCCCGTGCCGGAAAACGGCAATGCCGGGGGCTCGCGCGGGTAGCGTCATCGGGTCGGAGCGGCGGCGGACGTAGGCGAGGCTCGGCATCGATCGGCTCTGGAACAACGGGATCCCGCGACGGGCGTTGCGGCAAGGAATTTCGGCGCGCTTTCGCGCGCACGGAAAATTATAGCGTCCCGTCTGCGACGGCCGCCACGACGACGCAACGACTTGGTCGTCATTGCAATTCGTTCGCGTAGTAATGCTGTCGCGTCGAGCACAATCCGCGGCGGAGCTCCACGGGCCGATCGCCGTAAGTGAACGTCACGCGATCGACGGCGAGCAGCGGCGTGCCGACCGCGACTTGCAGCAGCTCCGCGGCGGCTGCATCGGCGGCGATCGCGCGGACTTTCTCCTGCGCTTTCAACATGCGTACGCCGAACTGCGTCTCGAAAAAGCCGTACATCGAGCCGTGATACCCGTCGTATTTTGCCTTCGTGAGCCCGCGAAACAGCGTCCCCGGCAGCGTAATCTCGTCGAAGATGGTCGGCGTTCCGTCGTATTCGAGCACGCGCCGGAGGAGAATGACGGGGTCGCCGGGCCGCAAATCGAGAAGCTTCGCCGCTTCGGCAGCCGCCTTCGCGCGCCGCACGTCGATCAGGAGGCTGCCGGGATATGCCGCTTCACCGTCGTTGCGGCGGATGCGTAGAAATCGGAACTGCGATGTGTGTTCCTCGGTGTGGGTGGCGACATAGGTTCCTTTGCCTTGCCGACGGACGACGAGATTGTCGTCGGCAAGCGCCTCGATCGCCTTGCGCACCGTCCCCTGCGCCACGCCGAACCGGCTCGCCAGCTCGATCTCGGAAGGAATCGCCTCGCCCGGACGCCACTCGCGCGCCTCGAGGCTCTTTTCCAGCAGCGTTTTGATCTGCAGGTAAAGCGGCAGAAACGCTGGAGCGGACCGAGATTGCGACATGACAAGCCGATTCGTAGCGTCGGTCGCGACGGAGCCGCTGATTATCGAGCGGAGGCCGGCGTCTGTCCATCGCTATCTTTTGTCTTATAAATGATATAAGACTCGATTGACATACCCGGCGGGCACGCCTAACATGGCTATCGGTTCAAGCGGGTGCGGTACGCCCCTCGCGACTGCCCCGCGCTCCCGTCGTCCGACTCCGCCTCTTTAGCGCCAGGAGCTCTCTCATGAAACAACCCAGCCGCGTCGCCGTCACCGGCGCCGCAGGTCAGATCGGCTACAGCCTCGTGTTCCGGATCGCCGCAGGCGAGATGCTGGGAAAAGACCAGCCCGTCATCCTGCAACTCCTTGAATTGCCGATCGACAAAGCGCAAGCCGCGTTGAAAGGCGTGATGATGGAGCTCGAGGACTGCGCGCTGCCGCTACTCGCCGGCCTGCACGGCACCGCCGATCCCAAAGTCGCGTTCAAGGACGCCGAGATGGCGATTCTCGTCGGAGCGCGGCCCCGCGGCCCCGGGATGGAGCGCAAGGATCTCCTGCTCGAAAACGCGAAAATCTTTATCGAGCAGGGCAAGGCGCTCGACGCCGTCGCGTCGCGCAACGTCAAGGTGCTGGGCGTCGGCAATCCAGCGAACACCAATGCGTACATCGCGATGAAATCGGCGCCGTCGCTCCCGAAACGCAACTTCACCTCGATGCTGCGGCTCGACCACAATCGCGCGCTGTCGCAACTCGCGATCAAAAGCGGCAAGCCGGTCGGATCGATCGAAAAGCTCATCGTCTGGGGCAATCACTCGCCGACGATGTATCCCGATTACCGTTTCGCGACCGCGCAAGGTGCCTCGCTCAAAGCGCTGATCAACGACGAAAACTGGAATCGCACCGTATTCCTGCCGATGATCGGCAAGCGCGGCGCGGCGGTCATCGAAGCGCGCGGCCTTTCGTCGGCTGCATCCGCCGCGAACGCTGCGATCGATCACATGCATGACTGGATACTCGGTACCGGCAACCGCTGGGTCACGATGGGCGTGGCCTCGGATGGCAGCTATGGCATTCCGCAAGATGTCATGTATGGCTTCCCGGTGACGACCGCGAACGGCGAATACACGATCGTCCAGGACCTGCCGATCGACGATTTCTCGCGCGAGAAGATGAATGCGACGCTGAAGGAGCTCGAGGAAGAGCGCGCGGGCGTCGCAAGCTTGCTAGGGTAGCGGCCGATGACCATGAGCCCCGACGGGCCGTCCCAAGGCGCGAATTGCGTCCCCCGTAGGGGCAGCGCAGCCGCGATAGCGGCAAGCGTGGGGGTTCACATATCTCCTCAGACCGCGCTCTACGGCGGCGAGCGGCCGCTCCCCGTGCTTCCGCCGTGCGTCCACTACGCGGGCAGCGAGCGTTTCCTCGCGAAAGCGCTCGAATTGCAACGCGAGCGCGGTGCGGTGTTCGATGTCGCCGGCGATTGCGAGGATGGCGCTCCGGTGGGCGGCGAGATCGCGCATGCGCGAATGATCGCGGCGCTGATCGAATCGGATTCGAATGCGCATGGCCGATTCGGCGCGCGTATCCACGATGTACGGCATTCCGCATGGGCGAGCGATCTGGAGATCCTGATCGGTGACGCCGGTGATCGCATCGCGTTTTTGACATTGCCGAAGGCGGAAAATGCCGCGGATGTCGAACGCACGCTGGATGCGATTGGCCGGCACGCTGCACGCCGCGGGCTCGCTCGATCGATCCCGATGAGCGTGCTGATCGAGACGCCTTCCGCCGTCCACGATGTCTGGCGCATTGCCGCGTTGCCCGGCATTGTCAGCCTCGACTTCGGAACGCTCGATTTTGTGAGCGCGCATCATGGCGCGATCCCGCTCGCCGCGATGGAAAGTCCCGGACAATTCGATCACGCCCTCGTGCGCCGCGCCAAGGCCGAGGTCGCCGCAGCGGCGCTCGCGTATGCGGTCGTTCCCGCGCACGGCGTCACGCGTGCGCTCGACGATCCGGAAACGGTTTACGACGATGCGCGGCGTGCGCGCGACGAAATCGGCTTTTTGCGTATGTGGAGCATTCATCCGTCGCAGATCGATCCCATCGTTCGTGCTTTTTCACCCGACGCAGCCGAAATCGACGAAGCCGTGGCCGTGCTCGTGGCTGCGCAGGCGGTCGATTGGGCGCCGCTGCGCGTCGCCGGCAAGCTGCACGACCGCGCGTCCTATCGCTACTTCTGGAGCGTGTTGCAACGAGCGCACGCTGCCGGAACGCCGACGCCCGCTTCGGCGGCAACATTTTTCGCGGCCCCCACCGAATGAACGCGACCTCTACAACACAAGGTGCAAAGTTCCGCGACGCCGTCGCTGCGGAAAAACCGTTGCAAGTGATCGGCGCGATCAACGCATTCACGGCGCGGATGGCCGAGCGCATCGGATTCAAAGCGCTCTATCTGTCGGGGGGCGGCGTCGCTGCGAACTCGCTCGGCATGCCCGACCTCGCAATCAGCACGCTCGAAGACGTGCTGATCGACGTGCGCCGCATTACCGACGTCACCGCGTTGCCGCTCCTGGTCGATATCGATACGGGGTTCGGTAGCGCGTTCAATATCGCGCGCACCATTCGCTCGATGATCAAAGCCGGCGCCGCAGGCGTTCACATGGAGGATCAGGCCGGCGCCAAGCGTTGCGGGCATCGTCCCGGCAAAGAAGTCGTCTCGAAAGAGGAAATGACCGATCGCGTGAAAGCAGCCGTCGACGCGCGTAGCGATCCCTCGTTCGTCATCATGGCGCGGACCGATGCACTGGCGGTCGAAGGCGTCGATGCAGCGATCGAACGCGCCGTCGCGTACGTCGAGGCCGGCGCCGACATGATCTTTCCCGAGGCGATGACGGAGCTCACGATGTACAAGAAGTTTCGCGCAGCGGTGAAAGTGCCGATTCTCGCGAACATTACCGAATTCGGGCAGACACCCCTTTTCACGACGGAGGAGCTGCGTTCCGCGGACGTCGACATCGCGCTCTACTGCTGCTCGGCGTATCGCGCGATGAACGCCGCGGCGCTGAACGTCTATCGGACGATTCGTCACGAGGGCACCCAGAAGAGCGTCGTGCCGCTGATGCAGACGCGCGCCGAGCTCTACGATTTTCTCGGCTACCACGAATACGAGAAAAAGCTGGACGAATTGTTTGCGAAAAAAACGTGAAAGATTGCGATGACCGACGCCGCGCCCGCCGCGCCTAAACCCAAGAAATCCGTTGCACTGTCGGGCGTCACCGCCGGCAACACCGAGCTTTGCACGGTCGGCCGCACCGGCAACGATCTTCATTACCGCGGCTACGACATTCTCGATATCGCCGACGTCTGCGAATTCGAGGAGATCGCGTATTTGCTCGTGCACGGCAGTCTGCCGACGCGAACCGAGCTCACTGCGTACAAAGAGAAACTGCGCAACGCACGCGGCATTCCGGCGCCCGTCAAGACGGCGCTTGAACAGATTCCCGCGTCGGCGCATCCGATGGACGTCATGCGCACCGCCGTCTCGATGCTCGGCACGATCGTTCCCGAAAAAGGCGACCATCCGTCGCCGGACGCGCGGGATATCGCCGACGCGCTGATGGCATCGCTCGGCTCGATGCTGCTCTACTGGTACCACTGGAGCCATCACGGCAAGCGGATCCACGTCGAGTCCGACGATGATTCGATCGGCGGCCACTTCCTGCATTTGTTGCATGGGAAGAAGCCGCCACCGAGCTGGGTGCGTGCGATGCACACATCGCTCATCCTTTACGCAGAGCACGAATTCAATGCGTCGACGTTCACCGCGCGCGTCATCGCGGGCACGGGATCGGATTTGTACTCGACGTTGAGCGGCGCAATCGGCGCGCTCAAAGGCCCGAAGCACGGCGGGGCGAACGAATTTTCGTTCGAGGTCCAGAACCGGTACGACAGCGCGAACGCAGCCGAGGCGGATATCCGCAGGCGTCTCGAGATGAAGCAAGTGATCATCGGCTTCGGACATCCGGTCTACACGATCGCCGATCCACGGAACAGCGTGATCAAGGACGTCGCGAAGCGTCTGTCGCAGGAAGCGCACGACACGCGGATGTTCGACGTCGCCGAGCGCGTCGAGAAGGTCATGTGGGACGCGAAAAAGATGTTCGCGAATCTGGATTGGTATTCGGCCGTCAGCTATCACATGATGGGAATCCCGACGGCGATGTTCACGCCGCTGTTCGTGATCTCGCGCACGTCGGGTTGGTCGGCGCATGTGATCGAGCAGCGCATCGACGGCAAGATCATTCGTCCGTCCGCCAACTACACCGGTCCCGAAAACCAGGTGTTCGTACCCATCGACCAGCGGGTCTAACAAAAGGTCACCATGTCAGAAGCCGTCTCCGCCGTTCGCCCGCAACCCGATCAAGTATTGGTCGACATCGCCGATTACGCGTCGAGCTATCGGATCGAAAGCAACGAGGCGTATGACACCGCACGCTATTGCCTGCTCGACACGCTGGGTTGCGGCTTCGAGGCACTCGGTTATCCGGCGTGCACGAAGCTGATGGGACCGATCGTGCCGGGAACAATCGTGCCGAATGGCGCGAAGGTGCCCGGCACGCCGTACCAGCTCGATCCCGTGCAGGCGGCGTTCAATATCGGCGCAATGATTCGCTGGCTCGATTTCAACGACACGTGGCTCGCGGCCGAATGGGGCCATCCATCCGACAATTTGGGTGGCATTCTGGCGACGGCCGATTGGTTGTCGCGCAATGCGGTCGCGGTGGGAAAGACGCCGCTTGTGGTGCGGGATGTGCTGACGGCGATGGTCAAGGCCCACGAGATCCAAGGCGTGATCGCGCTCGAAAACAGTTTCAATCGCGTGGGACTCGATCACGTCGTGTTGGTGAAAGTCGCCACGACCGCCGTTGTTGCACATATGCTGGAGTTGTCGCGCGACGAAATCGTCAACGCGATCTCCCTCGCATGGGTGGATGGGCAAAGCCTGCGCACCTATCGGCACGCGCCCAACACGGGGTCGCGCAAGAGCTGGGCCGCCGGCGACGCGACTTCGCGCGGCGTGCGACTGGCGTTGATCGCCAAGACCGGCGAAATGGGTTATCCGTCGGTCCTGTCCGCCAAGACCTGGGGCTTTTACGACGTGCTGTTCAAGAGCCAGCCGTTCAGGTTCCAGCGGCCTTTCGGCAGCTACGTGATGGAAAACGTGCTGTTCAAGATCTCGTTCCCCGCCGAATTTCATGCGCAGACCGCCGTCGAATGTGCGATGCAACTCCATCCGCTGGTCAAGGATCGCTTGAGC
Organism: Casimicrobiaceae bacterium; assembly: GCA_036493535.1. Lineage (GTDB taxonomy): Bacteria > Pseudomonadota > Gammaproteobacteria > Burkholderiales > Casimicrobiaceae > VBCG01. The sequence continues at coordinate 24,541 of DASXPO010000117.1, forward strand.
GACATCGCGAAGATCACGATTCGCACGCACGAGTCGGCGATTCGCATCATCGACAAGAAAGGTCCGCTCGCCAATCCCGCCGATCGCGACCATTGCATCCAGTACATGGTCGCCGTGCCGTTGATTCACGGACGCCTGCTGGCCGGTGACTATGAAGATGCCATCGCGGCGGATCCGCGGATCGATGCGCTGCGCGACAAAATGGTATGCGTTGAAGACCGGCAGTTTTCGAAAGACTATCTCGATCCCTCGAAGCGCTCGATCGCCAACGGGATCACGATTGAATTCAACGATGGAAGCCGCGGCCGCGAAGTCGTCGTCGAGTATCCGATTGGCCATCGACGCCGGCGGTCGGAAGGCATGCCGCTGCTGGTTGCCAAATTCAAGACGAATCTGGCGCGTCGCTTTGCCGTGAAGCAACAGCAAGCAATACTCGACATCGCGCTCGACACGCACAAGCTCGATGCCATCCCCGTCAATGAATTCGTCGATATGATGACGGTCTGACCGATCGTCCTCTATTTTCGGAGCCTTCATGTTCCGCACGCTTCTGCTCATCATTGCGCTTTCGCCGATAGCCGTCCATGCTCAGAACTTTCCCAAGCTCAAGGCGGGCCTCTGGGAAATGATGACGACCAACACGCGCAACAAGGATCGTCCCCCGCTCAAGAGCTCGATCTGCCTCGACGCGTCGCTGCAGCAGGAAATGGTCAGGATGTCGACCGGCATGATGCAAGGCATGTGCAGCAAATTCGACACAAAATACGTCGGCAACAAGTTCACGGGTGAAGCGACGTGCAATTTGGGCGCTTCGACAATGCGTTCGCGATCGGTGATGACGCTGACCGGCGATACCGCCTACCGCACCGAAGCGCACGCCTCGTTCGATCCGCCGATGGGCGGCATGAGCGAATCCGATACGGTGATCGAAGGTCGCAATGTGGGCGCCTGCAAGCCGGGCCAGCAACCGGGCGATTTCACGGCGCCCAACGGCCAAACGATGAACGTTCGCAACATCATGGGCGGCAACTTCATGGGCGGCGGGAAGAAATAGTCGGCCGCCTGCCGCTCACTTCGGGATAAAACTGCCATGCCACACAACCTGTTCGACAGCCTTCAGGAATTCCCGCTCGCGTCCGGCGCAACCGGAAAGCTCTATTCGTTGCCGGCCCTCGAAAAGGCGGGCCTCGGCAAGATCGCGCGGCTGCCGATTTCCATTCGCATCGTTTTGGAAAGCGTGCTCCGCAACTGCGACGGGAAAAAAGTGACGGAAGAGCACGTACGCCAGCTCGCGAAGTGGAATCCGACCGGCGAGCGCATCGACGAGATTCCGTTGGTCGTCGCACGGGTCGTGCTGCAGGATTTCACCGGTGTGCCGCTGTTGTGCGACTTGGCGGCAATGCGCAACGTGACTGACTCGCTCGGCAAGAATCCGAAAGTGATCGAGCCGCTCGTGCCGGTCGATCTCGTCGTCGACCATTCGGTGATGATCGACTACTACGGCACCAAGAACGCGCTCGACCTCAACATGAAGCTCGAGTTTCAGCGTAACAACGAGCGCTATCAATTCATGAAGTGGGGGATGCAGGCGTTCGCCACGTTCAAGGTCGTGCCGCCGGGTATCGGCATCGTGCATCAGGTGAATCTCGAATACCTGGCGCGCGGCGTCCACAAGAAGGACGGGCCGCAGTTTCCACTCTATTATCCGGACACGCTCGTCGGCACCGACAGCCACACGACGATGATCAATGGCATCGGCGTCGTCGGTTGGGGCGTGGGCGGCATCGAGGCGGAGGCCGGCATGCTGGGTCAGCCGGTTTACATTCTGACACCCGATGTGGTCGGTGTGGAATTGAAGGGCCGTTTGAGCGAAGGCGTCACCGCGACCGATCTCGTGCTGACAGTCACCGAGATGCTGCGCAGAGAAAAAGTCGTCGGCAAGTTCGTCGAGTTTTTCGGCGCAGGAACGGCATCGCTTTCCGTGCCCGATCGGGCGACGATCGGCAACATGGCGCCCGAGTACGGCGCAACGATGGGCTTTTTCCCCGTCGACGACGCGACGATCGCGTACCTCAAATCAACCGGTCGAACCGAAGGCGAAATCGACGCGTTCGCGTCTTACTTCAAGGCCCAGGGTCTCTACGGCATGCCGAACGCCGGCGAAATCGATTACACCAAGACATTGACGCTCGACCTCGCCTCGATCAAGCCATCGGTCGCGGGGCCGAAGCGTCCGCAGGATCGAATCGAGCTTGGCAATCTGAAACAGCAGTTCGTATCGCTTTTCAGCAAGCCGGTGTCGGAAAACGGCTTCGCCAAAAAACCGGAGGACCTCGAGAAGCGCTGCAACATCGTGATGGTCGGTCGCGGCCAAACCACCGTCGACAAGCCGCTCAGGCTCGATCATCCCGGCGAGGCGATGAACGAAGTCGAGATGGTCAACAATCGACCCACGCCCGACCGCGTCGTTCCGAATCAGCCGCAGCCATTCGACCTCGGCAGCGGCGACATCGTCATAGCCGCGATCACGTCGTGCACGAACACGTCGAATCCGGGCGTGCTGCTCGCCGCGGGTCTGCTAGCGAAAAAAGCGGTCGCAAAAGGACTGAAGGTCCAGCCGCATATCAAGACGTCTCTCGCACCGGGCTCGCGCGTCGTCACCGATTATCTGAACAAAGCCGGTCTGATGCCGTATCTCGAAGAGCTGGGCTTCAGTCTCGCCGCGTACGGCTGCACGACGTGCATCGGCAATTCCGGTGACCTCGCGCCCGAGATCAACGAAGCGATCAGCAGCCATGACCTGGTTTGCGCCGCTGTCTTGTCGGGCAATCGCAATTTCGAGGCGCGGATCCATCCGAACATCCGCGCGAATTTCCTCGCGTCGCCGCCGCTCGTCGTCGCATTCGCGATCGCCGGAACCGTGTTGAAGGATTTGACGAAGGAGCCGCTCGGCGAAGGGACGAACGGCCCGGTCTATTTGCGCGATATCTGGCCGACGTCGCACGAAATCGCCGCCGTGATGGGCTACGCGCAGGACCCGGCGACGTTCCGCACGCTTTACGGCGATCTCGCGAACGCGAATCCGATGTGGAAACAGATTGCCGGTTCCAGCGGACAGGTCTACAACTGGCCACAATCGACGTATATCGCGAAGCCTCCGTTTTTCGACGGCTTTTCGATGAAGCCGACGCCCACTGTGAACATCAAGGGCGCCCGCGCGCTCGGCATCTTCGGCGATTCCGTGACGACCGATCACATCTCTCCCGCAGGGTCGATCAAACCGACGTCGCCGGCCGGCATCTATTTGCAGGAGCACGACGTGTCGGTGCCGAATTTCAACAGCTACGGCGCGCGACGCGGCAACCACGAAGTAATGCTGCGCGGCACGTTCGCCAACGTGCGGATCAAGAATCTGATGTTGCCGCCGACCGCCGACGGCGCGCGCATCGAAGGCGGCGTCACCTTGTTTCAACCGGGCGGCGAACGGATGCCGATCTACGACGCCGCCATGAAATATCAGCAGCAAGGCGTCCCGACCGTCGTGTTGGGTGGCGAGGAATACGGGACCGGCAGCTCGCGCGACTGGGCGGCGAAGGGCACGCAGCTATTGGGCGTCAAGGCGGTCATCGCGAAAAGCTTCGAGCGTATCCACCGTTCGAACCTCGTCGGCATGGGCGTGTTGCCGTTGCAGTTCGCGCGCGGCGATTCCGCCGAATCGCTGGGGATCAAAGGGGACGAAACGTTCGACATCGACGTGCCGGCCGACATCCGCCCGCAGCAGCAGATGTCGCTCGTCGTCACGCGCAAGGACGGGTCGAAGCAAACGATCCTCGTGCTGTGCCGTATCGACACGCCGATCGAAGTCGATTACTACAAGCACGGTGGAATTCTGCCCTTCGTGTTGCGGGAACTGATTGCTGCATAAAGCGCTGACGCTGTTCCTGCTCGCGGGCTTGTGTCTATCGTCGCTTGATACGACGGCGAAGTATCTCGTCCGCGAGCATCCGTTGCTGCTCGTCGTATGGGCACGCTACGCGGGACAAACGCTCGTCGTGACGCCGTTCGCCTGGCACCGCGTTGGCGCGGGCTTCTGGAGGACGCGAAGGCTGCCGATGCAGCTTCTCCGCTCGGCATTCCTGCTCGCGGCGACGATTTGTTTTTTCGGCGGACTGCGCTTTCTGCCGCTTGCCGAGGCGTCGTCGATCACATTCCTTGCGCCGATCGTTGTCGTCGCGCTGTCGAAACCGATACTCGGCGAATTGCCGACGCGTCCGCGGATCATCGCGTCGATCGTCGGCTTCATCGGCATCCTGGTCCTGCTGCGTCCCGGCTCCGCGGTCCTGCATCCTGCAGTGCTATTGCTACTCGGCGCGGCCTTTTGCAACGCGTTCTACCAACTGCTGACGCGCAAGCTGTTGAATGAAGTGCCGCACACGACGCTCTTCTATAGCGCGCTCGTCGGCACCGTCGGGCTGTCCGCCTTCCTTCCCTTCACGCTCGGCGAAGCGTCCTTCGCGGCGAGTGACGCGCTGCTCTTATTGCTGCTGGGCACGCTCGCGGGCGCGGGCCACTGGTGCTTGACGCACGCGTACCTCGCTGCGCCCGCATCGCTTTTGACCCCTTTCACCTACTTGCAAATCGTATGGGCGACAGCTTTTGGCGTGCTGGTGTTTGACCAGCATCCCGACGGCTGGTCCGCGGTCGGCATGATGGTCGTCGCACTGTCCGGACTCTCGCTTGCAATCCACGAGCGACGCGGGTTCGCGCGGGTTGATCGGTTATAATTGCCGGCTGGCGGCGATCGAGGTGCAGTCGATACGCTGCGGAGTCCCGCAAGCCCAACCCGGCCCCGGAGAACCCGAATGACGAAGACGCGCACGCTCGCCGTTTTGACGGCGATGACGCTCGCCGCCACGCTTGCTGCATGCGGCCAGCAATCGCCGACTGCACAACAGGCAGCGGACAAGGCCAAGGAGTCGGCAATGAAGGCCGCCGACGCCATGAAGGACGCCGGGAAAGCGACGATGGAAGCCGCCAAGGATGCGACGAAGGCTGCGGCCGATGCGACATCCGACGCTGCCAAGGCTGCCACCGAAGCAGCGAAGGACGCCGCCGCGAAGGCAACCGACGCAGGCAAGGAAGGAATGGCAAAGGCGGCGGACGCTACGAAGGAAGCCGCCGACAAGGCCGCCGCAGCGGCAAAGGATGCCGCGGACAAGGCTAAGGAAGCAGCGAAGAAGTAATTACGTTACCGTTCGAAGGAAAACGGCCGTCCGCGCGACGGCCGTTTTGCTTGGATGCTACGACAATCGCTAGCCGCGCGCCGTGTGACGTCCGACCCACCGGGTCAGCGGCCGCCACTCGTCCCAGTCCTGCTCTCCACGCGAGCGCGGCAAGTCGAACACCGACAGGCCATCGCGCGCGCAATGGACATACACTTGCGTGTCCCGTAAATGAGCGACCAGCGGAAAATCGATGGACTTCAGGAATTCGTCCAGCTCCATAGCGGCGCGCGTACGCGAATCGACGCGCATCGCGACCAACCCGAGCGCCAGGTCGCCATGCTTCACCGCCTTGCATTCGGCGAGCGTGGCGAGAAAGCGCGCGGTCGCCGCCATGTCGAACGTCGAAGCCGACAGCGGCACGAGCATGACGTCGGCGCGGCGGACGGCGTCACGCAAGCCGTCGCCGTTGGCGCCTGCGGCCGTATCGATGACGAGCCACTGGGCGTCAAAATCCTTCAGATCCTTCTTCTTGGCGTCGCCCTCCTGACCGACGATGGCCGGAAAGAGCGCGGGCCGCCGCTCGAGCCACTGCGACGACGAGCGCTGGGGATCGGCGTCCGCCAACACGACCCTCTGGCGTTTTCCTGCGAGCCAGCCCGCCACATTGGTCGCGAGCGTCGTCTTGCCGCTGCCGCCTTTCGGATTGGCGATCACGATCGTCTGCACCGAAGCCTCCTCCTCGAATGCGCCGGGCAATCCGGCGAGCGCGAGTGTACGACAGGCAGCCGCGGCCGGAGAATGGCCATTTGGCTGATCGTGCACGATTCGGCGCTGGCGGCCACGTCCGCTAGAATTTGATCGATGGACGAGCCCTCGATCATGCCCTGTGCCGCGCCCGCTCGCTCACGCGACCCACGCAAGGTCGAGTTCGAGAGCAACAAGTTGAAGAAGCGCCTCCGCCGGCAAGTGGGGCAAGCGATCGGCGATTTCGCGATGATCGAAGCGGGCGACCGCGTGATGGTGTGCCTCTCCGGTGGCAAGGACAGCTACGCCCTCCTGGATATCCTGCTCTCGCTCAAAGATCGCGCACCGCTTTCGTTCGAGATCGTCGCGGTCAATCTCGATCAGAAACAGCCGGGTTTTCCGGCGGATGTGCTGCCGGATTACTTGAGTGGGCGCGGCGTTTCATTTCGTATCGTCGAGCAGGACACCTACAGCGTCGTCAAACGCGTCATTCCCGACGGACGCACGATGTGCTCGCTGTGCTCCCGATTGCGCCGCGGCGCGCTGTATCGCGTCGCCGGCGAGCTCGGGGCGACCAAGATCGCGCTCGGACATCATCGCGATGATTTGCTCGCCACCTTTTTCTTGAACCTGTTTTTCGGGGGCAAATTGAAGACGATGCCGCCGAAGCTCGTCTCCGATGACGGCCGGCATGTCGTGATTCGACCGTTGGCGTACGTTCGCGAGCGGGACCTCTCCCGCTACGCCGAGGCAATGCGATTTCCGCTGATTCCGTGCACGTTGTGCGGATCGCAGCAGACGCTGCAGCGCAAGCAGGTGAGCGCAATGCTGGGCACATGGGAGAAGCAGTTTCCCGGCCGCATCGAATCCATCTTCAATGCGCTCGGCAACGTTGTCGCGACTCACCTGATGGATCGCAGTCTTCATGATTTCGCCCGCGTTCGCGCCACCGGCGAACCCGGGCAGGACGGCGATCTGGCATTCGACGTCGATCTCGGACTCGAGAACGCCGCTGCGATTTTTGCGCACGTGCCGGTCGCGTTCCATCGCCCATGATCGAAGGACGAAGCATCGGCGTTTCGCGACGAGCGTTCGTTGCCACGCTCATTGCAGGCCTTGCATCCGCATTCGCACCGGTCGCGTTCGCGCAGCCCGATTCCGCGGTGCCGGCGGCAAAGGACGCGCTTTCCGGTCCGCGACTACTCGATGCGCTTCGACGCGGCGGATACGTGCTTTATATCCGGCACACGTCAACCGACTTCGGCCAGAACGACGAGGGCATGACCTCCTTCGACGACTGCACGAAGCAGCGCAATCTCACCGGCCAGGGGCGCGCGGAAGCACGCGCCATCGGCGCAGCGGTCGCAAAATTGCATATCCCGATCAGCGAAGTGCTGGCGAGTCCGTTTTGCCGCACGGTCGAAACGGCGAAGCTCGTTTTCGGTCATGCGACCCTTTCGAATGCCGTGCGCGGTGGGCCCGCATCACCGGACAATCCCGAGCGCTACGCGGATTTGCGCAAACTCCTTTCGACGCCGATCGCGCCCGGCGGCAACTTGGCCATTGCGAGCCACGGCAATCCATTTCGCGCTGTCGCGGGAACGCCCTACCTCGCCGAAGGAGAAGTTGCCGTCATCGAGCCGCTCGGTAAGGATCGATTCCGCATCGTCGCGCGCATTCCGAAGGACGGTTGGAGCAGCCTCGGCCGTTCCTGATCAGCGAGCGTCAGGGAACCTTGTCCGGATCGCGTGGACTTACCGAGGGTGAGCGCTCCGCAATCCGCACACGCTCTTGCACGTCCGCATGCGACGCAGCGCGAGCATAGCGTTCCGTGGTTCTGGCCTTTCGCTGCGGCGATCGAGATGGGGAATGCGGGCCTCAAACGATATCTCGACAATCTGAAGTTCGTCGCGGAAGCGAAGACCATTACGCTGCCGCCGCCGCCCGCTTGGGCGACCGCGAACCGTGTGCGCCTCGATCTCGACACGATGACCTTGCGCGATTTCTCGCGCGTTGAGGGCCGACCGCCTGGCGCGCCGGTCCTGATCGATCCACCGATGGCCGGCCACAGCTCCACGATTGCGGACTACGCGCGAGGTCAGAGCCTCGTGGAAACGCTCCTCGACGCCGGCGTCGAAAACGTCGTTGCCGCCGATTGGAAAGCGGCCACCGACGCGATGAAGAATTTCGACATCGACAGGTACTTGGCGGAGATCAATGTCGTCGTCGACGAATTGGGCGGCGCCCCGCATCTCATCGGGTTGTGCCAAGGCGGTTGGATGTCGGCAATGTATGCGGCCAGGTTCCCCGGCAAAGTTCGTTCGCTTGTTTTGGCCGGTGCGCCGATCGACACCGATGCGGGCGACGGCGAGATCAAGAAAATGGCGCACCGTTTGCCCATGAGCTTCTACCAAACACTCGTGGCGGCCGGAAACGGCCGGATGCTGGGGTCGAGCATGCTCGCCGGCTGGAAGAACATGCATCCGGAAAATCAGTTCGAGAAATACATCGACTTGTATGGACACATCGACGACACCTGTTACGTGCGCCGCGCCGAACGCTTCGCGCAGTGGTACGAGAATCCGCTGGATTTGCCGGGACGCTACTATTTGCAAGCGATCGACAAACTGTTCAAGCGCAACGAATTCGCGAAAGGAAACTTCATCGGGCTCGGGCACACGCTGAGCCTCAAGGCGATTACGGTTCCCGTCTATCTCATCGCGGGGGAAACCGACGACATCACGCCTAAGGAACAAGTGTTCAACGCCGCGCATCTGCTCGGTACGCCGGCCGCCAACATCGAGCGTCGCGAAGTGCCGGGCGGACACATCGGACTTTTCATGGGAACGCGCACGCTCGCCGACGTCTGGCCGGATGTCGGCCATTGGATCCGCGATATCGACCGCGGTTTTGCGCCGACGTCCGCGCACGCATCGCATCACGCCGATTGAAGCGCCCGACGATAATTACTTGACGACCGATTGATCTTGTCCGAACAGGATGCGACGGGATTCCTCGTCGGTCACCGGGGGACTTCTTCACCGTTTGCGCGATCGCGTACGCGCGTTCCATCGGGCACAACCGCCGAGGCAACCGCACCAGCCTTCCGAGTGCCGGTGCGGCCCCAGTCATGCCTATGGTTTTACCATCAACGCTGAGATCTGTGTGGTGTCGTACCTGGTTCTCAATCACCGATGGCGCTCGCATCCGGTGGAGCTCCATGTGCCGCCAGCCTTGCAAGTTCTTCGAAGTACCGTTCGTGTCCCGGAGGAGAAACGGTCATGAGCACGCGCGCCGGCTTGTCGCTGATGTTGGCGATATCGTGTGACTCCGGATTGCTCTTCCACGGCGCCGAGCCGACCTCGCTCGACCGGCGAGCGGTCGCGCTGCTTGTCCCGCTCGTGCAGCGGGCTGGCGCTCCGATGTCCAAGGAAGACTTGATCAGAGCAGCGTGGCCCAGTCTGGTAATAGAAGACAGCAATCTGACGGTTCAGATTGCTGCAGTTCGGCGGGTCTTCAAAGACTTGGGCGGTGACCCGGATTGGATCGAGACCTTGCCGCACAGGGGCTACCGCTACGTCGGGCCGGCAGCCTCGGCCGGTAATCCGGACGGAGCGACTGGGCCGCCTTTCTCGCTGGCGTTAGCGTTGCCCGATACGCCCTCTATCGCGGTTCTTCCGTTCTCGAATCTAAGCGGCGATAAGGGGCGGGACTACTTCATCGACGGGACGGTCGACGACATCATTACCGGCTTGTCGCGCATCAACTGGCTGTTCGTCATCGCGCGAAGTTCGACATTCACCTACAAGGGTCGGAGAGCTGACGCGAAGCAGGTCGGCGTTGAGCTCGGCGTGCCTTACGTGCTTGAAGGAAGTGTGCGCGTGGCCGTCGATCGCGTGCGCATTACCGCACAGCTGGTCGACGCCTCGATCGGAGCTCACGTGTGGGCCGAGCACTATGACCGCCAGTCCGATGACATTTTCACGCTTCAGGATCAAATTGCAATGTCGGTTGTCGGTGCCATTGCGCCGAGCGTGCGCCGTGCCGAAATCAGCAGGGTGAAGCGCAAGCGACCCGAAAGTCTTGGGGCCTATGACCTGGTTGTGCGGGCACAGACCGACGTCGACTCCGGAATGCCGGAGCAAGTTACGCGTGCACTCGTACTTCTCGAGCGCGCGATCGCGCTGGAGCCCCGCTTATGCGCTGGCGCACGGCAATGCCGCAATGTGCCACCATTCCTTATTTCTTCGCGCCGGACTTCAGGCGGTCAACCGTTCAGCTTCGATCCGCCACGCCAGGTCGGCCATTCTCCATGGGCGCGACGATGCGGTCGCCCTGACCCTTGCCGCATTCTCCATCGGAATGGATGGGCACGATCGCGACGCTGCATTCACCGCGCTGGAGGCTGCACTTGCCGTCAGTCCATCATCGGCGCTGACCTACATTCTCGGCAGCGTCATTCTCGCGTGGGGCGGGAAGCTGATCGAGCGATAGAATGGAGCGAGCAGGGTATGCGTCTCAGCCCATTCGATTCTTGGGCCTTTGCCGCGTTCGACGCGCAGGAATGGGCCATTTTCTCCGCGGCCACTACGATGAAGCTTGTCGTGCCGCTTACAGGTCTGTTCAGGCCAATCCTGCACATAGCATCACCTATGTGCAATTGGCCGCGGCGCTCACAAAGCTCGGACGGATGGACGAAGCTAGGGCCGCCGCGAAAAGGGTCCTCGAACTCGGTGGACAGCTTAGGTGCGGAATGACCGGCATTGGCCGTCAGCGACGTTTATTCAAACGTCGCGAGTCGACCCAAAGCGGACACCGCGTGCTCTTCTCAGACCAGCGTCAGTCGTCAGGCGGTAGATAGCTATGCTATTAGCTATTGTGGGCCCGTACATTAGAATTTGCCGGCAAGCAGCTTGTGCTTTCATGTGAGATCTCGCGCGAGGTAAAGCAATATGGGGCATCTCATGGTCGATCGACGAAGACTCGTTGGCGCGTTTACTTGTGCGCTGTTTGCTTTCTCGTTTGATGTCAAAGCGCAGCGCCCTGAAAGAGTTTGGCGGATAGGTTATCTCGCTCAGGGTACAGCCGCGCTTGATCGACCCTATACGCAAGCCCTTCGACAAGGGCTTCGCGATCTCGGCTGGATTGAGGGTCAAAATATTCAGATCGACGAGCGGTTTGCCGACGGCAAAACCGAAAGGCTGCCTGCATTGGCGGCGGAACTCGTCAGAGCCAAAGTAGACGTGGTCGTTACTTGGAGCACGCCGGCCGCTCTGGCTGCCAAGCATGCTACGGCGACAATTCCAATCGTCATAGGTTTTGCAGCCGATCCGGTGGCGACCGGAATTGTTACGAACCTAGCCCATCCCGGCGGCAACATCACCGGGTGGACACACATTGGTCTCGAGCTACGCGCGAAATATCTTGAGTTGCTCAAAGACGCGGTCCCTGAGGCAGTCCGCGTTGGCGTACTCTGGAATCCTAAGAACCAAGTGCACAAGCCGTCGCTGAAGGTCATCGATACTGCGGCCCAGCGGCTTAGCGTCCAGATACACTTGGCAGGCGTTCAGGATGCGAATGAGCTGGAAGCCGCGTTCTCGACGTTCGTTGCAGAGCGAGTGCAAGCGCTTATTGTGTTTCCCGATGGCATGTTCATCGCGCAGATGCCTCTCATCCTGTCCCTCGCCGCCCGTAGTCGTCTTCCTGCGCTCTACGGTGTGCGAGAGTATGTGGAAGCGGGCGGCTTGATGTTTTATGGAGCAGACCTGTCTGCCATGCAACGTTATGTCGGTGCGTCAATTGTGGACAAAATCTTGAAAGGGTCGCATCCGGCTGACCTCCCAGTCGAGCAGCCGACAAAATTTGAACTGGTGATCAATCTCAATACCGCAAAGTCGCTCGGCCTCACGATCCCGCAGTCCGTGCTGCTGCGCGCGGACGAGGTGATTCAGTAGCGAAGCGGCGAATGGCTGGTCATAAGTATTTGAGGACAGCGCAATACCTGCTCAAATGACCGGTCCGGCATTTTCCCGCGCGCTTCGCGAACGACCGGAAGTGGATTTCCGCCTGTCGCTCCGCAGTCCTAGATGGCTGCTTTCTGTTTCTGAACTGAATGAGCAATCGCAAACGCGGGGCCGGAAAACGGCTGTGTGGCCCTAACGTTCACCTGCGGATAATTCAGATCAACGTGGTTGAGAATTTGCTCCCCCGGGATTGCGTATCGGACGACAGCGGCCCCGTGCGACCGGCGGCGTCGCTATGCAGCGGCAGGTTTGCCCGACCCCTGCTGCCGCGCCATCCGCGCGCGCAAGATCATCTCAACGAGTCCCGCAACTTCCCTACGGGGCTCATCATCAATGAACTCGGCGACTCCGAACGAGCGCAAATGATCGGTTAGCGCTTTGTTATCGCGAACTTCTGGCGGAAGGGTGAGGATAACGTCCGGCGGTTCGACGCGACTCTGTTGATGTGCGAGCAGAACTCGATGCATCAGAATTACGTCGGCGCCGTTTTGTTCCGGCAGATCCAGTTGAAGTATAAGCAAGTCAAATCGACCATGGTCCAATTCATTCAACGCGGCTTCACCGTCGGCCACCTCTATTACTGCGACGTCCTCTGCCTCAATCAACTTGCGAAGGGCATGCCGAACCATGCCATGCTCATGCGCGATTAGGACGCGCGAACGAGGTCCGAGTGGAATCTGGACGACGTTTGAGGACACAACTCACCTCGCGCGAACAGGGCAGGAGAAAGCGCGAGTGTCGCATATCGAACGTCGTGGGGAAATACTATCCCTGGAGTTCCAAGCCATTCCGTCGCTTGATCGGTCGCGCGAAACTTCGCGATGAGGCAAGGCATATCGGCAGCCCCACAAGAAGAGCGCGCGCCGCGGAATCGCCCAGTCGAGATCGAGGTGCGACATCGTCCCCCCGGCGCCATGACAACATTGACCGGGCCTTCGCCTGCCACCCTGATAGGCGATCAGCACGTCGTTACTGCGAGCGTACTTGGTCTTGGGTAGCAATTGATTTCCCAACCAAGGTCCGGCGGCGCCATTGAACGACCGCTATCAGCGACTTTGCTGAGCGGATGGTATTGAGCGGAGAATTGCCTGCGGCAACCGCGTTACCGAGGACCCTTAGTCGCGACCGGATCGGACGTTGTCTGGCGGGTCATATTCAAGTTAGGACATTTTAATCAACGCAACTTCGCCGCAAATCCACGGCGAACGCCCGCGCGAGCCATCATTGTTTCGTACCACCGCCGTACGTTTGGATAATCTGCAAGATCGACCTTATGTCGCGGGTGTCGCCACGCCCACCCCAGAATGGCGAAGTCGGCAATCGAAAGCTCATCCGCGAAGAACTCCCGATCGGCTAGTCTGCGATCCATCACGCCATAAAGACGCCGCGTCTCCTTCGAATAGCGTTCGAGTCCGTAGCGACGGTCCTGCTCATTTTCGATTGCCGCGAAATGGTGAACCTGTCCGGGGATAGGACCGAAGTGCCCGTGCTGAAACATCAGCCACTCAAGAACCGGGATGCGCGCCTCGAGATCGCGCGGCCAGAACTCGCCCGTCTTCTCGCCCAGGTAGATGAGGATTGCGCCAGACTCGAAGATGCTGACTGGCCGACCGGCCGGACCTTCCATGTCGACGATCGCCGGGATCTTGCCGTTAGGACTGATCTTCAGAAAATCTGTATCGAATTGCTGGCCTTTCCCTATGTCCACGATCCTGATCGTGTAGGCAACCCCCATTTCCTCCAGCGCGACGGTGATTTTTCGACCGTTCGGTGTATCGAAGGCATGCAACTCAATCATCTGGGCGATTGTGTTGCACTCTGATGTCCATGGCACGGCATCCGTAGGGTAGCTGTCAGCACCCGTTAACTATTGGAGCGGACCAATAGTAAAGATCGATCATCAGAACGTTCCGGGATAAGCGCCGCCATCGATCAGCACGTTCTGACCGACGATATATCCGGCGTGCACACTGCATAAGAACGCGCAAACCGCGCCGAATTCCACCGGCGTTCCGAAACGAGTCGCCGGTATTCGCCCGCGCGCGTCCTGCATCGCGTCCTCGATCGTCTTGCCCGCTGCTTTGGCGCGCGCCGCCATTGTTCCACGCAGCCGATCGGTATCGAACGATCCGGGCAGCAGATTGTTGATCGTCACGTTGTCGCGGGCCACTTTGCGCGCGAGGCCTGCGACGAATCCGGTCAGACCGCTCCGTGCGCCGTTGGACAAGCCGAGCACGTCGATCGGCGCCTTGACCGCCGACGAGGTGATGTTGACGATACGGCCGAAGCGACGCGCGATCATGGGATCGATCGTCGCCTTGATCAGCTCGATCGGCGTCAGCATGTTCGCGTCGATTGCGCGAATCCACGCATCGCGATCGAAGTCGCGAAAGTCGCCGGGCGGTGGACCGCCTGCGTTATTGACGAGGATATCGGGCGCGGGGCATGCGGCGAGCGCGTGCGCGCGTCCTTCGGCTGTCGTGATGTCGCACGCGACCCATGCAACGGTTCGGCCCGCGCGTGCGCCGATTTCTTTCGCGGCCTTGCGCACGTCGTCGCGGGTACGCGCGAGGATCGTCACATCGACGCCCGCCTGCGCGAGCGCCTCAGCGCAACCCCGCCCGAGTCCCTTGCTGGCCGCGCAAACCAACGCTTTGCGTCCGGCGATTCCGAGATCCATGGTCGCGTTCTCCATCAAGCCGCGCGCACGCCGACTGCGCGGCGAACGTTCACGACCGTTCCGATCGCGACGACCAGCAGCACGGCGATCACGTAGAACATCTCGCGCCCGAGTCCGTGGTCGAGCATCAGCCCGAACCATACCGGCCCAAGCGTGGCACCCAAATCGAGCCCCGAGTAGACGAAGCCGTACACGCGTCCGGCTGCGCCTTTGGGCGTGGCATTGCGCACGATCAGGTCGCGCGACGGTCCGGTCGCTCCGAGCGTGAATCCGATGACGACGAACAGAGGAATGATTAACGCGCGCGGCACGATGCCCGTTGCGACGATCGCGAGCAGCGCCGCGGCGGCGAGCAATCCGCTGCCGGCAACGCGATCATGGCGCGTCGTGCGCACCGCGAGAAAACCACCGGCCACGATGCCCGCGGTGCCTCCAAGCAGATACGCAGTGATGGCGGAAGTCGCGAGAATGATCGGGACCGAGAGCCCGACGTTGAGTGCGGTCGGCAGGAACGTCTGCAATCCGACCGCGGCAGTCGTCTGAAAGATGAAATAGAAAAAGCACAGCAGAATCGCGGGCTGAACGAACAGCGAAACGCTTCCGCCGAGCGTGTGGGTATGCGCGTCATGCGCGCGCTGCGACGAGAGCACGGCGCGCTGCGACGCGAGAAAGCCCAGCACGACGAGACCCAGAAGACCGATCACCACCAGCGCCGCGCGCCAACCGAAGGCGGATCCAAGCCCGAAGCTCACGATCGGCGCCAACGCGTAGCCGAGATTGCCGCCGACCCCGTGCATCGAGTAGGCATAGCCCAGTCGTTTCACGTTGATGTTTCCGTTCAAGATCGCAAAGTCGGCGGGATGAAACACGCCGTTGCCGATGCCCATCACCGCTATGGCCGGAAACATCCAGTGGGGCGTCGGCGCGAATGCGACGACGAGCGTTCCGCCGATCAAGAGCGCCATGCCGAGAAGGAGAACCGGACGCGCGCCGGCGCGGTCGACGGCAAAGCCCGAGACGAATTGCGTGACGCCGCTCGCGACGTAAAAAGTTCCGACGAGCGCGCCGAGCAATGCGAAGGACGTATCGAACTCCGCACGCAGCAACGGAAACAGCGGCGGCAACGCGAGCTGAAAGAAATGCGACAGGCTATGGGCGAGGCTGACGAGAGCGATGATGCGAGCGTCGCGACGGAGCGTCGTGCCGATAGCGGTATTCAAAGCGCGATGGACTTCTGGCGTACGGGATCGGTCCGCACACTATAGCGTAGCGCTCGAATGCGATCCGAGAATCGATCAACGCTGTGCGATCGTGCATCGTCGCACGTTGCGGCGTCGCCCGCGCCCGTATATCCTCGCTTGGATTGGACCCGTCAGGAAGGGGATGTCGTGATCCGATTGCGCATTATCGTTATTGCAGCATTCGTGTTGCTGTTCGGCGCGCCGCTCGTGGCATCGGCGGAGCGTCTCTTTTGCGAAAGCCGCGACTACCATCGCAACTACTGCCCGACCGGCGGTCCGATCGGCAATGTGCGGCTCGTCGTTCAACAATCGCAATCTCCCTGCATCCAAGGGCGCACCTGGGGCTACGACGGCAACGGCATCTGGGTAACCCAAGGCTGTTCCGGTGAATTCGATTACCGTTGGAACCGTCCGCCGCCGCCGATGCCGAGTCCGGGTTCGCGCATCGCGTGCGACAGTCGCAACTATCAGCAGCAGTTCTGTCCGGCGGGACGCCGCGTCACGCGCGCGTGGCTCGTCGAGCAGCGCTCGCAAGCCGCGTGCGTTCAAGGACGTACCTGGGGCTACCAACAGGACGGCATCTGGGTGTCTGGCGGATGTTCCGGGATGTTCGCCGTCGAAGGCGGCGGTCCGCCGCCCGGTCCGCCACCGATCAATCGTGTCTCCTGCGAAAGCCGTGACTATCAGCAGGGCTTCTGCCCGGTGGGTCCACGGATTGCACGAGCCTGGATCGTCGACCAGCGCTCGCAGGCGCCGTGCATTCAGGGTCAGACCTGGGGCTTCCAAGGGAACGGCATCTGGGTGAACCAGGGTTGCAGCGGCGTGTTCGCGTTCGAGCCGCGCTAACGGCGTTCGATGGAAGGGCCTCGGCCGGCATCATCGCCGGCCGTACCCTTGTTGTTTTTCTCTCAGAGCTGGCGCGAAGATCCTCGCGTAGCGCATTGTTTTGACGACATTGATCTAGCGGTCAAGCACACGAAGCAGGAACGCGCTGATCGCATCGATCTCTTCCGGCACCGCCGCGTGCGCCATCGGGTAGCTATGCCATTCGACGCTGTACCCCGCAGCAACGAGCACGTCTTTTGAGGCTTCCGCCCAGCGAAACTGCACGACGGGGTCCTGTGTGCCGTGCGCCATGAAAATCGGGATGTCGCGATTCGCGGCCGCGGCCTCCGCTGGCAACGCATTGGGCGCGATGACGTAGGTTGAAAGCGCAACGACGGCGGCGAGCCGCTCAGGGTGACGCAAGCCCGCATAGAGCGCGATCGCGCCGCCTTGTGAGAATCCAGCCAGCACGATTCGGCGCGCCGCCACGCCGCGCGCTTTTTCCCGGGTGATCAACGCTTCGATCTGCGCCTGTGACTGCTTGACACCATCGATATCGGCGCGCTCGTTGAAGTCGTTCTCGCGAATGTCGTACCACGCCCGCATCGGATAGCCGCGGTTGATCGAAACCGGCATGACGGGCGCATGCGGAAAGACAAAGCGCACGCGAACTGTGGGCGACAACTTGAGCGCCGGAACGATCTCCGACCAACCGCGACCATCGTCGCCCAAGCCATGGAGCCAGATCGCCGCAGCATCCGGATCGGGCGCGGTCTCGATTTCGATGGCAGGCAAAAGCTCGGAAGACATGCGCATTCGCTCGTCGTGTGCGGCGCCGCATTCTACCCGAGCGACCCCGCAGCCACGTCCGGTCCACGTGGTCGGTGGTAGAGTCGGCGGTCATGAACGACGTGGCGGCTCCGATCGCGACAACGGCGACATCGACGCCTGTCGAGCAACCCGGCCCCACCGACGGCGTTTATCGCGGCCGCCTCTTTCGCAAGTATCTGGTGCTGATCCTGACGCTCGTCAGCATCGCCCTCCTGGCTTCCGGCGGCATCAGCCTCTATTTCACCTATGAGGAAACGAAGTCTGCACTCGCGAGCTTGCAACACGAGAAGGCGTTGGCGGCCGCGTCGCGAATCGAGCAATACATTCGGCAAATCGAGCGGCAAATCACTTCTGCCGCGCTGCCACAGCTCGATGCGAGCGATGTCGAGGCGCGTCGCATCGAGTTCCTGAAAGCGTTGCGGCAGGCGCCCGAGATCACGGATATCGCCGAAGTGGATGGTGCCGGACGCGAGCAAATCGCGGTGTCGCGCCTCGGCATGGACAGCCTGAGATCGAACAAAGACCGGTCGCAGGATCCCGCCTTCATGAAGGCGAGGCGCGGCCAGGCCTTCTTCAGCCCCGTCTATTTTCGCAAGGAGACGGAGCCCTACATGACGATCGCCGTGCGATCGGCTGGAGACAAAGGTCCGGTCACGATTGCGGAGGTCAATCTCAAATTCGTCTGGGACGTTGTATCGCGAATCAAGATCGGGGAAAGCGGGAAAGCCTACGTCGTCGATGCGAACGGCTTTCTCGTCGCCGATCCCGACATCGGACTCGTGTTGCGCAAAACCAACTTGTCCGATCTGCCGCATGTGCGGGCGGCGAAGCAACGCGCGGCCGGCAACGAGGAGCTCGCGATGCTGTCGCGGGACATCGGCGGCACGGAAGTTCTCGCCTCGCTCGCTCCGATCGAGTCGCTCAACTGGAACGTATTCGTCGAGCAGCCGGTCGCGGAGGTCTATCGAAAACTCAACGCGTCAATCTCGCGCACGGGCGTGCTGCTGCTTGCAGGTCTCCTTCTCTCGGCACTCGGCGCATGGGCGCTCGCCCGCGGCATGGTGAGGCCGATCCGCACGCTCGAAGAAGGGGCCCAGCGAATCGGCGCCGGCGATCTCGATCAGGCGATCGACATCAAGACGGGCGACGAGCTGGAATCGCTCGCCGACGGCTTCAACCGGATGTCGTCGCGGCTCAAGGAATCGTATGCAGGGCTCGAGCGAAAAGTCGAAGAGCGCACGCGAGCGTTGCAAAACTCGCTCGAGCAGCAGACGGCGATCAGCGACATACTGCGCGTGATCTCCAGTTCGCCGACCGACGTGCAACCGGTGCTCAAAGCGGTCGCCGAGCGCGCCGTGCATCTTTGCGAAGCGAACGTCGGCGGCGTGTTCCTGGTCGACCATGGCATGCTCAAGCCGATGGCCGACTATTCGATCGGCCGAGAAACAGCCCCTGCTGTGGCTGCCGTTCCGCTCAGGAGAACTTCCATCACAGGCCGTGCCGTCCTCGATCGCGAGACCGTCCACCACGCGGATGCGATTCCGCTGATCGATACCGAGTTTCCCGATGCGCGTGCAACTCAGCAGAAATATGGCTTCCGCGCCGTTCTCGCGGTTCCGCTGGTTCGCGAGTCGGGCGCATACGGGGGCATCTTCCTCTATCGTCGGGAGCCAAAACCGTTCACCGAATATCAGATCGCGCTCGTCGAGACCTTCGCCCGGCAGGCGGCGATCGCGATCGACAACGTGCGCCTGTTCAACGAAACCAAGCGTGCGCTCGAGCAGCAAACGGCGATCAGCGAAATACTGCGCGTGATCTCCAGTTCACCGACCGACGTCCAACCCGTGCTGGATGCCGTCGCCGAACGTGCCGCGCACTTATGCGACGCGCCGACAGCACGCGTGCTGGTGATCGATGGAGAGCTGTTGCGTCCAAAGGCGCAATACACGACGGGCGGCGAATCGCTTCCAAGTGTCACGCCGACGGTGCTGAAGCGCACATCGATGAATGGACGCGCGGCGCTCGATCGCAAGACGGTGCACGTGACGGACGTCGTCCCCATACTCGATACCGAATTCCCGGATGGCAAAGAGAACGCGCTGCGCCAGGGCATCCGCAGCGTGCTCGCCGTGCCGCTGGTTCGCGAAGGCGGCGCTTACGGGACGATTCTGCTTTGGCGCCGCGAAGTGAAACCGTTCACTCCCGATCAGGTCGCACTGGTCGAGACGTTTGCGCAGCAGGCCGCAATCGCGATCGACAATGTTCGGCTGTTCAACGAAACGAAGGAGGCGCTCGAACAGCAAACGGCGATCAGCGAAATCCTGCGGGTCATCTCGAGCTCGCCGACCGATGTGCAGCCCGTGCTCGACGCGATCGCGGAGCGCGCGGTACAGCTCTGCGACGCCTCGTCGGCCTCGATGTATCTCACCGACGGCGATCAGCTGCGCCATTTGGCGTCTAAGGGCCCGACTGCAGAGCCGGTGACGCATCTCGAAGCCTTCCCGATCAACCAAGATTCCATTTCGGGCCGCGCACTTCTTGACCGAAAGACGATTCACATCGCCGATATGCTGGCCGTCGCGAATCAGTACCCATTGAGCGCGGCGATTGCGCAGGAGTATGGTCATCGCGCTGTGGTCGTAATGCCGCTCTTTCGCGAAGGCAAGCCGTTCGGGACCATCGTGCTACGCCGCGTCGACGTCCGCCCGTTCAGCGAACGCGAAATCGCTTTGCTCAGCACGTTCGGCGACCAGGCGGCGATCGCACTCGAGAACGTGCGCCTATTCAACGAGACGAAGGAAGCACTCGAGCAGCAGCGGGCATCCGGCGAAGTTCTGACCGCGATCAGCAATTCCATCGCGGATTCGAAACCGGTGTTCGACGTGATTCTGGCGAGTTGCCAGCGGCTATTCGAGGGCGATATCGTCGGCATCACGTTGCTGCGCGAAGACGGCATGCTCGACGTCGGTGCGAATGCCGGACGTCAATTCGAAGAGCTCAAGAAGATTTTTCCCCAACCATTGAGTCGCGACAGCGCGTCCGGCATCGCGATCCTCGATCGAAAAATGCTTGCGTTTGCAGACATAGAAAGCGACGACATGCCGCCCAGGTCCCGCGACGGGTGTCGATCGATCGGCACGCAGTCAATGGCATTTGCTCCGATGGTGTTCGAAGGTCGCGGCATCGGGACGCTGTGGATTGGACGCTCGTTCAAGGGCGCGTTCAGCGAAAAGCAGTTGACGTTGCTGAAGACGTTCGCCGAGCAAGCGGTCATCGCAATTCAGAACGCCCGACTCTTCAACGAGACGAAAGAAGCGCTCGAGCAACAGCGCGCGTCCGGCGAAGTTCTTGCAGCGATCAGCAGCTCGATCGCGGACACTAAGCCTGTATTCGACAAGATCCTGCAGAGTTGCGAGCAGCTGTTCGCCGGCAAAACCGTTGTGATCAATCTCATCGGCGAAGACGGATTGCTGCGTCTCGCCGCCTATCATGGCCCTGGGCGCGAAGAACTCGAAAAGCTTTTCCCGATGCCGGTCGATGCTGAAACCGGGAGCGGCGCGGCGATTCTCCGGCGCAGCGTTCTTCACGTACCGGACATCGAGCACGGTGAGGATGCACCGCCGAAAGCACGCATCGGCTGCGGTTTGATCGGCGTCAAAGCTGCGATTTATGCGCCGCTCATGTGGGAAGAAAAAGGAATCGGCGCAATCTTCGTCGGACGCGATTACGTCGGTCCGTTCTCGGACAAGGACATCGCGCTCCTCAAGACCTTCGCCGATCAAGCTGTGATCGCGATTCAGAATGCGCGCCTCTTCAACGAAACCAACGAAGCGCTGGAACGACAGACCGCCACGAGTGAGATTCTGCGAGTCATCAGCGAATCCCCAACCGACGTGAAGCCGGTCCTCGAGGCGGTGGCGAAACGCGCGGGGGTGCTCTGTCGAGCCGAGGGCAGCCGCGTCTGGCTGGTGAGCGACGGCCAACTGCGGGCGATGACGAGTTATGGCCCCGGGTACGTGCACGGATCGACGGCGGAAGTTCTGCCGCTTCGCATGACCTCAGTGGGGGGACGCGCGGTGCTCGAACGGCGGGTGTTGCACGTCGAAGACGTGGTTCCTCTCATCGACAGCGAGTATCCCGATATACGCGAGTTGCAGGCGCGGCATGGATTCCGAACCGTGCTCAATGTGCCGCTGATTCGCGAAGGCGAAGCGATCGGTGTGTTGTCGTTGCTGAGAAAACAGGTGTTGCCGTTCGCTCCGGCGGAAATCAGCCTTCTGAAGACCTTTGCCGACCAGGCGGTGATCGCCATCGAGAACTCGCGCCTGTTCAATGAAACGAAAGAGGCACTCGACCAGCAGCGCGCGTCAGGCGAAGTGCTCGCCACGATCAGCAGCTCGATCGCCGACACGACGCCGGTGTTCGACAAGATACTCGAGAGTTGTGAGCGACTGTTCGCTGGCCGTACCATTGGCATCAATCTCGTCGCAGAAGACGGGTTGATCCGACTCGGCGCATATCACGGACCTGGACGCGAGGAGCTCGAGAAGATCTGGCCAGCACCGGTCGATGAGGAGACCGGAACGGGTAGAGCCATCCTGACTCGCCAGATCGCGCACTTTCCCGACGTCGACGACGCGTCGGAGCGTACGCGACGCGCATGCAAGGCGATCGGCGTCAAGGGTTGCATCTTCGCGCCCATGCTGTGGGAGAGTCGCGGCATCGGTGCGATTTTTGTTGGGCGCGACTATGTCGGGTCGTTCAGTGACAAGGAAATCGCGCTGCTCAAGACGTTTGCCGACCAGGCAGTCATCGCAATCCAGAATGCGCGACTCTTCCGCGAAATCGAGGACAAAAGCCGGCAGCTCGAAGTGGCGAACAAGCACAAGTCGGAATTCCTCGCCAACATGTCGCATGAGCTGCGCACGCCGCTTAATGCGATCATCGGCTTTTCGGAAGTGCTGCTCGAGCGGTTCTTCGGCGACGTCAACGAAAAGCAGGATGATTATCTGAAAGATATCCATTCGTCCGGCAAGCACTTGCTCTCACTGATCAACGACATCCTCGATCTGTCGAAGGTCGAGGCGGGTCGAATGGAGCTCGAACCAGCGAGCTTCGATGTATCGTCGGCACTTTCAAATGCGATGACGCTCATTCGCGAGCGTGCGCAGCGGCACGGCATCACGCTCGGCCAGGATGTTGATCCCATGCTCGGCGAAATCGTCGCTGACGAGCGGAAGTTCAAGCAGATTCTGCTGAACCTCTTGACGAACGCGGTCAAGTTCACGCCCGACGGCGGGCAGATCAATGTCTCGGCGCGCAAGGACGATTCGCAGGCGGTCATCGCCGTCCGCGACACGGGCATCGGTATCGCGGCGGAGGATCAAGCGGCTGTGTTCGAGGAATTCCGGCAAGTCGGACACGACTACACCCGCAAAGCGGAAGGCACCGGGCTCGGTCTCGCGCTGACCCGCAAGTTCGTGGAGCTGCACGGCGGCCAGATCCGCGTCGACAGCGACCCGGGCAAGGGCTCGACATTCACGTTCACGATACCGCTGCAGCCCGACAAGGCCGCGCTGCACTAAAGCGAGCGAAGATTGCAATGAGCGTCATTCTGATCATCGAAGACAACGACAAGAACCTGAAGCTCGTCCGCGACGTGCTGCAGGTAAAGGGGTACACGACGCTCGAGGCCGGTACGGCCGAAGACGGCATCAAGCTGGCCGGCGAGCGCAGGCCCGATCTCATTCTGATGGACATTCAATTGCCGGGCATGAACGGCATCGATGCGTTGCGCGTTTTGCGCGCCGATGCGGCGACGGCGGCGATCCCCGTGATCGCGGTGACTGCATCGGTGATGCAGCAAGATCGTACGCTCATTACCGACGCAGGATTCGATGGCTACGTCGGTAAGCCGATCAACCTCAAGGAATTCCTGGACGCCGTGCGCGACACGCTCGCGAAAAACAGCCAATGAACGCCGGCGCCAAAGTCCTCGTCGTCGACGACACGCCGCTCAACATCAAGCTGTTGGGCGATCTGTTGGCCGTAAAAGGTTACCGCGTGACGACGGCGGCCAATGGCGAAGAAGCGTTGAAAAGGTTGGCCGCGGAAGTGCCGGACATCGTCCTGCTCGATGTGATGATGCCCGGACTTTCCGGCTACGATGTTTGCAAGCGCATTCGTGCGGATCCCGCGACAACGCTTCTGCCCGTCGTCATGATCACGTCGCTCGATCCGCAGCAAGAGCGCGTCCATGGCATCGAGGCCGGCGCCGACGATTTTCTGTCGAAGCCGATCAATCAGCCGGAGCTGTTCGCGCGCGTGCGTTCGCTGCTGCGCGTCAAGGCGTTGCAGGACGAAGTGAAGTGTCAAGCCGAGGCGCTCAAAGAGTGGAATGCGAAGCTCGAAGAGCGGGTGCGCGAGCAAGTCGCGGAGGTGCAGCGGCTGTCGCAACTGAAGCGCTTCTTTTCGCCCACCGTCGCGGAAGCGATCGTCACGACGGGCGAACATTCGATCCTGACGCCGCATCGTCGCGAGATCTGTTACGTTTTTCTCGACCTTCGCGGCTTCACGGCCTTTACCGACTCGGCCGAACCCGAGGAAGTTCAGGGCGTTCTCCGCGATTATCACGCCGCGATGGGAACTCTTGTCGCCGACCACGAAGGCACGCTCGATCGCTTCGCGGGCGACGGGATACTTGCGTTCTTCAACGATCCGCTGCCGATTCCGGATCCCGGCAAGCGCGCCGCGCGCATGGCATTGGCCATGCAGGCCCGTTTTGGTGAAGTGAAGGAACGTTGGCAGAACCTCGGCTACGACCTCGATCTCGGCATCGGGATTGCATCGGGTTACGCGACGGTCGGCGCATTCGGTTTCGAAGGTCGCTGGGACTATACCGCCATCGGCAGCGTGGTCAATCTCGCGGATCGCCTGTGCCGGGAGGCAAAACCGGGCCAAATTCTGATCGATCGGCGCACCCGCGCCGCACTGGACGATGCGTTCGGGATCGAATCGGTGGGTCCGCTGAGTCTCAAGGGGTACGCGCACCCGGTGCCGGCGTTCCTGCTCGCGCGCTAGCCTCTATCGCAAGCGCTCCACGCCCGTCGACGCGCAAATCGGCGTAAAATTTGTGCCACGTTGGGGCCGGCGACACAATCGCCCGAGCCCTTGGCCCGCGTCTACCCGTCGCGGCGCGATCCAGAACACAATTCTCGGAGTTTTCGTTCATGGCCACTGCCGGCACTCTCACGCGCGAACCGCTGCGCGACGTCTCGCTCGACGACAAATACGAACTCGAAACCGGACGCGTTTTTGCCACCGGCGTCCAGGCGCTGGTCCGCTTGCTGACGCTGCAACACCAACGCGACAAGCTTGCCGGCTTGAATACGGGCGGGTTTGTCTCCGGCTACCGCGGCTCGCCGCTCGGCGCGCTCGACCTGTCGCTGTGGAAGGCCGCGAAGTTTCTCGAGCGCGAGAACATCAAGTTCCAGCCCGGGTTGAACGAAGATCTCGCTGCGACGGCGATCTGGGGCTCGCAACAGGTCACGATGTACCCCGGCGCGAAAGTCGACGGCGTATTCGCGATGTGGTACGGCAAAGGCCCCGGCGTCGATCGCTGCGGCGATGTCTTCAAGCACGCGAACTTCGCCGGCACGTCGAAGCACGGCGGCGTGCTCGTGCTGGCCGGCGACGATCACGCCGCGAAATCATCGACACTGCCGCACCAATCCGATCATCAGTTTTCCGCGGCGATGATTCCAGTGCTCTATCCGTCGTCGGTGCAGGAGATCATCGACCTCGGACTGCACGGATGGGCGATGAGCCGCTATTCGGGTTGTTGGGTCGGATTCAAATGCGTGTCCGACACGGTCGAGAGCTCCGCATCGGTGTCGATCGATCCGGATCGCGTCAAGATCATCGTACCCGACGATTTTCCGCTGCCGCCCGACGGCGTGTCGATTCGCTGGCCGGACGGTTTCCTCGAGACGGAAGCGCGGATGCAGGATTACAAGATCTACGCCGCGCTGCACTACTGCCGCGTCAATCGCTTGAATCGCGTCGTCATCGATTCACCGACGCCGCGTCTCGGCATCGTCACGAGCGGCAAGAGCTACCTCGACGTACGTCAAGCGCTGGACGACCTCGGCATTACTGAAGCGGACGCCGCGGAGATCGGGATTCGCGTGTTCAAAGTGGCGATGCCGTGGCCCCTCGAGCCCGATGCGGTGCGTCACTTTGCCGAAGGACTGGCGGAGATTCTCGTCGTCGAGGAAAAGCGCCAGGTCGTCGAATACCAATTGAAAGAGCAGCTCTACAATTGGCGCGACGATGTGCGCCCGCGCGTCATCGGCAAATTCGACGAAAAGGGCGAATGGGTGCGGCCGCACGGCGACTGGCTGTTGCCGCCGCATGCCGAGCTGACGCCGGCAATGATTGCGCGTGTGATCGCGCAACGGATCGCGCGGCTCGATCTGCATCCGCGCACGATCGAGAAAATTTGCAGCCGCGTCGAATTCATCAATCAGAAAGAAGCCGCGCTGGCCAAGACGCGAATCGCGTTGACGCGCCTCCCCTACTTCTGTTCCGGCTGTCCGCACAACACCTCGACCAACGTACCGGAAGGCAGTCGTGCGACGGCGGGCATCGGCTGTCACGTGATGGCGATCTGGATGGACCGCAAGACGTCGACGTTCACGCACATGGGCGCCGAAGGCGTGCCGTGGATCGGTCAGGCGCCCTTCACCGACGAGCAGCACATTTTCGCGAATTTGGGTGATGGCACGTACTACCACAGCGGCATTCTGGCGATCCGCGCTGCCGTCGCGGCGAAGGTCAACATCACCTACAAGATCCTCTACAACGACGCGGTCGCGATGACCGGCGGCCAACCGGTCGACGGGCCCATTTCTCCCGGTCAGATCGCGCGCCAGTGCATCGCCGAGGGCGTGTCCAGGATCATCGTCGTGTCGGATGAGCCCGAAAAATATCCGTCGGGCTATTTCGCCGGCGACATCGAAATCCGTCACCGCGACGACCTCGATGCCGTGCAGCGCCAATTGCGCGAAACGACGGGATGCACGATTCTCCTCTACGATCAGACGTGCGCAGCCGAAAAGCGACGCCGGCGCAAGCGCGGCAAGTTTCCCGATCCCGCCACGCGCGTCGTCATCAACGACCTCGTCTGTGAAGGTTGCGGCGACTGCGGCGTCAAATCCAATTGCGTTTCGGTCGCGCCCGTCGAAACGGAATTCGGCCGCAAGCGCACGATCGATCAATCGTCTTGCAATAAGGATTACTCGTGTGTGAACGGGTTCTGTCCGAGCTTCGTCACCGTCGAGGGCGGGCAGCTGCGCAGGCCGAAAAAGGCTGAAGCGGCCGATTTTTCATCGTTGCCCGAGCCCGCGCATCCGTCGACGCAAGATCCGTACGGGATTCTGGTGACCGGCATCGGCGGCACGGGCGTGGTCACGATCGGCGCACTGGTCGGCATGGCCGCGCACATCGAGGGCAAGGGTGTGAGCGTGCTCGACATGACCGGGCTCGCGCAGAAAAACGGCGCCGTCGTTTCGCATGTCCGCATCGCCGATGTGCCCGAACGGCTGCATGCGACGCGCATCGCCGCCGGCGAGGCGAAACTCGTGCTGGGCTGCGACATCCTGACCGGCGTGGGCGAGGAAGCGCTCGCCAAAATGCAAAAAGGCGTCACCAAGGCACTCGTCAATACGGCGCTCGTGATGCCCGCGCAATTCACCCGCGATCCCGATCTCAAATTTCCAACGGGATCGATGGAGCAGGAAATCAAAGACGCCGTCGCGCCGGGCGACGCGGAGTTCCTCGATGCGACAAAGCTGGCGACGGGACTGATGGGCGATTCGATCGCGACCAATTTGTTCATGGTCGGTTATGCGTATCAGCGCGGTTTGTTGCCGGTTAACGCCGCATCGATCCTGCGCGCGATCGAATTGAATGGCGCTGCAGTCGAGTCGAACAAGCAAAGCTTCCACTGGGGCCGGCTCGCCGCCATTCAGCCAGGCGTCGTTGCCGCCGCGGCGATTCCACCGGCGGCCAAGCACGACTCGCACCAGTTGTCGGAGACGCTGGACGAAATCATCGATCGACGGGCGAAGTTCCTGACCGATTATCAGGACGCCGCGTACGCTAAGCGGTACGTCGATTTCGTCGCCAAGGTTCGTGCGGTTGAAACGACGCGGCAGCCCGGCGCAACCGACCTGACGGAGGCGGTCGCGCGCTATTACTTCAAGCTACTCGCGATCAAAGACGAGTACGAAGTCGCGCGTCTTTACGCCGAGACGGATTTCGTCGAGCGCGTCGCTTCGCAATTCGAAGGCGACTACAAGCTCAACTTCCATCTCGCGCCGCCGACGCTCAACAGGGCGGATGCCAAAACGGGCGTACCGAAAAAAACCCAGTACGGCCCCTGGATGATGTCGGCATTTCGCGTGCTCGCAAAGCTGAGAAGGTTTCGCGGCACGGCATTGGACTTTTTCGCCCGGTCACCCGAGCGCAAGATGGAGCGCGCGTTGATCGGCGAATACGAAGCGGTGGTCGCCGAGATTCTCGAGCGCCTGACGCCGCAGAACTATCCGATCGCGGTCGACCTGGCATCGATTCCCGAGCACATCCGCGGTTACGGCTACATCAAGGAGCGTCACGTCAAGGACGCGAAAGTGCGCGAAAAAGCGTTGCTCGCGCAGCTTCGCGATGCAAAGGCGCCGGCGGTCAAAGCGCCGGTCATGATGCACGCCAGCTGACCCGATCAGAACCCGACCGCTTTACGTCCCTTGAGGTCGAGGATTCGGCGCGCGTCGTCGGGCCCGGCAATCTCGAGCCCCAGCGCTTCCACGATGCCGCGTGCCGTACGCACTTGCATGGCGTTCGATTCGGCGAGCTTGCCGGGGCCGAGCCATAGACTGTCTTCGAGACCGACGCGCAAATTACCGCCCATCGCCGCCGCCATCGACGCAATCGGAAGCTGGTTGCGGCCGGCGCCGAGCACGCTCCACTGGTACTGATCGCCGAATAAACGGTCCGCGGTTCGCTTCATGTGCGTGACATCGTCCGGATGTGGGCCGATGCCGCCCAGAATGCCGAACACGCTCTGGATGAACAGCGGCGGCTTGACGATGCCGCGTTCGAGAAAATGCGCGGCCGTGTACAAGTGGCCGATGTCGTAGCACTCGATCTCGAAGCGCGTACCGTTGTCGGCGCACGACGTCAGGATGTACTCGATGTCCTTGAACGTGTTGCGGAAGATGCGCTCGTTCGAGCCTTCCAGATACGGGCGTTCCCACGCGTATTTGAAGTCCTTGAAGCGCTTCAGCATCGGATACAGGCCGAAGTTCATCGAGCCCATGTTGAGCGATGCGACCTCCGGTTTCAGTTGCAGCGCCGGCTGTAAGCGCTCTTCGATCGTCATCGTCGCGGCGCCGCCGGTCGTGAAATTGATGACGACGTCGCTGCGTCGCGCGATATCGCCGGCGAAGTCGCGAAAGTACTTCGGATCTTGCGTCGGATGACCGTCAACCGGATCGCGCGCATGCAAATGCACGATCGCGGCACCTGCCTCCGCGGCGGCAACCGCGGCGTCGGCAATCTCGCGCGGCGTTTTCGGCAGATAGGGCGACATCGACGGCGTGTGGATGGAGCCCGTGATGGCGCAGGTGATGATCACTTTGCGATGTTCGGCCATGGTGGTGTTCCTCAGTCGATCTTCGATGATGCGATCTTGTGCTGGCGCAATGCGAGCAGCCGGCGATCGCGGCGCCGCGTTCGCTGCTCTCGCTCGGCAGCAGTCGGCGCAGCGCCGAGATTTTTGACCACGCGTGCCGCGCTTTCCGCTTCCCACACGCCTGGACGCGCCGGGTCCGCGGCGAGGCGGCGGTAGAACGAACTGTAACGCGCGCAATAGTCGGCGACGCCGCCCGGCGCGTTCAACTCGATCGTCTCGAACGGTCCCATGAACGACCAGCGGAGGCCCAAGCCGTCCTTGATCGTCTTGTCGAGATCGGCGGGGGATACATACCCCTCCTCGACCAGTCGCATCGCTTCGGTCAGCAACGCACCCTGCAACCGATTCAGGATGAAGCCATCGATTTCGCGACGCACGAGGATCGGCACTTGTCCGACATCGCGCATCACCGCATGCGCGCGTTCGATCGTTGCCGGGGCCGTCCACGGCGCGCCGCACAGCTCGACGACCGGCACCAGGTGAGGCGGATTGACGGGATGCGCGACGAGGCAGCGTGCGCGCCCCGCCAGCGTCTCGGTAAATTGCGACGCCGGAATCGCCGACGTCGAGCTCGCAAGGATCGCGTTGTGGTGGGCAAGCCGATCCAGGTCCGCAAAAATGCCGCGCTTCAGCTCGAGTTGTTCCGGCAGATGCTCATGCACCCACTGCGCGCCTTCGACA
>DASXPO010000118.1:0-28714 GCA_036493535.1 Casimicrobiaceae bacterium
GCGGCGTTTGTTTTTGAATTTTTTACCGGTGCCGCCGGCGTTTCAATCGATGAGCCAAGAACCTTTTCCCGCCGATCTCGTGCGCGATGTCGCGCAGCGCCGGACCTTCGCGATCATTTCGCACCCCGACGCCGGCAAGACGACGTTGACCGAAAAGCTGTTGCTGTTCGGCGGGGCGATCCAGCTCGCCGGCACGGTCAAGGCGCGCAAGAGCTCGCGCCACGCAACCTCGGACTGGATGGAGATCGAGAAGCAGCGCGGCATCTCGGTGACGAGCTCGGTCATGCAATTCGAATTCGATGGCCACACGATCAACCTGCTCGACACGCCGGGGCACGAGGACTTCTCCGAGGACACGTATCGCGTGCTGACCGCCGTCGACGCCGCGGTCATGGTCATCGACGCGGCAAAGGGCGTCGAGGCGCAGACGATCAAGCTGCTCGAGGTTTGCCGACTCCGGGCGACGCCGATCATCACGTTCGTCAACAAGATGGATCGCGAAGTCCGCGATGGACTCGCGCTCATCGAGGAGATCGAATCGGTGCTGAAGATCGACTGCGCGCCGGTCACGTGGCCGCTCGGCATGGGCAAGCGCTTTCGCGGCGTCTTCGATCTACTCCATCATCGGTTGCTGCGCTTCACACCCGGCGAAGCCCGGGTGTCCGACGACACGGAGCTGATCGAAGGCTTCGACAATCCACGGCTCGACGCGCTATTTCCCGATGAAGTGGGCTCGCTCCGGCACGACGTCGAGCTGCTGCGCGACGCGAGCCATCCACTCGATCTCGATTTGTTTCTGGCCGGCAAGCAAACGCCGGTATTTTTCGGATCGGCGATCAACAATTTCGGCGTCCGCGAAATCCTCCGCGCGTTGACCGAATGGGCGCCCGCCCCACAACCGCGCGATGGCGGAATGCGTGCCGTGCTCCCCGCCGAAGCGCCCTTCACCGGATTCGTGTTCAAGATCCAGGCCAACATGGATCTGCGGCATCGCGATCGCATTGCATTCTTTCGCGTCTGCTCCGGCCGCTATACGCCGGGCATGAAGGTGCGACACGTGCGCGCCGGGCGTGAAATGAAGATCGCCAACGCACTGACCTTCATGGCGAACGAGCGCGTAGCGAGCGAGGACGCCGTCGCGGGCGACATCATCGGCATTCACAACCATGGGCAACTCCAGATCGGCGACACGCTGACCGAAGGGGAGACGCTCTCGTTCAAGGGCATTCCGTATTTCGCGCCCGAGCTGTTCACCGTCGCGCGTCCGCGCGATCCCTTCAAAGCCAAGCAATTGCAGAAGGGATTGCGCGAGTTGGGCGAAGAAGGCGCGATCCAAGTTTTCGAGTCGGCGCTCGGCAATACGTTGTTGCTCGGAGCCGTCGGCCAGCTTCAGTTCGAAGTCGTCGCCGATCGGCTCGTGCGGGAATACAGGGTCGACGCCGTTTACGATCCGGCGGGCATCACCACCGCACGATGGCTCACCTATCCGGACGAGGTCACGCGACGCAAATTCGAGCAGGAACGCGCAGCGTCGCTTGCGACCGATGTCGATGAAAATCCCGTTTTCCTGGCGGCGAACAAGTACAACCTTCAGGCAGCGATGGAGCGTTGGCCGAGCGTCGGCTTCCATACGACGCGCGAGCACGGCGAACGTCTCTCGCACCGATGACAAAGTAGGCTGCACAGCCTTGCTTTGATCGCAGAACATGCTGTGACGACGAGCCGGTTTACCGCTGATCGCGCGCGACAAGTTGCCGCTGAATTCGATTTGGCGGCGCTGCCTGCGGCGTTCTACGCGAATCCCTATCCGTACTATCACGCACTCCGCAAGCATGCGCCGATCAAAGCGATGCGCGACGGCTCGTGGTTTCTCACTCGCTATGACGACATCGTCGCCGTCTATCGCGATCCCAAGACGTTCAGCTCCGACAAGAAACTGGAATTTGCGCCGAAGTATGGCGCTGCGACGCCGCTCTACGCGCATCACACGACGAGTCTCGTCTTCAACGATCCGCCGTTGCACACGCGCGTGCGCCGCTCGATTCTCGGCGCATTGTCGCAGCGGCATGTCGCGGCAATGGAGCCCGGCCTCGTCGCGCTGGTCGGACAGTTGCTCGATACGATGGCCGAGCGGCGCGACGTCGACTTGATCGACGATTTTGCGGCGGCGATTCCGGTCGAGATCATCGGCAATCTGTTGCGCGTGCCACGAAGCGAACGCGCACCGCTCCGGAGATGGTCACTTGCGATTCTCGGCGCGCTCGAACCCATCTTGACCCCGCAACGCGCCGAAGCAGGCAATCGCGCCGTTACCGAGATGCTCGCCTACCTGAAAACGTTGGTCGATAATCGGCGCGCACGGCCGGACGATCCGGAGTCGGATGTGCTCACGCGGCTGATCGAGGGCGAAGAGCAAGGGCAACAGCTAAGCGAGAGCGAGCTTTTGCACCAGTGCATCTTTCTGCTGAACGCCGGTCACGAAACGACGACCAATTTGATCGGCAATGCACTTCACGCGCTCACCGAATGGCCAGCGGAGAAAGCCGCATTGATCTCGGCTATCGACGATGCCGAACGAATGCGGCCCGCGATCGAGGAATTCTTGCGCTTCGAGAGTTCGAACCAGCTCGGCAATCGCATCTCGACCCGCGAGGTCGAGATCGGCGGTGTCACGCTTCCGCCGAAGTCGCGGATCACGATGTGCATCGGCGCTGCGAACCGCGACCCGGCACAATTTCCCGATCCCGATCGACTCGCCCTCTTACGCGATCCCAATCGTCACGTCGCATTCGGCTCCGGCATTCACACTTGCGCGGGAATGAATCTCGCGCGATTGGAAGCGCGTGTGGCGCTCGCACAATTTCTGCGGCGCTTTCCTTACTATTTGCTGACAGGTACCCCCGAGCGCGGCGGCCGCGCACGCTTTCGTGGGTTCCTGCATCTGCCCGCCCGCGTCTCGTAGCGCCGCTGCGGCTGTGGTAATCTCGACTCGCCTCGCGCCAAGCCCGACGATCAATCCCTCGCGCGAAGCCCGACGTCATGACGTTCCTGTGGCCCCAGATGCTGCTGTTGTTGCTGCTCGTGCCGGCGCTCGTCGGCGGCTACCTGTGGCTCCTGCGGCGAAAAAAGAAGGAAGCGCTTCGCTACGCGAGCGTCACGCTCGTCAAGGAGGCGATCGGTCCCGGCCAGACGATTCGGCGGCATCTCCCGGCAGCGATCCTGCTGCTGTCATTCATCGCGGCGATCATCGCGGTCGCGCGACCGACCGCCGTCGTCACGCTGCCGTCGAAACAACAGACGATCATCCTCGCGATCGACGTTTCGCTCAGCATGGGCGCGCGCGACGTCGATCCGAACCGGATCACCGCGGCGCAGGCGGCCGCGAAAGCGTTCGTCAGCGATCATCCGCCCGAAGTCAAGATCGGCATCGTCTCGTTCGGCGCGACGGCATCGCTCGTGCAGCCGCCGACGCGCAGTCGCGAAGACCTGCTGGAAGCGATCGATCGCTTTCAATTGCAGCGCGGAACCGCGACCGGCAGCGCGCTCTATGTCGCGCTCTCGACCCTGTTCCCAGAAGCCGACATCGACCTGGAGTCGCTGGTCTTCTCAGGCGGGCTGACCCGCAACGGCTCGCGCACCCTCAAGTCCGACAAGGCCAAACCGGAAAAACCACCCATCGCGCCGGTGACGCCCGGCTCGTATAAATCCGGCGCCATCATCTTGTTAAGCGACGGCCGGCGGACGACCGGACCCGATCCGCTCGATGCGGCGAAATGGGCCGCCGACCATGGCGTGCGCGTTTTCACCGTTGGCTTCGGAACGGCCGAGGGCGGCACGATCGGCTTCGAAGGTTGGTCTGCTTACGTCCGGCTCGACGAGGAAACGTTGAAGGCGATCGCCGACATCACGCGCGCCGAATACTTCTATGCCGGCACCGCGGCGGATCTCGCCAAGGTCTACCAGGCGCTCAACGCGAAGCTCGTCCTCGAGAAAAAGGATACCGAGATCACCGCGCTTTTCAGCGCCATCGCGGCGGCGTTTGCGCTGGGCGCGGCGGGGCTGTCGTTGCTGTGGTTCCGTAGATAAAACCCCACGCAAAGGTCACGAGAAGCGACTTCAACGACCCAGCTTCGCTGGGTCGAACGTGCTAAAAAAATACGCAAAGGTCACGAAAGGCGACTTTCACGATTCCAGCGAGCTGGAATCGAACACCCTGTTATGAAAAAGCCATTTATCGTCGCGTGCATCGCCCTTGCCGCAGCCGACGCCGGCGCGCAAGTGAAGATCGGCGTCATCGTCTCGGCGACCGGTCCGGCGGCATCGCTCGGCATTCCCGAAAAGAACACGATCGCGATGTGCCCGAAGACCATCGGCGGCAAGAGCGTCGAGTACATCGTGCAAGACGACGCCACCGACACGACCAATGCCGTGCAAGTGGCGAAGAAGCTGACGACCGAGAACAACGTGGACGCGATCATCGGCACGAGCACGACGCCCGCTTCGCTCGCCATGCTCGACGCGATCGCCGACAACGAGACGCCGACGATCTCGCTCGCGTCATCGATCCGGATTATCGACCCCGTCGACGCCAAGCGCACCTGGATGTTCAAGACGCCGCAGACCGACGTGATGATGGCCGGCGCGATCCTCGAGCACATGGCAAAAACGGGCGTCAAATCGATCGGGTATGTCGGCTTCAACGACGCGCTGGGCGAAGCGTTTTTCGCGGAAGTCGACAAGGCGGCGAAGGCACGCGGTGTGCCGCTGGTCGCAAACGAGCGCTTCGCGCCCAAGGACACGAGCGTCGTCGGACAATCGCTCAAATTGATCGCGGCCAAACCCGACGCCGTGATCATCGGCGCATCGGGGACGCCGGCCGCGCTTCCTGCGCGGACGCTGGTCGAGCAGGGATACTTGGGCAAGCTCTACTTCAACCACGGTGTCGCGAACAACGATTTTCTGCGCGTCGGCGGCAAGGACGTCGAAAACGCGTTCGTGCCGGCGAGTCCCGTGATCGTCGCCGCGCAATTGCCGGACAACCATCCGTCGAAGAAGCTTGCCCAGGACTACGTCAAATCGTACGAGGCGGCAAACGGGCCCGGCAGCGTTGCCGCATTCGGCTCGTATGCGTGGGATGCCTGTCTCGAGCTTGCGCAGGCCATTCCGCAAGCGCTGAAAACGGCGCAGCCCGGCAGCAAGGCGTTCCGCCGCGCGCTACGCGACGCGCTGGAATCCACGAAGGAGCTCGGCGTGACCAACGGCGTCGTCAACATGAGCACGACCGACCATCTCGGACTCGACAGCCGCGCGCGGGTGATGGTGCAGATCAAGGACGGCAAGTGGGTGCTGCAACCGTGACGGGTTAATGGAGTCGCGATGCGTCGACGGTTGCCGCGAAACGCTAACCGCGCTGTCTGATGCTTTCGGTATCGACTGCGACCCCGTTTTCGTAAACGAGCTTCCCGCCGAGCCAGCCCGAGACAAGCAGCAGCAGGATGGCGACGAGCGAGAGCCAAACCGGGCCCTTCGACGCAACGCCGGCATCGCCCGCGGAGATACGCATCCAGATGTTGATCACGAACAACACGACAATCGTCAGGTTGATCGCCATATGAATGATCGCGGTCTTGCGCAGCTCGCGTGGCAGCGAAATCAGATCGATCAAACCCGGAATTGCAGCGATCAGAGCACCGATCACACCGCCAACCATCGTGTAGAGCGCGACGGTTTTCCACACCGGCTCGCCGGAGCCGAAGACGAAGATCAAATCGCAGATGAACGAGAAAACCCAAAGCCCGATCGGGAACGGGATGATCATCGGATGAATGGGATGTCGTGCGATGCTGGCCGGTGTATGCATCGTTTTCTCCGAAAAATAATCGAATAAGCGATTCCGTCACAGAGCTTGCGGGAATGACACCTGCAGGTCAGGCGGGCTTGCCGACGCACCTCTTGGCACGACGCATTCGATCAACCGGTAATTCGTGGGTGCGCGATGTAAACGTTGGCGATGGAACGGCGTCTCCGTTCGCGCGCCCCCGCCCCATTGCGAGGCTCGTCACCTAAATGAATCATGGGCTTAGCGCGTCCTCGCCCGCATGGCCTATCGCTCGCTCACCGATGCAGCAGCAAATTCCAAACCAAAATCAAGGCGCTCCAGAATAGAGCGACCATTACCGGAGGTCGTTCATGGGTGTTCGTAAGACGCGAGGGACCTCGTTCTCCCGCCGGCGGCGATACACCCGACGTCGGCGACACGCTGAATGGCGAGCTGCTATCCCACGATCTCGAATCCGCCAGCGGCGCGCATCGCAGCGGATGTCGGTCCCGTCAACAGCGTGACGAAATGTCGCGCAAGATCGGGCAGTGCAGCGTCGCGCGCGACAGCGGCCGAATAGACGGTCGCGAGATCGAAGCCGGCCGGAAGTGGACCGACGGCCGTCAAGCCGGCGGTGTAGCGGATCTCCGTGAGCTGCGTGCAGCCCAAATCACCCATGCGCCCTTCGTCGGCAAGTGCGCGCATCGCCGTCGCGCCGTTCGGATACGGTCGCAGCCGGGTCGCAACATCACGCTCGATGTCGAGCTTGTGCAGAACGCTCATGAAGTGAATGCCCGCGGTGGCGCGCTCCGGATCGGGAACATATATGGCGCCGCTGCCAAGGAGCACGTCACGAAGCGATGCTGCGTCGCCCACCTCGGGAAGCGCGTCGCCATTGCGCACGGCGATGCCGGTCGGTACAGCGCCGAGTGCCGCGATCGTGTCCGCGCGCACGCGGCTCTCGAGGGCGAGCGCGGCGATCAATTGCGCGGTCAGCACGATCGCGTCCCATTTTTCGCCGGAATCGAGCTTGGCCTTCAGGGCGCCGACGGCGCCGAAGGTCGCGTCGATCTCCAGTCCCGTATCCTCGTGAAAACGCTGCGCGAGCGTTTCGACGACACCTTTGCCCGCCCCGGCGCAGATCAAGCGCAGCGGTCCCTCGCTCATCGCGCCCGCTCTTACTTATCCGGTTGCGCGCCGGAGATTTTGACGATCCGTTCCCACTTGACCACGTCGTCGGCGATGTACTTGCCGAATTCCTCGGGCGTCATCGACATCGCCACCGCACCCTGCTTCGCCCACTCCGCCTTCACCTCCGGCCGGCTGACGATCTTGGTGATTTCGGCGTTCAGCCGGTTGACGATCGCCGGCGGCGTTCCCTTGGGTGCGACGACTCCGAGCCAGATCGTCGCCTCGTACCCCGGAACCCCCGCCTCCGAGATCGTCGGCGTATTTGGCATGACGGCGGAACGGATTTTGCCGCTCGTTCCCAGCGCTTTGACTTTCCCGGCGACGACTTGCTGATTCATCGTGGTCACGGCGTCCAACATCATGTCGACCTGGCCCGCGAGAACGCCCGTCCGCGCCGCCGAGCTTTCCTTGTAAGGCACGTGCACGATATCGACGCCCGCCATTGCCTTGAACAGCTCGCCGGCCATGTGATACGGCGTGCCGGGCCCCGACGACGCGTAATTGAGCTTGCCGGGCTGCGATTTCGCGAGCGCGATGAATTCCGCGAGCGTATTGGCCTTCACCGATGGATTCACGACCAGCACGAGATCCGAATAATTGATCGGCGCAACCGGCGTGAAATCGCGCAGCAGTTGATACGGACGATTCGGCAACAGCGATTCGTTTACCGTGTGCGTGTTCGACATCACGAGCAGCGTGTAGCCATCGGGGGCGCTCTTGGCCGCGATCTCCGTTCCGAGCACTGCTCCGCCGCCGGGTCGATCATCGACGACGAACGGCTGTCCCATCGCGTCCTGCAGACGTTGCGCGAGAAAGCGCGCATAGACGTCCGCCGGACCGCCCGCCGCAAACGGCACCAGTAGCTTGACCGGCCTTGCCGGATAGTCTTGCGCGAACGCCGCCGCGCTGACGAGCGCGAGCGCAAGCGTGAGCGTTGCGCGCAGTCGTCCGAAAGTACGTCGCATTGCAGTTCCTCCAATATGCTGAACGCATGCCGAATCCTCGCAATCTAACCGATTGCCCGTCCGGCTGCTACACGAGAAGCGATCATCGTGTTAGCGTGGATCGACGCAGCGGCGATGGATCGACGCAACGGCGGTTGATCGCCGCAACGGCGTCGCTATACTGGTCGCAGAATTAGAGAGGAATGCAATGCAGGAGCATCCGGTCGTCGACGCGCGCTCACGCGGCGGCACGGCGGCCCTTTCGTACGACGCGTTGGCCGCGATCGTCGATGCAGTCGACGACGCCATCATCTCGCATTCGCTCGAGGGGACGATCCTCGAGTGGAGCGCAGGAGCCGAGCGAATGCTGGGCTTCACCGCCGCGGAAGCGATCGGCAAACCCATCGATCGACTGTTGCGCATGGCGACCGAGCAACCGAGCCTCACCCGCGCATCGGCATCCGATCCCAAAGCTGCGCCCGGTCCCATCGAGATGGTGTTCCATCAAAAGGACGGCGAGGCGGTTCGGGTAACCGCGACAATCAGGCCGCTGTACGGCGCATCGGGCGAGCTCGTTGGCGTCACGCGTATCGCGCGCGACATCGGCGAGCGCGCGTCGGCGCAGGCGCGCATCGCGCGGATGAATCGCGGCTATGCGTTCCTCCGCGCAATCAACGCGGCGATCGTCCGCATTCGCGATCGCACCGAGCTCCTAGAAGAGGCGTGCCGCGTCGCGGTGACGGAAGGCGGCTTTCGGATGGCTTGGGTGGCACTGATCGGCGCCGTTCCGCAGGATCCGGTCGCCGTGCTGGCGCACGCCGGCGACGAACGCGGATTCCTGTCACGCGTCCGTGTGATTCTCGATCGCAATGCGCCGAAAGGTCGCGGTGTCGCTGCCGCGGCGATCGTCGACAACCGAACGACGGTGGACAACGACATTGCCGAGAATCATTCGCTGGGCGTCATTCGCGACGAATGCCTTGCACGCGGCTATCGATCCGTCGCCGCGCTTCCGCTGCGCGTCGACGGCAGCGCGATCGGCGCGCTGGTCTTGTACGCATCCCAGCCCGGATTTTTCACGTCCGACGAGATCAAGCTGCTCGAGGAATTCGGCGCCGACATCGCGCTCGGCATGGCGTTCGTCGAAAAATCGATGCAGGCCGAATATCTCGCGCACAACGATCCGTTGACCGGTTTGCCGAATCGCGTGCGGTTTCTGGAGCGTGTGGCGGCGCATTCGCGCGAGACCGAAGGAAGCGGAGCGGAGCTCGCGATCATGCTGCTCGACATCGAGCATTTTCGCTCGATCAACGACACGTACGGCCCCGCGGCCGGTGACGAAGCGTTGCGCACGATCGCCAAGCGCTTGCGCGCCGCGGCGTCCGGGACCGAGCCCCCGGCGCGGATCGGCGCCGACGCGTTCGGTCTGCTCGTGACCGGCCTGCGCTGCGAAGCCGAGGCGGCCCAGGCGATCGAGCGCATCCTCGGACAGACGTTCAACGCGCCGATCACGTTCGAAGGCGTGAGCTTCCGGCTTTCCGCCAAGGCCGGCGTCGCATTGCATCCGGCGCACGGCCGCGACGCGGCTACGCTGTTTCGCAACGCCGAAGCGGCGCGAGAGATGGCAGCGGCGTCGCCGGAGCCGTTTCTCGTCTACGCGCCCGACATGCACGCGGAGTTGTCGCGCTGGCTGGCGACGGAAACCCGGCTCCGTTACGGCGTCGAAGAGCAGCAATTCGTCGTTCACTATCAGCCAAAGGTCGACGCGGCGACGCGCAAGGTCGTCGGCGCCGAAGCGTTGTTGCGCTGGAACGATCCCGAGAACGGTCTCGTCTCGACGCAGCAGTTCGTCGCGCTGCTCGAGGAAACGGGCTTGATCATCGACACCGGACGTTTCGTGTTGGGCCGCGTGCTCGAGGATATTGCGCGCTGGCGCGCGAAGGGTCTCCTGCCGCCACGGATCGCCGTGAACGTCTCGGCGGTGCAGCTTCGGCGCGCCGGCTTTTTTCGCGAGCTATCCGAAGTCGTCGGCGCCGCCGGCGGGCACGCCGCCGGTGTCGACGTCGAGATCACCGAGAGCGCGCTTTTGTCGGACGTACCGGATACGATCGACAAGCTCAAGGAGATACGCGATTTGGGTGTCGAGATCGCGATCGACGACTTCGGCACCGGCTATTCCTCGCTCAACTATCTCGCGCGCCTGCCGGTCTCGACGCTCAAGATCGACCGCTCGTTTCTATTCGACATTCCGGGAAAGTCGGAGGGACTGACGATCGTGTCGTCGATCATCTCGCTCGCCCACGCGCTCAAGTTCAAGGTCGTCGCCGAAGGCGTCGAGACGGAAGCGCAGGCGCAGGTGCTACGCGATCTGTCGTGCGATCAGATGCAGGGATTTCTGTTCCACGGCGTCATGCCGGGCGATCGCTTCGAAGCGCTCATGGCGGCAAACTGACATTCTCGACCCAGCGGAGCTGGGTCGTTGAAGTCGCCTTTCGTGATCTTGACCGCCGTTTCCGGTCGTTGGAATCGCTTCTCCTGATCTTTGCCAGCTCTTATTCAAAACCGACTTCCTTCAGAAAGTTGCCACGATCTTCCGTGCCGATGTGTCCGGCGACGAGCGCGACGAATTCCTGCTGACTCCTCGCTTTTTCGGCGGCTTTTTTGGCGACGACGCGGCCGATCGGTCCGAGATAGACGAGCAGTCGTTGCGTAGTCTCTTGCACGAACTGCGCTTCGAGCGGAATCGGCGGCAGCGTGCGCGTTCCGATGGATCCGGACCGCTCGGTTTGCGGCATCGTGCTGCGGCTGCCCGTCGCGACCCCTTGCGATCCCAAGATGCGTTCGCCGGTATGCAGCGTGCCGATCACCGCGCCCGTGGTGGCGCCCGGCATCGATGCGACAAACCGCGCGCGCTCGTCGTTATCGCTGATATTCGACGCGAGCAGTGAATAAAGCTCGCTCACGTCCTGTGCTTGTGTCGCCGCCTTACGGACCAAAACGCGGGCGACCGGACCGACATAGTGCGCGAAATTCCGCTCGACGGTGGAGAGCGTCACGTCGTCCCACGCCGCCGCCGATGCCGGTCCGAGCTCGACATGCGCGAGATTCACGACGGTCGCCTCGAGCTCCGTCGGCGCACCGGCTCGACTGCTGCCCGAAGCCAGTTGCAGCGCGTGGTTGAACGCGTGTGCGTTCTGAAAACGAGCGTCGGGCGACTTCGCGAGTGCCGTCGCGATGACGTCGTCGATCGCCGGCGGCAATTCGATTGCCGATACTTCCGACGGCGGCCGCGGCACTTCGTTGCAGATGTTGTACGCGATCATTTCCGGCGAACCGCGGAATGGCCGCTCGCCCGTCAAAAGCTCGTACAGCACGACCG
The DNA here is from genome assembly GCA_036493535.1 of Casimicrobiaceae bacterium. Lineage (GTDB taxonomy): Bacteria > Pseudomonadota > Gammaproteobacteria > Burkholderiales > Casimicrobiaceae > VBCG01. The sequence continues at coordinate 11,333 of DASXPO010000118.1, forward strand.
CTGCGCTGAACAAATCGGAGCGATGATCGGTATCGCGACCCTGGCATTGCTCGGGCGACATGTACGACGGCGTCCCCATCACCATGCCGGTCATCGTCAGCGTCGTCGTGTCGATCCGTGCAATGCCGAAGTCGGCGACCTTGAGCGTGCCGCCGGTGGTGAGCATCAAGTTGGCGGGCTTGATATCGCGGTGGACAACGCCGCGCGCGTGCGCGAAGTCGAGCGCTTGCAGCAATTGTGACGTAATCGCGACGAGCTGGCCCAGCTCGAACCGCGCCTTTCGATTCAGATACTCGCGCAGCCCCGTGCCGTCGATGTATTCCATCGCGATGAACGCGACCTTCTCGTCCTCGCCGTATTCGTAGACGCCGACGATATTCGGATGATGCAGTCGCCCCGCGGCGCGCGCTTCGTTCTTGAACCGCCCCATAAATTGTGAAGCGAGGTCCGGATCGACCAGATCCTTGCGCACGGTCTTGATCGCGACGGAGCGCTCGATGTGCGGATCGAAGGCCTTGTAGACGACGCCCATGGCGCCCTTGCCGAGGACGCTCTGGATTTCGTACTTGCCGAGCTTGAACGGGTCAGGCATCGAAAGCGATCACGAACCTACTTGTCCTCGAGCATGCTCATCGCTTGCACGACGCTCGTCTTCATTCGGCCGAGGGCATCGGTCAACACGCCGATCTCGTCCTTGCTCTTCGAGCGGAATTCTCCGGCACCCATGTTGCCGAGACTCACCTGGTCGGCGACTTTGGAGAGCCGCGTCACGCGCTTGACGACGATCAGATACAGCATCGCATTCAGGAGAACGATCATCAGCAGGAACACCAGCGCCAGCATGATCATGAACGTGCGAAAGGCTTCGTTCGCGCGCGCGATCGGCACCGCAGTGGGCACAGAGACCACTTGCATCCCGATGACGTCGTTCAGCTTCCAGCCGAAGCCATTGGCATTGCCGTAGAGATCGAGCATCGTCTTCGGCGCGACGTCGACCGTGCTGTGGCACTCGAGGCACGCTTGGCTCTTGACCTGAATCGGCCGTGCGAGAAACAGCGTGCGGCCCGTCGGCGTATCGCGCTCGCCGCTCGCCTCGGCCGTGGTCGGCGAAAGCCGGAACTGATTGATGACGTCGGTTTCCCAATCGGTGGCGCGATCGCGCGGATTGGTCGGGTTGAGGGTCGCTTCCTTGTACCCGAAATCGGCGTGCTTCTTGCGCAGCTCGTTGAACTGCTCGGTCGCCGCGAAGGCCGGAACCGTCTGTGGCAGAAATGTGTATTTGAGCTGCGTCTCGAGGAGCGGCTTGATCTGCACGTTCGTGTACTCGCGCGTCGCGCTTGCCGCCTCCATCATGAGGCGCGCCGTGCGCAGGATTTCGTCACGGGCGTTCGACTGCAGCACCGAATGCGCGACCCACGCCGCGACGGCGAAGGCGAACAGAAAAATGGCGCCCAACACGATGTTGAATTTCCAGATGAGCTTCAAGGTCAGCTCCTCGGTGCCAGTGCAGCGGCGACGATGGTGATCGACACCCGCGCGCTACGTTGTCCCGGTTTCTGCGGCGGCGCTTGCGCAGGAGCCGGCGCAGCAGGCACACCCGGACCTGTCGTGGCACCGGTCTGCGACGGCGGATATTTTTCCGGATGCAGGATGCGATCGAAGTCGGGATACGCGGCGATATTCGCTTCGACGCCCTTGCGAAACGCCGGATCCGCGAGACGTCCGCTCAAACGGCGCGCAAATGTTCGACGGTAGGGGCCTGCCAGCCACGGATCGGCTTCCGCCAACGTGATTTCGCGGTCAACGACGAGCGTCGGCTTTTTGCCCGCGAATCTTGCAGTAAGGCTGGCGAGCCGATCCATCAGATGATGGGGCATCGCCGATACGAACTGCGGCGGCGCTCGATGTTCGGTGACGAACGGCTTATCGCCATCGCGCGACCAGTATTCGCCGGATTTCGCATCGTGGACCGCGCCGTCGCGGCTCGTGCGGTTCGTTTCGGCGATTCGTACCGAGCCGGACTCCACAAAGAGCTCGAACGACTTGCCGTCCTGGCGTGCGACGAAGATTGCTTGCCCAACGTTGACGAGCGCCGCCGGCATGCGCATCCGGAGCGCCGCATTCGCCGGGGATGCGACCTTCATCCATCCCTTGTCCAATGCGAACTCCGCTGCCCCATCGGCCTTGTCGCTGCGCATCGGAACGGAGGCCGCGAACAACGTTGCCGGTCCGACAACGTGCACGGTGGCGCCGCCCGTCAGCTCCAGCTGCACCTGCGTCCTGTCGCCCGCATCGATCAAGTCACCCTCCTGAAAGGGCGCGCCTGCCACAAGCCTGTACCATATGGTTCCGCGCAGCACCCGCGCGGCGCCGTCGGCAATGGTGACGATGCCGGCCTCGGCGGCCAAAGCCGGCAAGGCGACAAGCAACAGCCCGAATGCAAGGCAAAACCGGCAAATCTTCATGGGAACGATCATGCGCCCGCGCCGATGGTCGCTGTACCGGAGGAAGGCCGCGATACTAGCAGTCCGATGGGATTTCCTCCATCGCCTGGCGCCATGATGCCCGAATGACAGGACGGTGCCGCGTGAATTAACCCGCTCGTTACGATGGAATATTCGACGCGCAGGGGCTGTGCGTCGCCAAAGGCAGTTTTTTATACTTCTGGCATGGAAAGCATTCCGATCAAGATAACCGAAGCCGATACCGCATTCGCCGTGCTGTTCGCCGACGTTTCGGGAAGCACACGGCTCTACGAAAAACTCGGCAACGCGGACGCGCTCTTGGCAGTCGGCCAGTGTCTCGACCTTATCCGTACCGCGTGCGAAGGTCGCGGCGGCCGCGTCGTCAAGACGATCGGCGACGAGGCGATGACGGTGTTTCGCTCGGTCGACGATGCGGTGGAAGCCGCCGCCGAAGTCCAGGCGAAGCTCGCCGAGCTCCCGCCGGTGAACGGCATTCGCCTCGCAATGCGGATGGGGTTCCAATTCGGACCCGCCATCGAAGCCGAAGGGGACGTGTACGGCGATTCGGTCAACGTCGCCTCGCGGATGGTCGGTCTCGCCAAGGCCGGACAAGTGATCACGTCATCGGAAACGGTCGAGGCGCTGTCGCCATGGCTGCGCAGCCGATTCCGCGAGCTCGACTCGCTGACCGTAAAGGGCAAGTCCGAAGACATCCGCATCTGCGAGCTGCTCTGGCAGGAGTCGGCAGACGAACTGACGGCATTGTCGACGCGTCCGAAATCGCAGCCGGCGAAAATGTGGCTGCGTCTGGGTGAACGCGAGATCGAGCTCACCGAATCGCAGGACGCGCTGACGCTCGGACGCGACCTCCAATGCGACGTCGTGATCGGCGATCGCATGGCCTCCCGTATGCATGCGCGCATCGAGAGGCGGCGCGATAAGTTCGTGCTGATCGATCAGAGCTCCAACGGCACTTACGTGACGGTGGAAGGCGAAAAGGAAGTTCTGGTTCGCCGCGAGGAGTTGATGCTGCGCGGCCGCGGACACATCACGTTCGGCCACGCGACACAGACTGACGCGACAGACGTGCTGCGCTACTCGTGCATCGCCGCGCTCTAGAACCAGCTTTCTAGGCTCCCACGGCTTTGCGTTGCGCGGCGGTGATCCGCTGCCGCACCGACGCGTAACCGGCCCACGGATCGCTCCTGCGGCGCGCGAGAACGCCGGGGACGTTGCGAACGTTGAAGTACGTCCCGCGAACGTCTTCGCGCAATGCCGTCCATGCGATGGGCATCGAAACCGGCAGCCCCGCTCGCGCGCGTAACGAATAGGCGGCGACGGCGGTCGCGCCGTCGGCATTGCGCAGATAGTCGACGAACACGCGTCCCGTTCGCTTCGCCTTGCTCATCGTCGCCGTGAAAAGCGACGGCTCGGCGCGCGCGAGCTCCATCGCCAGTGCGCGTGCGAACGACTTCACTTCGTCCCACTGATAGCGAGGCTCGATCGGGACCACGAAGTGCAGGCCCTTGCCGCCCGTCGTCTTGAGAAACCAGACGAGCTCGAGCCGCTCGAGCAGCGCGCGCGAGAGCTCGCAGGCGTGACGAAACTCGGGCCATGTCAATCCGGGATCGGGATCAAGATCGAGCGTGATGCGATCGGGGCGATCGAGGCGCGGAAAACGCGATCCCCAAGAATGGAATTCGAATACGCCGTTTTGCACGGCGCTCATGACCTGCTCGAGCGTTTCGAGGTGCAGATACGGCGGCGAGTTGGGATCGCGCCTCCCGACGCGACGGATATCGCCGGGATGACGCTGAAAAAAACAGTGCGCAAAATCGCCGCCGGGACATCTGATGACGGCGAGCGGGCGATCGCCGATCTGCGGCAGCAGCCATTTCGCAACGTCGGCGTGGTAACGAGCGACGTCGAGCTTCGTAACGTCCTCGGTTTCGCTCACGACGCGATCCGGGTTGCTGATCGCGACGCCCGCGACTTCCGGTTTTTCGGTTCGGGAGGTCGCCGCGCGACGCGTTCGTCGCCGCGGCGCAGCCGTCTCGGTTCCGGGCAGTGGGTCGCGCTCGCGGATCAACAGCCAATTTTCCTTGCCACCGCCGTCATGACGCTTCATTCGAATGAGCGCCCAGCGTCCACGCAGACGCCGGCCGGCGAGGTCGAACGACAGATGGCCATCGCGCAATCCCTGCCGCGCATCGCCGACCGCTCGCCACTGACCGTGATCCCAGATGTCGACATGGCCCCCGCCGTACTGCCCAGCCGGAATGTCGCCTTCAAAGTCGGCGTAATCGAGCGGATGGTCTTCCACTTGCACCGCGAGGCGACGCTCGCCGACATTTTCGCTCGGACCTTTCGGCACGGCCCAGCTCTTCAAGACGCCATCGAGCTCCAAGCGAAAATCGAAATGAAGCTGTCGTGCCTCGTGCCGCTGAATGACGAATCTCGGCCCGGGCTGTCCGCGTTGCACCCGACCCTTGGGTTCGGGCGTGATCGTGAAGTTGCGCTTGCGGCGATAGGTCGTCAGAGTTGGGCGGAGCGTAGCCATGAAGAAAGGAGCGCAAGCGACGTTCCAGATCGCCCTTTCCATGAAATCAGCAACTTGAATCGCCGACGCGCGAGCGCGACAACGCAAATTATTCACTCGAGGCTGCACATATTGCTGCCCCGGATCCGTGCCGTTCATCGACGCTTCTGCTGTGCCTAACCGCGCGTCGATCCGCGATAAAATGCTCGATCGACAACATCGAAAGGCAACAAATGGCAGTCGATCCGACCACCCGCGCTTCCGAAGCGGCGATGGACGCAAAGTCCCTCTACCGCGAAGAAATCTATACGGACCGGAAAGTGGGAACGCTTCGCGTGCTGGCTCCGGTCAAGAACGACGGTTCTCCGGACAACGCGCGGCCCACGCTCTTCCAAGGCGAAGCACAGCTGATGACCAACATGGGACCGCTGCCGATCAGCTTCGACATCGAAGCCGCCGATCTTGCCTCGGCGGTCGCGCGCTACGCCGAAGCGACGAAAACCGGCGTCGAGCGGGCGATGCGCGAGCTGCAGGAGCTGCGCCGGCAAGCGTCGTCGTCGATCGTTATTCCGGCAGGCGGCGCGAGCGGTCTGCCGCCGGGCGGCCTCCCCGGCGGCGGAAAGATTCAGATTCCGTAGCCGGTGCCATCCGCCATTCGGTGGTACCGGCAAAGCGCGCGACGAGAAAGTCGACGAACGCGCGGACTTTCATCGACAAATGACGCCGGCTCGGATAGGCCGCGTAGATGTCGATCGCTGGAGGTGCGTAGTCCGGTAACAGCGTGACGAGACGTCCCGCGCGAACATCGGGCGCGACGATGAAGTCCGGCTCCAGATGAATGCCCAAACCCGCGACGGCCAGCGCGCACAGCATCTGGCCATTGTTCGAATGGGCGGGTCCGGCGATTCGCACTTCATGGGCGCTGCCGCCGCGATCCTGGAAGCGCCAGATATTCCGTTCACGCGAATACTCGTAGCTCAGGCATGCATGCGCGGAGAGTTCCGCCGGCGTTTTCGGTGCCGGATGCAGCGCGAGATACGAAGGCGCGGCGCAGCACACGAGTTGCGTGACGCCGATTTTGCGCCCGATCAGACTGCGGCTGCCGATATCGCCGATCCGTATCGCGAGATCGATGCCTTCGTCGACGAGATCGACGGCGCGGTCGGACAGTTCGACGTCGAAGCGGAGCTGCGGATGGCGGCGCGCGAATGCGGCGATCGCGGGGGCCAGATGGCGAACGCCGAAGCTGATGGAGCAGGTGAGCTTGAGCGTCCCGCGTGGGACCACCGCCGCCGCGGTCACCGTTTCCTCCGCTTCTTCGAGATCCGCCAATAACTGCACGCAACGCTCGTAGAACCCCTGGCCGGTTTCGGTGAGCGATAACCGGCGCGTCGTGCGATTCAATAAACGCGTCGCCAGGTGCGTCTCCAATTCGGCGACACGACGCGATACCGCGGAAGTCGACATCGCCAAACGATCCGCCGCACGGGCGAAGGAGCCTTGTTCGACGACCTTGGCGAAAACGGAGAGTGAAAGGAACCGATCCAAAGACCATCCCGATTAATACAATAATCTATGTCATGTTAAGCCGTTTATCCCGAACTACACAACTGGCATGATGGCTTTCGTCGCGCCCGCGGTGGCGCTTTGATCCGAGCTCCAGGGGAATTCACATGTCGCAAGCACGCAAGATCGAAACCGGCGCGGTGTTGCTGCGCATCGCCTTGGGCGCGATGTTCATTTCACATGCGCTCCTCAAGTACTTCGTGTTCACGCTGCCGGGGACGGCGCAATTCTTTGTTTCGCTTGGCCTGCCCGGCGCACTTGGCTACACGACGTTCGCCGCCGAACTGATCGGCGGCGTCATGTTGGTCGCCGGCGTGTACACGCGCATCGCCGCGTTCGCGCTGCTGCCTTTCGTCCTCGGCGCGACGTGGGCCCATTCTGGCAACGGTTGGGTCTTTACGGCCCCGAACGGCGGATGGGAATACCCGGCCTTCCTCTCGCTCGCGGCGCTCGCCGTTGGATTCCTCGGCAACGGGGCCGAAGGGCGCGAAGCGCTCGCCAATACGCGTCGCGGTGCGCAAGTCGCAACGCACGCTGTCTAAATCAGCAAAGGACATGACCGTGAAACTTTATTACTCGCCCGGGGCGTGCTCATACGCACCGCACATTGCGCTCTACGAAGCAGGCTTGCCGTTCGATGCGATCAAGGTCGATCTGCGTAGCCACAAGCTGACCGACGGCACCGACTACTACGCGATCAACCGGAAAGGTTATGTGCCGCTGCTGGAGCTCGACGACGGCACGCGCCTCACCGAAGTGGCTGTCATCCTGCAATACATCGCCGATCGCAAGCCGGGCACGCTGGCACCGGCGTTCGGTTCGATGGAGCGCTATCGACTGATGGAATGGCTGAATTTCATCGCGACCGAGATGCACAAGCAATTCAATCCGCTGTGGTATCCGGACACGCCGGACGCCACGAAGCAGACACAACGTGCGCGTCTCGCGAAGCGCTTCGATCATCTCAATTCGATCTTGGCGAAGCAACCCTACTTGATGGGAGAAGAGTTCACCGTCGCCGATGCGTATCTACATGCGATCCTCAACTGGACCGGTGTGCTCAAAGTCGATCTCACGCCTTGGCCGGCGCTCGTCGGTTTTCAGCAACGGATCGCCGCGCGACCCGGCGTCGCAAAAGCGCATCAAGCCGAGCACACGACTAAAGTGCCGGCGGCGGCGTAGCGTCGTCAACATTCGTTTTTGTCAGGATTTGGCATGAGCCGGTTGCCCACGCTGTTCCTCTCGCATGGTTCGCCGATGCATGCGGTGGCGAAGAGCGACGCGGCACAGGTTTGGGCGGCGCTCGGACGAACATTTCGACCGCGCGCCGTTTTGATCGCATCGGCCCATTGGGAAACCGCGGTGCCGATGGTGACCGGCAATCCCAAGCCGCGCACGATTCACGATTTCGGCGGGTTCCCTGCGGAGCTCTACGAAATTCAGTATCCCGCGCCGGGCGCCGCGGCGTTGGCCGAACAAATCGTCGCGCTGCTCAAGCAGGCGGGCATCACGGCGGGAATCGACGGCTGCCGAGGTCTCGATCATGGCGCATGGGTGCCGCTTCGACATATGTTTCCGGCGGCGGACGTGCCCATCGTGCAGATCTCGATTCAACCGGAGCGCGGCGCGCTGCATCACGTGGAGCTCGGACGCGCGCTTGCGCCGCTTGCCGACGACGACGTGCTGATCATCGGCTCAGGTCATACGACGCACAATTTGCGCGATTTCTTTTCGGCGCAGACCGGCCTTGCGCCGGCAGCGCCTTACGCGCGCGCGTTCGCCGATTGGCTTCATGCGCAACTCGCAGCCATGGAAACCGATGCGCTCGTCCGTTATCGCGACGTCGCGCCCTCCGCTGTGCGTGCGCATCCAACCGAGGAGCATTTCTTGCCGCTCTTCGCCGCGTGGGGCGCCGCCGGCGATCATCCGCGTGCGGAACGCATTCTCGAAGGGCTCGAGGCAGGGGCGCTGTCGATGGACTCTTACGCATTCCATTCCGCCGCGGCGCGTGATCCCGATTTCCACGTTGTCCGTTGATGTCCGACAGGCGAATAAGGCCCGCTCCTATCAACTGCATTGCCGGCGTCGCCCTACAGTTGCCTCGTTTCGGATCAGTCACGGAACGGAGTCGATAATGAAGCGCCCACGACAATGGCTCACTCGATGGGCCAGCTTCCTGACCGGCATCTGCATCGGTCTTTTGATCGTCGCGCCGGTGCTTGCGTCGTCGCAACTCCCGGGCGGGCTATCGACGTCAACGTTGCTGCAATCGGTGCAGTCGCTGCTCGAAGTGGCGGCAGTGCTGTCGAGCGCCTTGCTGATTCGACCAATCCTTTCGACGCCGGCGAGCGTGACCTCCGCATCGGCGATCGGGTACGTGTCGTGAACAATCGCGTCTATCGCGCTTGACGGCGCGACGCTTGCGGTCACGACCCAAGTGGTCACAACGCGCACCTATCCACCCCTCGATATCCGTCACAACGAAGCGGCGCATCGCTTCGAGGCAGTCGTCGATGGCCAGGTTGCGCGCGCCGATTATCGCCTCGAGGGCGGCGTGATGCGGATCTTTCATACTGAAGTGCCGGTTGCGTTCGAGGGACGCGGCATCGCGGCCCGGCTCGTGAGCGCGGCATTCGAACATGCGCGCGAAAAAGGGCTCCACGTGTTGCCCGCCTGCTCGTACGTTCGCGACTACGTCCGCCGGCATCCGGAAACACAGGCATTGCTCGCGCCTAAAGTTCGATAGCGCGAAGGAGTAGAGGCGCGAACATGGGCGGCCGATGCGACGCAGCGCCTGGTTCCGGTAAGCTTGACGAACCGGATCGCATCGACGCGATCCAGTCCCGCTCTTGAAAGAACAGGCCTACGATCCATCGAGTGTTCGCCGCGAGCCCTCGCCAGAGCGCAAACGCATCTTCCGCGGTTGTCTGCTCGGTGGCGCGATCGGCGATGCGCTCGGCGCTCCGGTCGAGTTCATGTCGCTCGCCGAGATTCGCGAGACGTTCGGGCGGTCGGGCATCACCGAATTCACGACCGCGTTCGACCGCAAAGGCGCGATCACCGACGACACGCAGATGGCGCTCTTCACGGCCGAAGGCCTGTTGCGCGCCTATGTCGCGGGCGTCGCGCAGAACGGCGTTGGCGCGATCGCCGCAATCGTCGCGAACGCTTACGCGCGCTGGCTCTCAACACAAGGACACAAACCCGGTATCGGCGAGTTCGACCGGGACGGATGGCTCTATTCGATTCGCGAGCTCCACATGACGCGCGTGCCGGGCGCAACCTGCCTGTCCGCCCTCGAGGAAACGGCGATCGCCGGCGACCGCACGAGCAACGAGAGCAAAGGATGCGGCGGCATTATGCGCAGTGCGCCGGTCGGCTTGTGGTGTGCACGGCTCGACGACGGCCTTTCGTCGGAGCGCGCCGCGCGGCGCGCTTTCGAGCTCGGCGCGGAGTTAGCGGGGCTCACGCACGGGCATCCGACCGGCCGCCTCCCGGCCGGCGCGTTGGCGGCACTCATCCTGTTGTTGGCGCGCGGGAAGACGCTCGCCGATGCCGTCACGGGCGTCAAGAGCCTCGTTGGACGCTACCCTGGCAACGCCGAGACGCTGGCGGCGATCACACGCGCCGAAGCGCTCGCATCGCGTGGCTTGCCGCGGGCAGAAGCGTTGGCGGTGCTGGGCGAGGGATGGATGGCCGATGAAGCGCTCGCAATCGGCGTCACTTGTGCGCTCGTTGCGCCTGATCTGGAAACGGGTCTTCGGCTCGCCGTCAACCACGACGGGGACAGCGATTCCACGGCTGCCATCGCGGGCAATTTGCTGGGCGCGATGCACGGCGCCGAAGCGATTCCCAAACGCTGGACGATCAGCCTCGAGCTGCGCCGTGTGATCGCTGAAACGGCGGATGATCTTGCGACGTTTCCCGAATGGCCAATCGGCGAATTCATGCCGGATAGCGACGAAGCGGACTATTGGAAGCGCCGCTATCCCGGTAGCTAAAGTCGAGCGAAGGATTTGACGATGTTGACGATCGATCATCTCGACCACATCGTGTTGACCGTTGCGGACATCGACGCGACGATCAACTTCTACACGCGCGTGCTCGGCATGACGGCGCTGACGTTCGGCGCGGGCCGGCGCGCGCTCTCTTTCGGCCCGCAGAAGATCAATCTTCATCGCGCGGGTCACGAATTTTCGCCGTGCGCGCGGCGGCCGACGTCGGGATCGGCGGACTTTTGTCTGATCACGAAAGTGCCGCTCGACGTCGCGATGGCACACGTGCAGAGCTGCGGTGTGACGATCGAGGAAGGACCGGTCGATAAAACCGGCGCGATCGGTCCGCTACGCTCCTTTTACTTTCGGGACCCCGATGGCAATCTGGTGGAGGTGTCGAACTACCGCGATGCTTAAGAAACCTCAGTGAAGCCGCTGTCGCGTTTTGCGCCCGTTGTCCGGAAGATCGCGACGCGCCCCGGTGCCGCGCGATTCGGTTGCGCGGCGCAGTTCTTGCCAGAAGCGATAGATCAGTACCGCTGCGACCGATAGCTCCTCGACCAGGCTCGCCCGCTTTTCGCGATCATCGATCCACTCCGCGAACTCCGGATCCTGGTCGCCGAATGCCAGCGCTTCGATCGGAAAGATCCAGTCGCGCGCATCCTGCGCGTCGTAGAGCGGCTGCCATTCGTCATCGCGGAGTTTGACGCCGGCCATGTAGCCCTCGCACCACGCCGATGCTTCGGGCGGCGTCTTGTCGTTGCGCGCTTTTTCGTCGGGCATATAGAGCAGCGGCTTGAAGCGCGTCGGCGACTCGGACAGCGTGCGTTGAATGCCGACCATATGGCGAAGCATCAATCCCATGATTCGCTGCGCCTGATCGTTGTCGGCGAACGCCGGATTCGCCGTGCGGCCGCCGTCGCTCCACACCTGCGGCAGCCATTCGGACGGCTGGATGGACTCCGGACCGCTGACGATCGCCGTGAGAAAGCCGTCGAGCATCTCGAGATCCATGCAATCCTGCGGCACGGCGTCGGAGGCGAGAAAACCTTCGAGCGTATCGAGCTCGGCGTCGGACAGGGGTTCGTCTAGGGCGCGCAGTTCGGCCATCGGATGCTTTCGGAGCAGCGGCAGCGATCAAGCGATCGCGTGCCGGGTCGTAAAGAATACCGCAGTCCGGCAAAAATGCCGTAGAAGCGTGCAACTCGCGGGCGCTCCGTCCCGGTTGATGGAAAGGTGGGCTCAGCGCAACGCGTGAGCGACGTTCAGCGCGAACGCAAAAGTCAACAATGCACCGGCCTGGTGGAGCGCCGCAAGCGGCAGCGGCACGACGTAGAGCAACGTGGCAATGCCGAGCCCAATTTGTATCGCGACCATGCCGAGCAGCAGCTGACCCCCACACACAGCGCGCGGCGGCAAGCCCGCGGTCATGTTGAGCCGCCGCCACAGCACGATCGTGACCGTCGCGACGATCAATGCAAGAAGCCGATGATCGAACTGCACGGTCGCCATGTTCCAGAAAAAGTTGGTCCACGCCGGATCGAGCATCAGGATTTCCGCGGGAACGACGCGCCCGTTCATGAGCGGAAAGGTGTTATAGGCGAAGCCGGCGCGAATGCCCGCAACGAAGCCGCCGCTCAATATCATGACGAATACCAACGCTACGAGGCCGAACGCCAGCCGGCGCGTCATCCGTTGAGGCGGCGCGGCGAGTGCCGCGCGTTGCGGCGCCCGCAGCGATAACGCGGTCCATAGCAGCGCCGCAAAGATGCCAATCGCCAAACCCAGATGTGCCGACAGGCGAAATGGCGATACGCGCGGATCGTCGACGAGCCCGCTTTGCACCATGTACCAGCCGAGCGCGCCCTGCAAAGCGCCGAGCCCGAAGATGAAGGCAAGCTTCACGGCAAGCGCGACTGGAATGCGTCGCGCTGCGACGAACCCGACCAGTGGAATCAAGAAGACGAGACCAAGCGCACGCCCGAGCAACCGATGAAAATACTCCCACCAGAAAATGCCCTTGAATTCGACCAGCGTCATCGCGGCGTTCACCTGCCGGTACTCGGGTGTCAGCTGGTATTTGCCGAAAGCCTCCTGCCATTGCGCGTCGGTCACCGGCGGAACCGTGCCGACGATCGGTTGCCACTCGGTGATCGACAATCCCGAATGCGTGAGTCGGGTGACGCCGCCGACGACGACCATCGCAAATACGATTGCGCAGCACACGAACAGCCACGCGACGACGCCGCGACTGCCGATGGCGACTGCACTTGAATCGCCCCGCGGCGGCGACGCGGAACCGGCGACCGAATAGAGCGTTGCCATAGCGGAATTCTACCGCGGCGTCGATAGCGCTCGGTGCTGCGGCGTCGCACCGTGCCTTCAGTGCTGATGTTCGTCGGACGCCGCTTCGCGCGGCAGTTCCGCATTCAATCGCGCGACCTGTTCCAGAATTTGCGCAGTCTGTTTCGCGTCGTCGTCGGGGACGCCGAGCCAGCGCGCCCGCAAATAGCCTTGACGATCGATCAGGAACTCGGCGTGCATCGGCGCGCGTGCACGTGCGCCGGTCTCATCGGGCATCGCGAACATCGTGTATGTCAACGCGACGTCGGGATCCGCGAATGCGCTGATCGGCCGCATCGCGCTCGGCGCCGGATCGACCCTCTGCGCGCTGGCGCCGAGCGGCAGGCCAATGATCCGCAACCCGGCCTTAAGCGTTCGCGCATCCAACGCCAACGCGCGCAACCGTTCGAGCGACTGAGGAGCGGTATAGAGCACCAGGAGTACAGCGTAATGTCCCCGTTGGTCCTTGAGCGATTCCTGGACGCGCGATGCGATTTCGAACGTGAAGTCCGGCGCGACGAGCGGTCGCCATGGCTCGACGCTCGTCGTCAGCGACGTTGCGTCGAATGCCGTCGACTGCGCGCGCAGGAATTGGATCAGCGACCAGATCGATGTATCCGGAAGACGGGCCAGGAACGGCGGCATCGCCGTCCCCGGAATGCCGTGCGCGATCCACCAGAACATGTCGCCCGCGGGATGATGCATCGCATGCAGCACGAGGTCCGGGGGCTTGTTCGTGAGCGAAGCGGCAAGCGGTCCGTCGCCACGCGCGCGAGCGCCATGGCACTGTGCGCAATTTCCGGCATAGAGCGCCGCACCTTGCGCAATCGCGCTCGTCGTATAGCGCACCGGCGAGAGCGCATACGTGGTCGGATACGCAGGCGCGACGGACAAGTAGGGGCACGTCAACGCAGCCGCCGCCAGCACGGCGAGGCCGGCGCTCGCGATGCGCCATCCGTTCGCGTGTTCGCGCCGGCGGCTCGCCAGCGTCAACGCGCCGGCCGCGCATAGCACGGTGACGACGACGGCAACGATCCACCCCGCCGCTGCCGCGGTCTCCACCGGCACGAGTTGAAGCGTCCACGCGAGCGGCCAAAGCGGTTCCTGATGCGCGGCCGGCACGGTGACACCCAGTACGGCGACCACGGCCACGACGGCGATGCCGATGGCCGTCTCGAGCATCGCATTGCGCGACAGCGAGCGCAATGCGACGAAATCACGCGCGGCGATACGCGGCGTCAACGAAACGCGATTGATGGCCGCGAAGGCCAGCATCGCGATGAACAGCGCGACCTTGGTCATCAGCAGTCGCCCGTACGGGGTCCCGACCAGATGGGGAAGATCGCCGACGAGAAACCAGGAATTGACGAGACCCGACGCGACGAGGACGCTCACGCTGGCTATTCCCAGCACGGAGAAACGCCGAGCCGCGCGCGCGGCGACCTCGATCGAGCCCGCGGCCGCCGTGCGCCGTGCGCTTGCGAGCAGCAAGACGAATCCCGGCAGCGCGCCGAGCCAGGCGCCCGCTGTGAGCAAATGCGCCATGTCCGTGACGAGCCGAACGTATCGGTCCGCACCTTGTCCGGCCGCCGCGTGTCCGGCGTAGGCGAGCGTTGCCAGATAGAGGCCGGCGAGCAGGATCGTTGCGCTCGCGATCCATCGCCGCGACGCGGCGCGCGTTTCGACGACCAAGGCGACGATGAGCGCAATCGCAATAGCAAAGCGCCATAGCCATGCGTGCCCGAATACCGTTTGAAGCGCGACGCGACCAAGCGTGTCGAGGGCCATCGCATCGCCAATCGGCAATCCGCTCACCAGCGCGGCTTCGAGCAGAAACCACGCCGCCGCCGACAACACAGCGATCGCGACACACCAGCGCACGATCCGGCCAAGCCGTCGCCGCAGCCGATCCCATTCGAGCGCGTTCCGCTGCGCGTCGGCATGGAGCGCAGCCGGGGCGACCAGCACCGCAAACAGGAAGCCGCCGAAAAGCAATAGCGCAGCCAGGACGTGCGCGAACCGGATGACGATGAGCAGCGTGTCCATCGATTGCGTTCGCTCGCGGCGACTAGGCTTAAGGCGCGACGTCGAACGCGAAATCGCCTTCGCTGACGTGCGTGTCGACCGAGAGCACGCGCCACACGACGCGGTAGTGTCCCGGCGCGAGCGGTGGCACGGACACTTCGAGGATCCGGGCGTCAGCGGGATCCAGCTTCGCGTCGTCGCGGTCGACACGCTTGTTCGATCGATCGACGACGCGGACCTTGGAGAACGCCGGCTCGAGTTGCTGCGTGAACCACAATTTCACTTGCGCCGGCGGCGTGCGCACCGTGCTGCCGACGGCGGGTGCTGCGTGATCGAGAAACGCGTGCGCTCGAGCAACCGGCGAGCCGATGCACGCCACGACGAACGCGAGCAGCAGCACCCGTTTCATCTCAGTTCTTCGCGAAGATCGGCTTGCCGATCGTCGTCGGAAAGAGATCGTCGAGATAGAAATGAAGCTGCGCGATCCAGCCGACGCCGCTGCCCGATCGGCTGTTTACCGGGATGACCGCCTCGGCCGCCAGCTGAAAATATCGGCCCGCCCAAATCAGTCCCGGATTGATCGTTCCCGTCGTTCCGTGCTGCCCGCGATCGAGCGCCGTGGAAAACGAAAACTCGACCACGGGAATCAGCCGATTGAACGGCTCGCTCCAGCCGGTCCCTTGCACGTTCGCGTTCAGATACGGAATGCTGTACTCGAGCGCAAACCCCCACTGCAACGTGTGCGGATGGCGCTCGACATCCTCGTCGCCGTCCTCGTTCACCGTCGTCGTGCTCGACCGCGATGGAATTCCGACACCGAGGAGCCCTGTCACAGCGATGGGGCGCAAGTATTTCATCTCGTCGGAAAGGTCGCCGAAACCCTTGCCGAAGAATACGGCCGGTGTGAACGTCGAGAACGATTCGGCGCCTACGCGTTTCGATCCGCTGCTGCCGATGTCCCAATCGACGCCGGCGGAAAGGATCGTCTCGTGCTCGTCGTTCTGATAGAACTTGTATTTGATGCTCGCGGCCAGGTTGTCGAAGCCGCGTTGCGTGTCGCCGCCGTCCGGCCGCACCTCTTTATAGGTGGCGCCGAACCCGAAACCCAGGTTTTCCGTGATCCGCTTCGATACATCGAGCGAGAAATCGGTCTCGCGCGCCGCGGGCCCGTCGCCTTCGCCGGGCACCTTGCGATAGGAAATCGTCGGCAGCGACAGCTCGTCCGCGACAAAGGGATCCTCCGTGACAAGCGTTGCCGGAAAGAATCGCTTGCCCGCGAATCCATGCGCGGAAGCGTCTTCGATTGCAATGCCGGATAGCGCGATCGCGGACGCGACCGGCAAGGCCAGCGCGCGCGGCGCGCGCGAGATGGTTCGTGTTAATGCCATGATCTTGTTCCTCCTGATGAACGTGGCGACGGTTTCCGCGCGCCCTATGCAGCCGGCTTCGATGCCGAGCGCGTATGGGCTGCGATGAACAGGCACCGTCGAGCGTGACTGCCCGGAGTTGCGAGCGGCTCTTAGCCGTTCAGCGCAGGCGGACCACGAATCGGAGGACGGGGTACGACGGATGCCGCATGAATCGAGCCGACCTGGATCGACGGCTGCGGCGGATGAGCGGTGGCGAGCGCGACAATTGGATAGGCGCCGTCGGATGGCACGCAACGCGCCAGGTGCTTGATGACGTCGCACTGGAAGCAATTGTGATCGTCGGGATGCGTCGGGGTCCCCGGAATTTCCGACGCGTCGTGATGGTGCGTGCTGCGGTGCTCGTACCCGTCTGCGCTGATCTCGCCACCGCCGGGCGCCAAACCGACGAGCCAAGGCAGCGGCCCGATCGAAGGCCAGACCAGCGACAGCAGCACGTATGCGGCGAGCCACGCCGGCCAGCGAGGGCTGCGCGATACGTTCGATGCGAACGATCGCTTCATCGGCGGGCGTGCGCCGTCATCATTTGCCGGCGCCGCGATCGGCGGAAGCGCTCATGGGCTCGACGCGCGCGGCGACGTCGACCGCTCCGGCCTTCTCGAATGTCAGCGTAAGCGGAACCGTTGCGCCGGCTGCCAGCGGCTGCTTCAGATCGAGCAGCATCACGTGATAGCCGCCGGGCTTGAGCGCCGTCGTCGCGTGCGGCGGAATGTCGACGCCCGCGACAGCCCGCATCTTCATCACGTTGCCGTCCATCGTCATCGAATGGATTTCGGCCGAGCCGGCCGCCGTTGTCGTCACGCGGAGGAGCCGATCCGCTTGTGCGCCACGATTCTCGATGGTGAGATATGCGCCGCCCGTTCGAGCGCCGGGCGGCGTCGGTCGCGCATAGGGATGGTCGATCCGCAAAGTGTCGAACGTGTAGCTCTGCGCGAATGCAGCGCCCGCACCGAGCGAAAATGCGACCGCCAAAGCCGATGCGGGGATGGACCGCGTTTGCATCGCGCGATTCTACGCCGGCT
>DASXPO010000119.1:0-14627 GCA_036493535.1 Casimicrobiaceae bacterium
TCGTCCGACGCTAGAAACACGACGAGCGGCGCAATCTCTTCCGCTTTGGCGAGTCGGCCCATCGGCTGCCGCGCGATGAACATCTTGCGCGCTTCATCCGGGTCCGCGAAAGCACCGATCCGTTCATGCAGCGAGGGCGTCTCGACCGTGCCCGGCGCGATTGCGTTGCAGCGAATGCCCTTTTGCACGTAATCGGCCGCGACGGACTTCGTGAGACCGACGACCGCCGCCTTGCTCGCCCCGTACGCACAACGATTCGGCAGCCCTTTGATTGAGCTCGCGATCGAGGCCATGTTGACGATGCTGGCGCCGGCGCCTGACTTCTCGAAGCGCGCGAGCATCTTCGGCAGCGCGCACTTGGTCGCCGTGAACATCGCGCGGACGTTCAGATTGAACGAAAAATCCCAGTCCTTCGCCGCGCAATCGAGGATTGTGCCCTGATGGACATAACCGGCGCAGTTGAACAGGATATCGAGCGGCGGAAGCTCGTCGAACGTGCGCGCGACCGCGGCGTCGTCGAGAACGTCGAGCTTGCGAGTCGTGACGGCCTCCATGCCCTTGAAACTGTCGAGCAGCTCCGGCTTCACGTCGGTCGCGAAGACCCACGCGCCTTCGCGCGCCATCGCCATCGTGGTCGCGTGTCCGATGCCTTGCCCAGCCGCCGTGATCAACGCCGTCTTGCCCGCGAGTCTGCCGCTCATTCACATCTCCTGAATCTCAATCGACTTGTCGGGATCGGCCCAGGCGTGATTCGGGATCAGCGGATACCATCCGGGCCGCCCGGGATCCCGATCATAAGGATAGCTGCCGAGCTCGTTGAAGAGCGCGTGATAGCGCGCGAGCTTTTCGCGATCAAGCGACACGCCGAGGCCGGGTCGATCGGGAACGCGAATCGCCCCGTCGCAATAGCGTAGCGGTCCGCCTTCGATCACGTCATCGACGAGATGATGGTAATGCGCGTCCGCCGCATAGCCGAGATTCGGAATCACGGCGCCCAAGTGAAGCATCGTCGCGAGTTGAATGCCAAGCTCGCCCGAGCTGTGGACCGCGACGCCCAGACCCATGGTCTCGCACACGCCGGCCGCCTTGATGCAGGGTCGAATGCCGCCCCAGAACGTCGTGTCGAGAAGAATCACGTCGACTGCGCGCATTTCGACGTTCGCCGCGAGCTGCTCGAAGTTGACGACGACGGTGTTCGTCGCGATCGGCAGCGAAACGAATTCCTTGAGCCGCGCGAGCTGCGGCATCCCCCACACGGGATCTTCGAAATAATCGTTGGCGAGATCCTCGATGCCATGCCCAAAATCGATCGCATCGGAGAGCGACAGCGCGCTGTTGGGATCGTAGCGGAACCGGTCGCCGGCCAATGCGTCGGCGAGTGCGCGGTAGCAGGCGAGCTCGTGCTCGGGCGGATAGACGCCGCCCTTGAGCTTGTGCACGCGAAAACCGTGCGCCGCTTTGAGCGCCCGGGCGTGCGCAACGAGCTGTTCCGCTGTGCGAACTTCGCCGCGCCGTGTCTTCGGATTCGCGTAACGGAAGAATAGATAGCTCGCGAATTCGACCGTATCGCGGAGTTTGCCGCCGAGCAGCGCATGCACGGGCACACCGAGCTTCTGGCCGATGATGTCGAGGCATGCGAACTCGAGCGCCGCGTGCAATTGCGTGCGATTGTTGTAGAGGCTCGCCGTCGGATTGCAGACGGCAAAGCGCATCGCCTCTAGCCGAAACACATCATGCCCGCGCAGATAGCTTTGCAGCGCTGAAAACGCGCGTGTCGCGTCTTCGCCGCCGCCGCCCATTTCGCCCAGACCGATGTAGCCGTCGTCCGTTTCGACCTCGACGATCGTCCGCACGAAGCGGCCCCAATGCGCTCCGTTGCTGTGCAACAGCGGCGCTTCGAGCGGAACCGTGACAGGGGTCGCGCGGATCGAAGCGATCGTCGTGGTCATCGGGAACGGGATTGCGGGCTAAAACGCGGGCGTCGTCGCATGAATTCTACGCGGAACGCCAATTCACCGCCGCCTGCGGGAGAACGGCGCGCAGCGGCGCCCCGATGCCAAAATCGCCAACTGGTCATACCACTTGACCAATTTCGGGAACGGAGGTAGCGTCGCGGGCTCGAGGAGCGCCGAATGCGACGGGAGTCGTTCTGGGGCGCGCCCTGCATTCGAGTTGTCCTGCCAGATGCCCTTCCACAGTATCGAACCGCGCCGTCTTTATCGCCAGATCGCCGATCAGATTCGCGAACTCATCAAGAGCGGCGAATTTTCCGCCGGCTCGCGGCTGCCGCCCGAGCGCGACCTGGCGCGGCAGCTCGGCGTCTCGCGTCCCTCGGTGCGCGAGGCGTTGATCGCGCTGGAAGTGGAAGGCATGGTCGAGGTGCGCATCGGCTCGGGCATCTATGTGCTTGCCGGCACCGCGACGCTTCCCGCCAACGGCCCCGATGCCGCGGCGGGGCCGTTCGAGCTTTTGCGCGCCCGGTATGTGATCGAAAGCGAATGCGCGGCGCTGGCCGCGAAATCCGCGAAAAAGATCCACCTGCATGCGCTCGAGGACGCGCTGACCGAGATGGATCGCGATCTCGCGGACGGTCGGCAACCGCTGCCGGCGGACCGGCTGTTTCACTTACGCATTGCCGAAGCGACGGGTAACGGTGCGCTCGTTGCCGTGGTGAAGATGCTCTGGGAAGAACGGATGGGTCCGCTCTATAAGCAGCTCGAGCATCACTACGATGCGCCCGGGCTCTGGCACGCCGCAATCGCCGAGCATCGCGGCGTATTGAAGGCCATCGTCGCGCACGACGGTGTCGCCGCGCGCACGATGATGCAACGCCATCTGAACCAGGCGTACAAACGTTTCAGCAAGGGTTGGGACACGCTTCACTGACGGAGGCCATGATGCTCGCCTGTCGAATTCACGCGAAGGACGATCTGCGTGTCGAGGAAACCGACATGCCGGACGCCGGTCCCGGCGAAGTGCTGCTGAAGCTGGGCGCCGCCGGCATCTGCGGATCGGATTTGCATTACTACTTCGAAGGACGTAACGGCAGCTTTGTCGTGCGCGAGCCGCTGATCCCGGGGCATGAGGCATCCGCCACCGTCGCGCGCGTCGGCGCGGGCGTCACGCGGGTCGAGCCGGGCGACAAAGTCGCGGTCAGCCCATCGCACGCATGCGGGCGTTGCGACTATTGTCGCGAGGGACGCGAGCAGTTGTGCGCGAACATGAAGTTTCTCGGCAGCGCGAGCCTCTTCCCGCATGTGCAGGGAATGTTCTGCGAATACTTCGTGATGGGCGAGCGCCAATGCTTTCCGGTCGAAGGCGACGTTACATTGGGCGAGCTCGCTTTCGCGGAACCGCTCGCGGTGGGATTGCACGCCGTCAATCGCGGCGGCGAGTTACTCGGCAAATCGGTGCTGATTACCGGCGCGGGCACGATCGGTTGCGTGACGGTGATGGCCGCGCGACTCGCCGGCGCGCGCACGATCACGGTCTCGGACATTCTCGACCGGCCGCTCGAGCAAGCGCGGCTTGCCGGCGCCGACAACGTGCTTCACGCCCAGCGCGACGCAGAAGTGCTGGCGAAGCCGCAATTCGACGTGGCGTACGAAGTGTCCGGCAGTTTTGCGGCGCTGAAGACATGCATGGCCGCGGTGAAGCGCGGGGGCGTCGTCTTGCAGGTCGGAACGCTGCCGCACGAGCCGCTGCCCTTCGTCGTCAACGACGTGATGGCGAAGGAAATCGATCTGCGCGGCGCGTTTCGCTGGGGCATCGAGTTCGACTGGGCGGTGGCGTATTTGTCGTCGCGGCGCGTCGACGTACGCCCATTGTTGTCAGGGCAATATCCGTTGGGCGATGCGGTCGCGGCGTTTCATGCCGCAGCCGACAAGAACCGGTCGACGAAGGTACAAGTGGTTTGTTGATTTTGCCGCTCTGAATCGGCTGGCTTCGCCAGCGATTCAGGGGAAGCCAATCCGGACGAAAGTAGCGGTTTACTTTTGTCCGGCTCTCTCAGGAGGAATCATGCGTTTGTTGTCGAAGCTGATGTTCGCTGCCGTCGCAGCTGCCGCATTCATCGTCGCTGCGCCGGCTTGGGCGCAAACGAAGCTCAAGTGGGCGCATGTCTACGAGACGAGCGAGCCGTATCACAAATGGTCGGTATGGGCGGCCGAAGAGATCAAGAAGCGGACCAACGGCAAGTATCAGATCGACGTCTATCCGGCGAGCTCGCTCGGCAAGGAGACCGACATCAATCAGGGGTTGGCGCTCGGCACCGTCGACATGATTATCAGCGGACCGTCGTTCGCGGCGCGCAGCTATCCGCGGCTCGGCATCGCGTATTACCCATTCATTTTCCGCGATGGCGATCATTTGATCGCATACTCGAAGAGCGATGTGTTCAAGGAGATGGTCGAGGAGTTCCGCAAGAAGACCGGCATCCAGATCACCGCGTATACGTATTACGGCGCACGCCAGACGACGTCCAATCGCCCATTCACCGATTGCGCCGGTATGAAGGGGCTGAAGATCCGCGTGCCGGACGTCCCGGCTTACATGGCGACGCCGAAATCCTGCGGCGCGAATCCGACGCCCATCGCTTTTGCCGAGGTCTATCTTGCATTGCAGAACGGCACCGTCGAAGCGCAGGAGAACCCGTTGACGACGATCGAAGCCAAAAAATTCTACGAAGTGCAGAAAGCAATCATGATGACCAGCCACATCGTCGATGGTCTGACGACGCAGGTTGCGCCGCACGTCTGGAACAAGCTGACCGACGACGAAAAGAAGATCTTCACCGAAGTGACGCAGGAGGCGGCGGCGAAGGCGACCGCCGACATCAAGAAACGCGAAGCGGAGCTCGCCGACGAGTTCAAGAAAAAGGGTTTGCAGATCGTCCAGGTCGACCGCAAGAGCTTCGTCGACGCGGTGCTCAAGAATTCCCCGCTCGAATCGATGGGCTTCGACAAGAAGGACTACGATCGCATCGTCTCGATCAAGTGACGCGCTGCAGGGAATTCGATGAATCCACCCGGCACCGTGGCGCCGCCCGCCGAGGCGGAGCACGTCCTCGACGCGTCCGGCCATTTCCATGCCGCTGACGCGCCGATCGACATCTCGATCTACGCGTGGGAGGACTGGTTCACGTTCGCGGTCTTCTGGCTGCTCGCGTTGGATGTGTTCTATCAGTTCTTCACACGTTACGTGCTCTCGGATTCGGCGGCGTGGACCGAGGAGATCGCCCGTTATCTGCTGATCGTCGTCACGTTCATCGGCTCGGCGATGGCAGTGCGGCGCAATACGCACATTCACGTCGAGTTTCTCTACCGCTACCTGCCCGGGGTCGCCGGGCGTGCGGTGTCGACGTTCGTCGACAGCGTCCGCGTCGCTTTCTTCGCCTACGCGACCTATCTCTCGTGCGTGCTGGTGTTGCCGATGCGCAATCTAAAAATGACGGTGGTCGATTTCTCCGTCGCCTGGATCTATGGTTTTGTCGCGTTCGGATTCGCGTTGATGACGTTCCGGGCAATTCAAGTCACGATCCGGCACTGGCGGCAAGGCTGGAGCGTGCTCGAACGTCCCGGCGAGGCCGAAGCATGAGCGGTTCGCCGCGATGAACTCGATCCTGCTCGGCGGCTTCGTCGCGCTGATGCTGACCGGCCTGCCGATCGCGATCGCGATGTGCATCGCCTCGCTGCTCTATATCTGGATCTCCGGGACGATTCCGCCGCTCACCGTCGTTCATCGGATGGTCGGCGGCGTCGACAGCTTTCCGCTGCTGGCGGTGCCGTTCTTTATTCTGGCCGGCAACCTGATGAACTCGGCCGGCATCACGAATCGGATCTACAACTTCGCGCTTGCGCTCGTGGGATGGCTGAAGGGCGGCCTCGGTCACGTCAACGTCGTGGGCAGCGTCATCTTCGCCGGCATGTCGGGTACGGCGGTGGCCGATGCCGGCGGTCTAGGCACGATCGAAATCAAGGCGATGCAGGATCATGGTTACCCGACCGAATTCGCCGTCGGCATCACCGCCGCGTCGGCGACGCTCGGGCCGATCATTCCGCCGTCGCTGCCGATGGTCATCTACGGCGTTCAGGCGAATACGTCGATCGGCAAGCTATTCGCGGGCGGGTTCATTCCCGGCACGCTGATGGCGATCTTCATGATGATCATGGTCGGGTATTACGCCCACAAGCGGAAATACGGCGCCGACATCGTCTTCTCGTGGCCGCGGATGGGACGTGCATTCTTCGAGCTCGGCTTCGTCACGCTGACCGCGGCCGTTCTCTATTTCCTCTGGTCGAACGAGACCCTTCCCGGTTGGCTGCGCTTCGGCGCTCCATTGATCGGCGTGCTCGTTGCGGATAAGGCGTTCAAGTTCGAAGCGTTCATGGCGCTGTTGACCCCGGTGATTCTGATCGGCGGAATGGCCTCGGGATTGTTCACGCCGACCGAGGCGGCGGTCGCGGCCGTCGCCTGGGCGCTGTTTCTGGGTTTTGGTTGGTACAAAACGCTGACATGGCGAATGTTCGTCAAGGTCTCGATGGAAACCATCGAGACGACGGCGGTCGTGCTGTTCATCGTTGCGTCGGCGTCGATCTTCGCATGGGTCCTGACGACGACGCGCGTCACCGATGCGATCGGCACCTGGGTGTTGTCGATCTCCGACAATCCGCTGGTATTCCTCCTGCTCGCAAATCTGTTCCTCCTCTTCATCGGCTGCTTCATGGAAACGATCGCCGCGATCACGATACTCGTTCCCGTGTTCATGCCCATCATCGCAAAGCTCGGCATCGATCCGGTCCATTTCGGCTTGATCATGGTGTTGAACCTCATGATCGGATTGCTGACCCCGCCGGTCGGCATGGTGCTGTTCATCCTGCAGAAGGTGTCAAAAATCTCGTTCGAGGCCACGGTGAAGGCCGTCATGCCGTGGCTCGTGCCGCTGCTCGTCACGCTCGTGATCATCACGTACGTGCCGCAGACGGTGCTATGGCTGCCGTCGATCATCTACAAATGAGCGCGATCGACCGCATCGAAGTTTTTCAGGTCGACCTGGCGCCGAAGGTCGTGCGCACCGACGCGATCCAGTCGTTCGTCAAACAGGAAACGCCGATCGTGCGGATCACCTGCGACGACGGCGCGCAAGGCGCCGGCTACACCTATACGATCGGCACCGGCGGGTCGTCGGTCATGGCGCTGTTGCGCGATCATCTCGCGCCCAGGCTGATCGGCCGCGATGCGAGCCAGATCGAAGCGATCTGGAAGGATTTGTTTTTCCATACGCATGCAACGGCAGTCGGCGCCATCACCAGTCTCTCGCTGGCGGCGATCGACACGGCGCTGTGGGATATCAAATGCCGACGCGCCGACGCGCCGTTGTGGAAGGTCGCCGGCGGCGCACAGTCCCGGGTTCCCGTGTACACGACCGAAGGCGGCTGGCTTCATCATTCGGAGCGTCAGCTCGTCGACGAGGCCGTCGCTGCCAAAGCACAGGGCTTTCGCGGCGCGAAAATGAAAATCGGGAAGCCGACCATCGGCGAGGACGTGCGGCGGCTTTCGGCGGTGCGTCACGCGATCGGCGACTCCTTCGAGATGATGGTCGACGCCAATCAGGCCTTCACGGTGGCCGAGGCGCGCCGGCGGGCAAGCGCCTACGACGGTCTTGCGCTGGCGTGGCTCGAGGAGCCTTTGCCCGCGGAAGATCTCGGCGGCCACGTCGAGCTCGCGGCGGTCGCGTCGATGCCGATCGCCGTCGGCGAGTCGCTCTATCACCCCGCGCACTTCCGGGAGTATCTTGAGCGCCGTGCCTGCTCGATCGTGCAAGTCGACTGCGCGCGCATCGGCGGCATCACGCCATGGTTAAAGGTCGCGCATCTGGCCGAAACCTTCAACGCGCCGGTGTGTCCACATTTTTTGATGGAGCTGCATGTGTCGCTCACGGCCGCCGTGCCGAACGGCGCATGGGTCGAATACATTCCGCAACTCGATTCGCTGACGACGGCGCGGATGAAGGTCGATGACGGCTATGCCATCCCGCCTACCGCACCGGGCCTCGGCATCGACTGGGATTTTGCGGCGATCGAGCGCCAGGCGGTCATGCGAACGACTGTCGAGCGCCGATAATCGAGGAACATGCCATGTTGACGCGTAGCGCGCTTACGATCCGCCTCCATCCCGACGACGACGTCGTCATCGCGCGTAGCCAGCTCGTCGGCGGCACGACGCTGATCGACGAGAACGTCACCGTCGCGGGACTGGTTCCCCCGGGACACAAGGTCGCGACCCGCGCGCTCGCCAAAGGCGCGCCGGTCAAGCGTTACAACCAGATCATCGGCTTCGCGAGCCGCGCGATCGCGCCGGGCGACCATGTGCATCTGCACAACCTGGTCATGGGCACGTTCAATCGCGATTACGCGTTCGGGATCGACGTGAAGCCCACGGCATACGTCGAACCGCCCGCGATGTTCGAAGGCATCGTTCGCGCTGATGGTCGCGTCGCGACCCGCAATTACATCGGCATCCTGTCGACGGTCAATTGCTCGGCGACCGTGGCGCGCGGGATCGCCGATCACTATCGAAGTGGCGCCCTGGCGCAATACCCGAATGTCGACGGCGTTGTCGCGCTGACGCATGGCTCGGGCTGCGGAATGGACACGCAAGGAGAGGGCATGCGGCTGCTGCGGCGTACGCTCGGCGGCTATGCGCGGCACGCGAACTTCGCCGGCGTGTTGGTCGTCGGGCTCGGCTGCGAAGCGAATCAGATCAGCGCGCTGTTCGGCGCCGAGCACCTCGAGGAAGGTCCGTTGCTGCGCACGTTCTCGATCCAGGACACCGGTGGAACGGCGAAGACCATTGCGCATGGCATCGCGATGATCGATGAAATGCTGCCGCATGCCAACGCGGTCAACCGTGCGCCGGTCCCGGCGTCGAACATCATCGTTGGACTGCAATGCGGCGGCTCCGACGGCTATTCGGGCATTACGGCGAATCCGGCCCTGGGCGCAGCGGTCGATCTTCTGGTCCGGCATGGGGGCACCGCGGTCCTCTCCGAGACGCCTGAAATCTACGGCGCCGAGCACCTGCTGACGCGACGCGCGGTCTCGCGCGATGTCGGCGAAAAGCTCGTCTCACGCATCAAGTGGTGGGAGGAGTACACGTCGCGCGAGCGCGGCGAGATGAACAACAATCCGTCGCCCGGCAACAAGGCCGGCGGGTTGACGACGATCCTCGAAAAATCGCTCGGCGCCGTCGCCAAGGGCGGAACGAGCAATCTCGTCGCCGTGTACGAATACGCCGAAGCGGTCGCCGCGCGCGGCTTCGTCTACATGGATACCCCTGGCTACGACCCCGTATCGGCGACGGGACAAGTCGCCGGCGGCGCGAACATGATCGTGTTCACGACCGGCCGTGGCTCGGCATACGGCTGCGCGCCGGCGCCGTCGCTCAAGTTGTCGACGAACTCGGCGCTCTTTGCGCGGCAGGAAGAGGACATCGACTTGAACTGCGGCGAGATTCTCGACGGCACTGCGACCGTCGCGGAAATGGGTGATCGATTGTTCCAATTGATGCTCGCGACCGCGTCGGGGGCGAAGACGAAAAGCGAGAAGCACGGGTACGGCCAGAGCGAATTCGTGCCGTGGTACGTCGGCGCGGTGATGTGACGCGTGGTGAGATGAACGTTGGTTGACACTTTGGGATCGAGTCCGTAGCCTCGCGGCGAACGCACGGCACAGCACGACGTCGTCGCATTGGACTTCGAAAGCAAAAAATCATTTCGAGGAGGAGTTCATGAAGCTGTCGTCGAAGATCGGCATCGCGCTGCTCGCGATGGGTTCGCTGTGTACGGCGCTACCTGCCGCGGCACAAGAAAAAGTCGTGGTCTGGTGGGTCAAGGGCTTCTATCCGTCCGAGGATGCCGCGCTCTTCGACGCCGTCAAGAAGTTCGAAACGAAAACCGGCGTCAAGGTCGAGCTGTCCCAATATGCGGTGCAGGATGGCATTCCGAAAACGGTCGCCGCGCTCGATTCCGGCACACCGCCCGATGTCGCGTACATCGACGTCTACGACTTCCAGGTCGCGGGTAAATGGGCGTACGAGGGCAAGCTCGAGGACCTGAGCGACGTCATCACGCCGATCAAGAACAATTTTCTTCCGAACACCGTCGAAACGACATATCTCTACAACGACAAGGCTAAGAAGAAGGCGTACTACGCGTTTCCGTTGAAACAGCAGACGATGCACATCGAGTATTGGAAGGACATGCTGGCGGAAGCGGGCGACACCAACATTCCCGATACCTGGAAGGAATACTGGTCGTTCTGGTGCGACAAGGCGCAGCCCGACTATCGCAAGAAGACCGCAAAGCGGATTTACGGCACCGGATTCCCGATGGGCGTCGACTCCAGCGATTCGTACTACTCGTTCCTGACCTTCATGGACGCATACAACGTGAAGCTCGTCGACGACAACGGCAAGCTTCTCGTCAACGACCCGAAGGTGCGTCAGGGCTTGATCGGCGCGCTACGCGACTACACGGCGCCGTACACGAAAGGCTGCACGCCGCCGTCGGCGACGTCGTGGAAGGACCCGGACAACAACGTCGCCTTCGCCAACAAGACGACGATCATGACGCACAACGCGACGATCTCGATCGCCGCGAAGTGGTTCGACGACATGAACAACGAGAAGCTGAAGCCCGAGGAGCGCGAGCAGGCGAAGAAAAACTATTACGAGAATATCGTCACCTCGGGCTTCCCGAAAAAGCCCGACGGCTCGCCAATGAATTATCGCGCTGCCGTCAAGGTCGGCCTGATGTTCGCCGATTCCAAGAACAAGAAGCGCGGCAAGGAATTCATCGCATTCCTGCTGCAGGACGAAAACCTGACTCCCTACGTCGAGGGATCCCTTGGCCGCTGGTATCCGGTGACCAAGTCCGGCGCGGCACGGCTGTCCTTCTGGCTCGCCGATCCGCACCGAACCTCGGTGCAAAAGCAGTTTTCCGCCGGAACGACGACATTCGAATTCACCAAGAACTACAAGTTCACGATCCTGAATAACGAGAATGTCTGGGCGAAGGCGATGAATCGCGTGGTGAGCGAAAAGGTTCCCGTCGAGAAGGCCGTCGACGAGTTGATCGCGCGCATCAAAGAGGTCGCGGGTTGACACTAGCGATAGAAGCGGGGCGGCCGCGCCGCCCTGCGTCCATCAGAAGTTTTCCCTCGCCGTGGAAGGTGTGGGGCGCGATCATGCTCGCGCCCTATGTCGTCATCTTTTTCGCCTTCGTGCTCTACCCGGTGTTGTACGGCTTGTGGCTCGCGCGTCATCCGGAAAGCTACGTCGCGCTCTTCGGCGATCCAATATTCGCTGACTCGGTCGTCAACACGCTGATCTTCCTGGTCGTCGCGATCAACATCAAGATGATGGTCGCATTGCTGCTCTCGGGATTTTTCGTCACGGCGCGCCCGTGGATCAAATGGCTGTCCGTGCTGTTCATTTTGCCGTGGGCCGTTCCGTCGATTCCGACGATTCTGTCAATCCGTTTCATGCTGAATCCCGAATGGGGCGTCGTCAATCAAGTCATTTTCAAGCTGACTGCGGAAGATGGACCGAACTGGTTGAACGATCGCTGGCTGGCGCTTTCGATGGCGATGCTGGTTCACGTCTGGAAGAGCCTGCCATTCTGGACGATGATCATGATTGCGGGGCGGCTGTCGATTGCGAAGGAGCTCTACGAAGCGGCAGGCGTCGACGGTGGGACCCGTTGGCAGCAGTTCAAGTTCATCACGTGGCCGTCGATGCGCACGCTGTACCTGACGTCGACGATTCTGTCGATGATCTGGACGCTGGGAGACTTCAACAGCGTCTACTTGTTGACCGGTGGAGGTCCGGCCGACCTGACGCACATTCTCGCCACGCTCGGCATCCGTTACCTGCGTCTCGACCAAGTGCCCCTGGCGATGGCGACTATCGTCTGCGCGATGCCGCTGGTGTTGCCCCTCGTCTACTTCATGATGAAGCGGTTGTCGCGATGAGCCGACCATGAAGAAGGCCGTCACCGAAGCGAAGCTGTTGCTGATCGGCATTCCGGTCGCGATCTGGACGCTGTTGCCGATCTACAACCTGTTCCTCTTCTCGATCTCGACGAAGGAAGACGCCTTCGCCGGCAAGCTCTGGCCGGATCATCCGACGCTGCGCAATTTCGAGATCGTGTTTCGCGAGCAGCATCACTTCCTCGGCCATTTCTGGCTGCAATTGTGGAATTCACTCCTGATCGCCGTGTCGGTGGGCGCGATCACGCTGCTCGTCGCGACGACGGCTGCGTTCGCGATCAGCCGTCTCAAGACGCGCGGCGGCCGCACCGTGCTGAATTGCGCGCTGTTCACGTATTTCATTCCGGCGGCGTTTCTTGCCGTGCCGATGTACAAGGCGATGGGCATCTACGGTTTGCTCAATCACCAATGGGCGTTGATCCTGGCGATGATCACGATTGCCTCGCCCTATGCGATTTGGGTGTTGAAGCAGGCATCGGACAAGCTTCCCTATGAGCTGGATGAGGCGGCACGCATCGACGGGGCGTCGCCGCTGCAATTGTTTCGCCTCGTCTATCTGCCGCTGATGACGCCTTCGCTCGTGGCAATCGGCATCTACGCGCTCTTGCTCGCCTGGAACGAATATCTGTATGCGTTCCTGCTGCTCAGCAACGAGACCGACGTGACGCTCGCCGTCGCGCTCGGCCAATTCCTCTCGGCGGATGATTCGCCGTGGGAGCTGTTGATGACCACCGGCCTTATCTATGCGTTGCCGCCGGCGGCGATCTACTATGTGTTCAAGCGCTACATGCAATCGGGTCTCACGGCCGGCGCAGTGAAAGCCTAACCGAAAGAACGGATCTGATCATGGCTTCCGTCTCGTTTCAGGGCATCGAAAAGTCCTTCGGCACGACGAAGATCATCCACGGGTTGAGCTTCGATATTCAGGACGGCGAATTCATGGTTCTCGTCGGACCGTCGGGCTGCGGCAAATCGACGCTGTTGCGCATGCTGGCGGGACTCGAAGAGATCACGGCGGGGACGATCGCCATCGACGGCAGGACTGTGAACGATCTCGATTCGAAGGATCGCGACATCGCGATGGTGTTCCAAAGCTACGCGCTCTATCCGCATATGACGGTCCGCGACAACATGGGTTTCAGCCTGAAGCTGCGCAAAGCGGCGTCCTCGGTGATCACGGAGCGCGTCGCCAAAGCGGCCGGCATCCTGAATCTCGATCCATACCTCGATCGTTATCCGCGTGAGCTCTCCGGCGGTCAGCGCCAGCGCGTCGCAATGGGTCGCGCAATCGTCCGCGATCCGAAGGTGTTTTTGTTCGATGAGCCGCTGTCGAACCTGGACGCCAAGCTGCGCGTCCAAATGCGCTCGGAGATCAAGGCGCTGCATCAGCGACTGAAGACGACGACCGTCTACGTCACGCACGATCAGATCGAGGCGATGACGATGGCCGATCGCATCGTCGTCATGCACGACGGCCGCATCGAGCAAATCGGCGAGCCGCTCCATCTCTACGACCATCCCGATAATCTGTTCGTGGCGCAATTCATCGGCTCGCCGGCGATGAACATCGTCAACGGAACGCTGCGGCGGAACAACGGCCGCACCTATGTCGAAGCGACGGGCGGCGTTCGCTGGCCAATCTCCCGGGGACCGGGCGCAGATGGTCAAGCCGTCATGCTCGGCGTGCGTCCGGAAAATCTCACGATCTCGACGATTTCCGACGACGCGGTCCCCGGTGAAGTGATTGTCGTCGAGCCGATGGGCGCCGAAACGGAGCTGCTCATCAAAGCCGGCGAAGAGCAAGTGACGCTGATGACCAACGGTCGACCGAACGTGAATCCGGGCGAGCGCATCGGGCTCGCGCTCGATCCGGCGGCAATTCACCTTTTCGATCAGAGGACCGGGCAGCGTATCGCGGCATGATGAGGCTATGACCAAATCGACCAAGCGTCCCCTTCGTTCACAAGCCTGGTTCGGTCGTCACGACCGCGATGGCCTCGTCCATCGCTCGTGGATGAAGAACCAGGGCATTCCCCACGATCAATTCGACGGCAGACCCGTCATCGGCATCTGCAATACATGGTCGCAGGCGACGCCTTGCAACGCGCATTTCCGCGAGCTTGCGCAGCACGTCCGCGACGGCGTGCTCGACTCCGGCGGCTTCCCGATCGAATTTCCCGTGATGAGCCTCGGCGAAACGTTGATGCGGCCGACGACGATGCTGTTTCGCAATCAAGCGGCCATGGACGTCGAGGAATCGATTCGCGCGAACCCGTTCGACGGCGTCGTGCTCTTGATGGGCTGCGACAAGACGACGCCGTCGCTGCTGATGGGCGCCGCGTCGTGCGATCTTCCGACGATCGGCGTCTCGGGCGGACCGATGCTGAACGGAAAGTTTCGTGGTCATGACATCGGTTCCGGCACGCATGTGTGGAAGTTCACCGAAATGCTGAAGACCGGCGAGATGAACGAGGCCGACATGATCGAAGCCGAATCGTGCATGTCGCGCTCCGCCGGTCATTGCATGACGATGGGAACCGCTTCGACGATGGCGTCGATGGTCGAGGCACTGGGAATGGG
>DASXPO010000120.1:0-2383 GCA_036493535.1 Casimicrobiaceae bacterium
CGCGGATCCTTGATGTCGCAGGTCTTGCAGTGAACGCAATTCTGCGCGTTGATCTGCAATCGTTTGGGCGGCCGTAACGCCGCAATCGCGAGCGCGCTGCGGGAATCGTCCTCGTTGTCCTCTTCATCCGCTGACTTCGGAGGAATCGGCGCATCGACGAATTCGTAGACGCCGGCCGGGCAATAGCGCGCTTCGGGGCCCGCATACAGCCGCAGGTTGATGTCGACCGGCACCGTCGGATCGTGTAGCTGCAGGTGGATCGGCTGATTTTCCTCGTGATTGGTGTTCGACAAATAAACCGACGACAACTTGTCGAACGTGACGACGCCGTCGTATTTCGGATAAGCGATTTGCGGCATATCGTCGGCGGCGTTGAGCGTCGAGTGATCGGGCTCGTCGCTGTGGAGCGTCCATGGGAACAACGCGCCGAGTCCGAGATCGCTAAGCCACATCTGGGCGCCGCCGTGCAACGTGCCGATCCACGTGCCCCATTTCAAACCGGGCTTGACGTTGCGCACCTTGTAGAGATCGTCATACACCCACGATGCGCGGTAGGCGCGCGGATAGTCGTCGAGCGTGTCGTTCGCGCGTCCATCCGCAAGCGCGGCGGCGGCGGCCTCCGCGGCAAGCATGCCGGTCTTCTTGGCGTTATGCGAGCCTTTGATTCGCGGCAGATTGACGAAGCCTGCCGCGCAGCCGATCAGCGCGCCGCCCGGGAATGCGAGCTGCGGCACCGATTGCAATCCGCCTTCGTTGATCGCGCGTGAACCGTAGCCGATTCGCTTGCCACCCAGGAACGTCGGGCGAATGGCCGGATGGGTCTTGAAGCGCTGGAATTCATCGTAGGGCGACAGATGCGGATTCCGGTAATTGAGATGCACGACGAAACCAACCGAGACGAGATTTTCGCCGAAGTGATAGACGAACGATCCGCCGCCGGTGTGCCGGTCGAGCGGCCAGCCCTGCGAATGAAGGACCAGGCCGCGGTGATGCTTCTCCGGCGCGACTTCCCACAGTTCCTTCAGTCCGATCCCGTATTTTTGCGGGTCGACGTTTTCACGCAGATCGAATCGACCCATCAGCGATTCGGACAGCGAACCGCGACAGCCCTCGGCGAATAACGTGTATTTTGCGTTGAGCTCCATCCCCGGCTGATAGTCGGACTTGTGGGAGCCGTCGCGCGCCACGCCCATGTCGCCCGTCGCGACGCCGCGCACGGCGCCGTCCTCGGTCAACAGCACTTCGGTCGCCGGGAAGCCAGGATAGATTTCGATGCCCAGCCCCTCAGCCTCCTGCGCGAGCCAGCGACAGACGTTGCCGAGGCTCGCGATGTAATTCCCGTGGTTGTTCATCAACGGCGGCAGCATCTTGTTCGGAATGCGATGGGCGCCGCGCGTGGTGAGGATCAGAAACCGATCGTCGGTGACCGGCGTATCGAGCGGCGCACCGCGCGCCTGCCAGTCGGGGATGAGCTCGTTGAGCCCAATCGGATCGATCACCGCGCCGGAGAGAATATGCGCGCCGATCTCCGAGCCCTTCTCGAGAATGCAAACCGAGATTTCGCTCGATTCAGCCTGCGCGATCTGCTTCAAGCGAATTGCCGCCGCGAGTCCGGCAGGCCCGCCACCGACGATGACGACGTCGTAGTCCATCGATTCGCGCGGCATGCTTACCCCGAAATGGCGCTCGTCCGACGAAGTGCGGGTGTGCTGCTCGACATGCGGACCGGCGATCGGGTCCGTACCATCCCCTATAATTCCAGCTTCTGCGGCCGTCGTCTATTCACACGCGCTCCAGTAACCGACCTTCGATGGAAAAGCTCTGGACCCCGTCGCTTGCGCGCGTCGACACGGCGATCATCACCGATTTTGCGCGCGTGCACGGATTTGCCCCGTCGGATTATCACCGGCTCTGGCGATGGACGATCGACCGGCGCGACACGTTCTGGCGCGCGCTATGGGACTACGCGAAAGTGATCGGCGAGCCGGGCGATCGCATTCTCGTCGACGGCGATCGAATGCCGGGCGCCCGTTGGTTTCCGGACGCGTCCCTCAACTACGCGCAGAACCTGCTCGAGCGGCGGCCGGAAGACGATCCCGACGACGCGCTCGTGTTCTGGGGCGAAGACAAGGTCCGGCGGAGGATCGCGCACGCCGAGCTCAAGGCCGCCGTGTCGGGGGTCGCGTCGGCGCTCCAAGCGCAAGGCGTCAAGTGCGGCGATCGCGTCGCTGCGTATTTGCCTAACATGCCCGAGACGATCATCGCCATGCTCGGCACAGCGGCAATCGGCGCAGTCTGGTCGTCCTGCTCGCCGGATTTCGGCGTGCAGGGCGTCCTTGACCGGTTCGGGCAGATCGAGCCCACGGTGGTCTTCGCCGTCGAC
>DASXPO010000121.1:0-4271 GCA_036493535.1 Casimicrobiaceae bacterium
CCTTGATGGCCGCTTCGATCTTCACCTTCGGCAAAAAATCGACGACGTATTCGGCGCCGCGATAGAGCTCGGTGTGTCCCTTCTGCCGACCGAAGCCTTTCACTTCCGTGACGGTAATGCCCTGGACGCCAATCGCCGACAATGCCTCGCGGACCTCGTCGAGCTTGAATGGCTTGATGATGGCGGTAACGAGTTTCATGGGATCCCCGATCGATTGCCGAGCTAGAACGTTTTCTTGACGTAGGCGACGCCGCGATTTCTCGACGTGTCCAGCCCCGTCAAATCGGTGTAGAAACGGCTCTTCGCATCGGTGCCGGTGTAGTAGGCGCCGAGCTCGACGTTCTTGAAGAGACCCTCGGGCACCGTGTACGAAAATCCGATCTTCCAGTCGGTGTAGCCGACCTTGCCGCCGGTGCTCAAATCGCCGTCGCTGCCGTCATGACGAACGTCGAGATGGCCGACGTGCCCCAGAACCGCCCAGCCGGTATCGCCGATCGGATACGTGGCCGACCCGTCGATGTACCAGCTGCCGTCTGTCTTCTGTTGACTGGAGCTCGGGCGCGCACCGAAGTAATCGGTGAGGCTGTACGAGAACTTGACGCTCACCCATTTCCAACCCAGCGCGGCATAGAGCTCCCACGTGTCGACGTTGAAAACGCCCGGATTTCTTTTGCCCGGATACACATAGCCGTAAGCGCCCACGTCGTAGAAGAAATCGCCGTAGGGGTCGGGGAAGTTCTGTTTGTATCCACCGTAGAAGTCCCACTCGAGACTCCCGCGGTTATAGAGTCCGAAGTCCGAGAGCCAGCTGATGTTCGAGGCCCATGTTCCGACGTAGAAACCGCTTGGGTGCGCATAATCGAAACCACCTTGAACGGCCGGTTTGCCGCCCGTTTGCTCGATGCCGCGAAAAATGTATTCGCTGTAAAGGCCGACGTTTGCAGCGAGCGTTTGCTCGGGCGCGGTCGGTGGAGCAGCCGGAGCGGGCATCGGTGTTTGAGCGAGAGCGCTACCTGCGACGAGCGCCCATGCCAGAGCGAACGCAGACGGGCGAAAGAAAGCGGAGTGCATGACGGGATCCCCGGTTACGAGTTGAAAGTTGGAAAAGCGGAGACTGCCGACCACGCGTCAGCATTTCGTGTGCCATCTGCAAAATACCTTTAGTTTCAGGTGCTTGGTAAATGCTTGACGGCATTCACATCGGGTAATGATGATGCGCGCGCACCAGAGAAGTGCGAGAAGCGGACAGCCCGCACGACATTCGAGCGCCCGCGCTGCGGCCACGTTTTCGAGTCGAAAGCGCCGGCTCAACGCGAAAACGAAAGCCTTTGCTAGACTGATTCATGTGCCGGTAATCAACCCAGCGAGGATTTCGTGTTGAACAGCAAAACGCTCGACGATTGGGCTGCCCGAATCGGCAAGGCGATCGAGAATTCGCCTGCCAAGGACATCGAGAAAAACGTGAAAGCGATGCTGCAGAGCGGTCTGACGCGACTCGATGTCGTGCCGCGCAGCGAATTCGATACACAAGCGCAGGTCTTGCTCAAGACGCGCGAGAAGCTCGAAGCGCTGGAGACGCGTGTCGCGGAACTGGAAGCGCGTCTCTCCGCGACACCTTCGCAGCATTGAGCTTCGCGTTTCGGCCGAAAGGCTGAAGGCGCGCCCGCTCGCGCCCAACTAGACTCGCTGCTGTCGCTCCAGGCGGTGGGTGCAGCATGGCAGTCGCAGTCGTGCGAAGTCGCGCGCTGGCCGGCGTTCACGCGCCGGTCGTTTCAGTCGAGGTTCATTTGGCCGGCGGTCTGCCCGGCGTGCGGCTTGTCGGGCTGCCGGAAGCCGAGGTCCGCGAAGCGCGCGATCGAGTGCGGGCGGCGCTGCAAAACGCGCAATTCGAATTTCCGGCGCGCAAAGTGACGGTCAATCTAGCGCCCGCGGACTTGCCGAAGGAATCCGGCCGCTTCGATCTTCCGATTGCGCTCGGCATCCTCGCTGCCACCGGTCAGATACCGGCGAATGCACTCGATCAATATGAATTTGCCGGCGAGTTGGCACTCACCGGCGACCTGCGCGCGATTCGCGGCGCGCTGGCGATGGTGCTCTCGGCACGACGCGACGGTCGTGCGTTCATTCTGCCTTCGGTGTCCGCGGCGGAAGCCTCGCTCGTGCGCGACGCCACCGTATATCCGGCGATGTCATTGCTGGCGGTTTGTGCGCACCTCACCGGGCGCACGCCTTTGCCCGCGATGACTGCGACGATCCCAGCCTCGACGATGTCCGGACCCGATCTGTCCGACGTTCGCGGCCAGGCGCAAGCCAAACGCGCGCTCGAGATCGCCGCCGCCGGACGACACAGCGTACTTTTCGTCGGGCCACCGGGGACAGGGAAGTCGATGCTCGCGCAGCGATTGCCGTCGCTGCTGCCGCCGTTATCCGAAGAGGAGGCACTCGAAGCCGCCGCGCTCGCGTCGCTGGCCGGACGCTTTGTGCCGGAACGCTGGCGCGAGCGCCCGTATCGTGCGCCGCATCACACCGCGAGCGCGGTCGCGTTGGTCGGTGGCGGCAGCAATCCGCGGCCCGGGGAGATCTCGCTTGCGCATCATGGCGTGCTGTTCCTCGACGAGTTGCCGGAGTGGGACCGCCGCGTGCTCGAAGTGCTGCGCGAGCCGCTGGAATCCGGCGTCATCAACATCTCGCGTGCAGCGCGGCAAAGCACGTACCCGGCGCAGTTCCAACTCGTCGCCGCGATGAATCCCTGTCCGTGCGGATGGCTCGGCCATGCATCGGGACGGTGTCGCTGCGGCAGCGAGCAAATCGCGCGCTATCGCGGCCGCGTATCGGGTCCGCTGATCGACCGTCTCGATCTCTCGATCGAAGTCCCGTCGGTGTCCGCCGACGTATTGTCGATGACGGGTGCCGCAACGCCATGCGGTGAATCGTCGTCGGAGGTGCGCGCTCGCGTGATCGCGGCGCAGGCGGTGCAGCGCGCTCGCCAAGACAAATCGAACGCGCGGTTGACGGTCGCTGAAGTCGTTGCTCACTGTCGGCCCGAACCACAGGCGGAAACGCTGCTCGCCAAGGCGATGACGCGCATGTCGCTCTCGGCGCGCGCCTATCACCGCATCGTCAAGGTCGCACGCACGATCGCCGACCTCGCCGGCAGTGCGGCCATTACGCCCGCTCACATGGCGGAAGCGATTCAGCTGCGACGTTTTGAGCGCGCGGACTGATCGCGAACCGCGCGGCCGGACAATCAGCCCGCGTGTTCCTTCTTGCCGGCCTGTTGCGCGGCGTGATGCGCGACGGCAAACGCGCGGCTCTCGTCGTGGCCGTATTGCTCGTAGGCGTTGTTGAACGCCTTCAGAAACGCTTCCTTTTGATGATCATCGTACTGATCGGTCTGCGCTTGCGGCAAATCGGAGATGTCTTTGTAAGGCATGTGCGGCCTCCTAGAGGATCGGAATTTCCCGTTGTCCGTCGCGCCGCATGTCGTACACGGGCGCGTCGGTCGCCGCATCGTCGGCCAAATGTTTGCTCCGGTGCAGGCGCCAGAGGCCGAGCGCGCCAAGCGCGAACAGCGCAACCAATTCGCCTGCGAGCAACAACGTGTCGTGATCCATCGCGATCATAGGACTCTCCTCGGTATGTTTCTTGAATCGCCGGCGTCTCGTGAACGCAAGCGAGCCTTATGCCGGGGTGCGGCATCGTGGACTATCCACGAAAGCGGCGTCGCCGGCAGTCGGAATCGCGCGGATCGACGCGTAGGACGAACAGCAATGTCGCGCTAAGCCATCGCCGGTTGTGCCGTCGACCGGCGCAACAGGAAAAGCGCGATCGACACGTTCAACAGATTCCAGCCGATGCCGTTCAGGAACGCGGCGTGATACGAGCCGGTGAGATCGAAGATCACGCCGGACATCCACCCGCCGAGCGCCATGCCGAAGAGCGTCGCAGTGATTACGACGCCGACGCGCGTGCCGGCTTCCGAGGTCGGAAAGAATTCGCGGATGATGATCGCGTAGGTGGGAACGATGCCGCCCTGGAAAAGGCCGAACAGCGCCGAAATGACGTACAGCGAGATCAATCCATCGAACGGCAGGAACAACAGCAGCGCAAGTCCCTGCAAGCTCGAGCCCAACAGAAGCGTACGCAAACCGCCGATCCGGTCGCAGATGAAGCCGAACGTAAGCCGGCTGACGATCCCGCAGGCCAGCATCAGCGACAGCATTTGCGCACCGCGCGCGGGTCCGTAACCGAGGTCGCTGCAATACGCAACG
>DASXPO010000122.1:0-9162 GCA_036493535.1 Casimicrobiaceae bacterium
CTACAGCGCGAGCAAGGCCGCGCTCCATCAGATGACTCGAATCTGGAACGAGGAGCTCGGCGAACAAGGTGTCCGCTTTCTGTCCGTCGATCCTGGCGACATGGACACGCCGCTCCATGCATTGGCGGTACCCGATGCCGATCGGACGGCGCTCAAACGACCCGAAACAGCGGCGCGCGAGCTGGCCGATCGAATCGCGTCGGCCCTGACGGAGCTTCGCGCATCGCGCGTGTCGATTCGGCGCGAATCGGCGAGCGCTGCATGATTGCGGCCAATGCACCTCTCCAGCGCCGCGGTGACGCCAAGTTGCTGGTGATCGATGCCAACGCGCGCATCACCCACGCGCCGCGGAGCACCCTCGCCGAACGATTGCGGCGCTACGATCTCGTCGTCGCGAACGATGCGATAACGTTGCCCGCGAGCCTTGCCGGCATCCATAGCCGAACGGGACACGCGATCGAGGTCCGTCTCGCAGGCTGCCGCACAATGGTTGGCGAAGCCATCGGACGATTCACCGCTGTTGTCTTGGGGGCCGGTGATTTCCGTACGCGCACCGAAGATCGACCGCTGCCGCCGGCCTTGGAAAGCGGCGACGGGCTCGTGCTCGGACCGCTACGTGCCGTGATCGAGCGACTGCTCGACCATCCACGACTCATTGCATTGCGCCTCGAAGGATCGCCGGCGTCGATTTGGGACGGCATCGCGCGTCATGGACGCCCGATTCAGTATGCTCACATGCCCGCGCCGCTCGCGCTGTGGGACGTGTGGACGCCCATCGCGGGCGCACCTCTGGCGTTCGAGCCGCCGTCCGCGGGATTCGTGCTCGACTGGAAGATGCTCGCCGCGATACGCGCTCGGGGCACGCAATTCGCGACGCTCACACACGCGGCCGGCCTTTCGTCGACCGGCGATGCCGAGCTGGACCGACGTCTGCCGCTCGACGAGCCCTATCGGATCACCGTTGCAACGGCGCGGGCCATAACCGAAACGAAGCGCCGCGGTGGACGCGTCATCGCCGTAGGAACGACCGTCGTGCGTGCGCTCGAGCACGCCGTCTCGGGTGACGGCGCCATTCACGCGGGCGCGGCTATCGCGACGCAGCGTCTTGGCGCAGCAACGACGCTTCGCGTCGTCGACGCGATCGTATCGGGCACACACGACCCGGGAACGAGCCACTACGAGCTTCTGCGCGCCTTCGCCGACGATCTGACGCTGCGCCAAGCCGCATCCGAGCTCGACGCGTGCGGCTATCGCACGCACGAGTTCGGCGATTCCGTCTTCATCGAACGGAGCGCGCGCTGCGTCGAGTGTGCTACGCGCGACGCGCCGCGTTTAGCCGCGTAAGAAGCCGATCAGCGAACGGTGACGCGCGCGAACTTGCGCTTGCCCGCCTGGACCACAACAGTTCGTCCGGCGGCGATCGTCAGTGTTTTGTCGGCGACCACGTCGCCGTCCAGCTTGAGCCCACGTTGGGTGATCAACCGCAGCGCCTCGGACGTCGATTCGACGACACCCGCTTGCTTCGCAAGCTGCGGCACGGCAATCCCCGCGCCCGCCGTTTGCACGGTCACCTCCGGCATGTTGTCCGGCAACGCGCCTTCGCGGAACCGAGCCTCGAACTCCGCGAGCGCGCGCGCGGCGGCTTCGCGCGAATGGAAGCGCGCGACGATCTCCTGCGCGAGCATGACCTTCGCGTCGCGCGGGTTGCGCCCTTGCGCACACTCGGACTTGAGGCGCGCGATTTCCTCGATCGATCGAAACGACACAAGCTCGTAGTAACGCCACATCAACGGATCGGAAATGGACATCAGCTTGCCGAACATTTCCGCCGGCGGCTCGGTGATGCCGATGTAATTGTCGAGCGACTTCGACATCTTGTTGACGCCGTCCAGTCCCTCGAGC
The DNA here is from genome assembly GCA_036493535.1 of Casimicrobiaceae bacterium. Lineage (GTDB taxonomy): Bacteria > Pseudomonadota > Gammaproteobacteria > Burkholderiales > Casimicrobiaceae > VBCG01. Next base: position 1,903 of record DASXPO010000122.1, read on the forward strand.
AGAGGGAGCGTCAGGATGCATTGCGGCTCCTGGCCGTAATGCCGCTGCAGCTCGCGCCCGACGAGCAGATTGAATTTTTGGTCGGTACCACCCAACTCGACGTCGGCCTCGAGCGCAACCGAGTCATATCCCTGCGCAAGCGGATAGAGGAATTCGTGGATCGCGATCGGCTGCTCCGACCGGTATCGTGTCGCGAAATCCTCGCGTTCCAGCATGCGCGCGACCGTGTATTTGGCGGCGAGCTTGATCATGCCGTCGGCGCCAAGCGCCATCAGCCACTTGGAGTTGAACGCGACCTCGGTCTTGTCGCGGTCGAGGATCAGGAACACCTGATCGGCGTAAGTCTTCGCGTTGTGGGCGATTTCGTCGGCCGAAAGCGGCGGTCGCGAAGCATTGCGTCCCGTCGGATCGCCGATCATCCCGGTGAAGTCGCCGATCAGGAAGACGATGTGATGGCCGAGATCCTGAAACTGGCGCAGCTTGTTGAACTGCACCGTGTGGCCGAGGTGAAGGTCCGGGCGGGTCGGATCGAAACCTTCTTTGATCTTGAGCGGCATCCCGCGCTTGAGCTTGGTGACGAGCTCGGCTTCGACGAGGAGCTCTTCCGCCCCGCGCTTGAACACGGCCAAATGGTGATCGACGTCGAAGGCCAAGGCTTTTCCCGGGGGCTATTGATGGAAGCGGACGTGAGCCTGCTAGAATGCCGCGTTCGCCCGTCGACCGTCCCACGTGCACGAGAACAAATCCCCGATTCTAGCGCAGCGCATTGTGTCGTCCGCGACGCGGCTCGCGCGCCATCCGCTATCGCCCTGGCAGGCGTTCGCGGTCGCGACATTGGGATTCTCGGCCATGGCGGCGTTTGGATTTGCGCCGGACACGACGCTCGAAACCGTCGAGACGCACAGTGTGGTCCGCGCGTTGCCCACGCCCGTGCCGTTGGTTGACACCGACGAAAGCGGTGCATTCTGGCGTGAAGAACGCGTGCTGCGCGGCGACACGATCGGCAGCCTGTTGGCGCGCGCCGCCGTCCATGATCCGGATGCGCTCACTTTTTTGCGCGGCAACGCAGTGGCTCGGCCGCTGTATCAATTGCGGCCCGGCGAGCCGGTACGCGTGGCGACCGACGACGAAGGGCGGCTCATAGCGCTGCGCTTTCTCGCGGGCAATGGCGAATCGCTCGAGGTCGCGCGCAAAGGCGACGCGTTCGCGGCGTCGAGCGCGCCGCCCGCGACCGAGACGCGACTCACGTTGCGCGGCGGCGAGATCCGTTCGTCGCTGTTCAACGCCGCCGACGATGTCGGCATCCCCGACGCGATCACGCTTGCACTGACCGACGTCTTCGCCGGCGACATCGATTTCTATCACGATCTGCATCAGGGCGATCGTTTCAGCGTTCTCTACGAAACGCGCTACGTCGATGGCGAAGCCGTCGCCGTGGGGCGCATCATCGCCGCTGAATTCGTCAATCAGGGCACGACGTTTCGTGCCTTTCTCTGGCAGTCCCAGGACGGCAGCGAGGGCTACTACGCCGAGGACGGCAAGAGCACCCGCAAGGCGTTTCTGCTCTCGCCGATGGAATTTTCGCGGATGACGTCGGGATTCACTGCAGCGCGATTCCATCCGTTCTTGCAGACGATGCGCGCCCATCGCGGCATCGATTTCGCGGCGCCCACGGGCACGCCGATCCGTGCTGCCGGCGATGGCATCGTCACGTTCGCCGGCGTGCAAAACGGATACGGCAACGTCATCATGATTCAGCACGAAGGCGAGTATTCGACCGTGTACGCGCATTTGTCGCGCTTCGCGACCGAGACCAAAGGCGGTGCGCGCGTGCACCAAGGGGATACGATCGGTTACGTCGGCCAAACGGGCTGGGCGACCGGCCCGCATCTGCATTACGAGTTCCGCATCGACGGCGAGCCGCGCAATCCGCTCGCCATCGACCTGCCCAGTGCGCGGCCGATTGCGTCGGACGATCGTCCCGGATTTGAATTGGCGATCGCGCCGCTGGTTACCGAATTGCAGGTTGCGCACGCGGCGCCGGGATCGCGCATCGCCGCTTCCGAGTAGCCGAAGCGCTCCAGGAACCGGTTGCCCATGGCCCGCGAGCTGTTTGCCGGCGTCATGTCGGGCACGAGTCTCGACGGCGTCGATGCCGTCGTCGCCGATTTTTCACCGTCGAGCGGAACCGCCTCCGAAACGCTGGGCGCCGCACACCTCGCGCTGCCGACGATGCTGCGCGACGAACTGCTGGCACTGCAAACGCCCGGCGCCAATGAGCTTGCGCGCGCGGGCGCTGCGGCAAACATGCTGGCGGAGCTCTACGCCGATGCCGTTCGTCGCGCGCTCGCGGAGGCCAAGCTCGATCCCGAGCAGGTGAGCGCGGTTGGTGTCCATGGCCAGACGTTGCGCCATCGCCCCGAGCGCGGATGGACGCTGCAGCTCAACAATGCGGCGCGAGTGGCCGAGCGCGCGCAAATCGCTGTGGTCGCGGACTTTCGCAGCCGCGATGTGGCCGCGGGCGGACAGGGCGCGCCGCTCGTTCCGGCGTTTCACGCGGCGCTCTTCCGCAACAAGAATCGTCATCGGGTGATCGTCAACATCGGGGGCATCGCCAACATCACCGACTTGCCGCCGGCCGGCGCGATCAGCGGCTTCGACACGGGTCCGGGCAACGCGCTGCTCGATTTATGGTGCGCGCGCAACCGCGGCGATCCGTTCGACGCCGGCGGCGCGTGGGCGGCAACCGGCCAAGTCGACGATGCACTGCTAACGACGTTTCTCGCCGAGCCGTTTTTCGCGGCGAGGCCGCCCAAGAGCACGCACCGCGATACATTCAATCTCACGTGGCTCGAAGAGCGGCTGGCCGCGGCCAATTGGAAAGGCGAGGCCGACGACGTGCAGGCAACGCTGGTCGCGCTTACCGCGCGCACGATCGCGGATGCGATCCGTGCACAGGCATCGGAGGCGATCGATGTCCTCGTGTGCGGAGGCGGCGCGCGCAATGCGACGCTGATGAAAGCGCTCGCACGCGAGCTTGCGCCGAGACGGGTGGCGACGACGGCGGACGAGGGCGTACCCGTCGAGCACGTAGAAGCGCTCGCCTTTGCTTGGCTGGCGCGCGAGACGCTCGCCGGACGGCCCGGTAATTTGCCTTCGGTTACCGGAGCAGCGGGTCCGCGCGTATTGGGCGCGATCTACCCGCGGTGATTCGAACCGGATCTCAAAATGGGGCGAACGGCCCGAAGACCTCAGTTGTCAAATGAGGGCCCGCTAGCCTCGCCCCGAGATAGTAGATGGAACTACAGCGAGGGGCGAGCGAGGAAACGACAATAATCGGGCTGCGCAGCTCATTTTGGGCTAGACGGAGAAGCTCGATCCGCAGCCGCAGGTTGTAGTTGCGTTCGGATTCTTGATCACGAACTGGGCGCCTTCGAGTCCTTCCTGGTAATCGATCTCGGCGCCGACCAGATACTGATAGCTCATCGGATCGATCAGGAGCGTCACGCCGTTCTTCTGCATCGCCGTGTCGTCCTCGTTCACGACTTCGTCGAACGTGAAGCCGTATTGGAATCCCGAGCAACCGCCGCCCGAGACGAACACACGGAGCTTGAGCTCCGGGTTCCCTTCCTCGTCGATCAGCGTCTTGACCTTGGTCGCGGCCGCGTCGGTAAAGACGAGCGGGGCTGGCATCTCATTCATCGCATTCATCGTGTTGCTCCCATGGCGCCCGCGTCCCCGGGCGCACGTTTCAATTCGACCACGGCGGCGACGCCGGGTTCGTTGTGGCACAGGCGCCCTTGTACCACCGCGCCAAGGTGCATTTCAAGCTTGCGATACGTCACGTCGCCGATCACTCGCCCCTTCGCCTGTAACTCTAGATAGTCGTCGGCGACAATCGGCCCGCGCACGGTGCCATTGACGACGACGTGCGAGACCTTGATCTCGCCGTCGACCTGCGCCTTCTCGCTCACCACCAACGTGCCGGCATCGCCGTTGTTGGTTGCGATGCTGCCCTCGACGTGACCATCGATTCGCAGACCCCCGCCGAACACGATATCGCCGCGGATGATCGTGCCGGTCGGGATCAGCCCATCGATACGCTTTTGCGGCTGAACTTCTTTCTTTCCGAACATGGGGCAGCTCGCGCATTAGTCAAGATACGTCTTCCAGGCGCTGATCATACTGGAAGGGCAGGGAGACGGCCGGCCGCGCGTCGGCCCAGCCCGCCGACGCCGTCAGCGCGCCCGTCGTGTGACCGGTTGTTTTCCCGCATCCGCCAGCAGGCGCTTCAGGACCGTGGATTCTTCTCTGAGCCGCGCATTTTCAGCGGCCAGGTCGGACGCTTGGTGCGAAAGCGCCCGTTCCGCGCCCCGACTCATTGCCAGATCGCTCTCGAGCTCCGAATTGCGCATTCGCAGGCTGCTTGCATCATTGCGAGCGCGCGCCGCCTCGGTCTCGCCGCTGGCGACTCGCGCATCGATCTCGCCGCGATGGACGCGGCCGAAAAGTTGTCCGAAGTCGAACGCCCACCATGCGACGCCGCCAATCAGCGCCACGAGCGCCATCAATGCCGCGCCGCGTATCCACCACGGCGGGCTCATCCGGACCGTCATCCGCGGTGCGCTGATCCCGAAATGTCCTCGGAAGTGGCGGCGGAAAAAAGGGGTAGCCATGGGATCCTAGGGCACGACCGGCAGCGCGGTGAGACCCATGGTCTCGGGCAATGCGAACATCAAGTTCATGTTCTGGATCGCCTGCCCCGCTGCCCCTTTAACCAGGTTGTCTTCGGCGGCGAGGATCATCGCCAGATCGGTTCCTTCGGGACGATGAACGGCGATGCGCAGCGTGTTCGATGCGCGCACGCTCCGCGTATCCGGCGATGAGCCTTTCGGCATTACGTCGATAAACGGCTCGCCGGCGTAGCGTTTTTCGTAGAGCGTCTGCAAATCGACGTCCGACTTCAAAAGGGGCGCATAGAGCGTCGCCAGAATTCCGCGGATCATCGGGACGAGGTGCGGCGTAAAGGCGAGCTTGACGGGCTTCTTGCTCACACGGTTCAAGCCTTGGACTATTTCCGGCGCATGGCGGTGCCCGTTCACGCCATACGCGGCAAAATTATCGGCCGCCTCCGCGAACGCCAACTGAAGCTCCGCTTTCCGGCCCGCACCCGAAACGCCCGATTTGCAGTCGGCAATCAAATGCTCGGTGTCGACAAGCCCCGCCTCGAGCAGCGGCAGGAATCCCAGTTGCACCGCGGTCGGATAACAGCCGGGATTGCCGACAATCCTCGCCTTGCGGATCGCTTCGCGATTGATTTCCGGGATTCCATAAACCGCTTCGGCGAGAAGGTCCACGCACGCGTGCGGCATCTTGTACCAGCGCTCGAACACGGCGCGGTCGCTCAGCCGGAAATCGGCGGCGAGATCAACGATCCGGACGCCGGCTCCGACGAGCTCGCGCGCCTGCGCCATTGCCACCCCATGCGGCGTCGCGAAGAACACGAGATCGCAAGTCGCCAGCTTCGCTTCGGCGGGCTCGCAAAATGCGAGGTCGTAGCGGCCACGCAGGCTCGGAAACATGTCCGCGACTTTCGTGCCCGCATCCTTGCGCGACGTAATGGCGCAGACGTCAGCCTTCGGATGCTGCGCCAAAAGACGCAGGAGCTCGACTCCGGTGTAGCCGGTGCCACCGACGATTGCGATCTTGATCATGGTCCTGCCCGTCCCCTCGATTCTATCGCCCGCCCTGCATTTATGACAATGGCATGAGAGCGGATTAGAGCAGCCAGCGGTCAACCCGCGGGCCAAAACGCAAAGGCCGCCTCGAGGCGGCCTTTTGCACGTTCAAAGCGGTGAGACTTTAGCGCTTCGAGAACTGCTTGCGACGGCGCGCCTTGTGGAGGCCGACCTTCTTTCGCTCGACTTCCCGCGCGTCCCGCGTCACCAGTCCGGCCTTCGAGAGCGTCGGCTTCAACTGAGTGTCGTAATCGATCAATGCGCGGGTGATCCCATGGCGAACTGCGCCGGCCTGGCCCGATTCTCCGCCGCCGATCACGTTCACCATCACGTCGAAGGTCTTTTCGTGGTTCGTTGCGACGAGCGGCTGACGCACAACCATCCGGCCCGTTTCGCGCGTGAAGAACTCGTCGACCGGCTTTTCGTTGACGACGATGTTCCCCGAACCCTTTTTGATGAAGACCCGCGCCACCGACGTCTTGCGGCGACCCGTGCCATAGTAATAATTACCGATCATCGTGACTTGTATTAAGCGTTGGGGTTGTCAGGAGCGCAATCAGCCGATTTCCAAGGCCTTCGGCTGCTGCGCAGAATGCGGATGGGCAGCACCCGCATAGCATTTGAGCTTTTTCAGCATTGCGTAGCCGAGCGGACCCTTGGGAAGCATGCCCCGTACCGCCTTCTCGAGTGCACGACCCGGAAACCGCGCTTGCATGTCACGAAAATTCGTCGTGCTGATGCCGCCGGGATAGCCGCTGTGACGGTGATAGAGCTTCGCGTCGGTCTTGTTTCCGGTGACCCGGAGTTTGTCGACATTGGTCACGACGATGAAATCGCCGGTATCGACGTGCGGCGTGAAGATTGCCTTGTGCTTGCCGCGCAAGCGGGCAGCCACGTCGGCCGCGAGTCGGCCCAGCACTTTGTCAGTGCCGTCGACGACGTACCAGCCCCGCTCGATGTCGCCCGCTCTCGCGGAATAGGTCTTCATGGAAATCCAAACGATGCAATTTGCAAAGCCAGTTATTGTACTGTTTCTCAGCGTTCATGGTCAACGCGCACGCCGACGCGTGCTATTTCAGTGCGCAGACCCCTGCGAAAATCCATGACGTCGATTTGATTTGGGATTTCAAAAACGAGCGACGCATAAAAAAAGGCGCAGTCGCAAGACCGCGCCGAGGATTCCACCATAGGAGGAGAATGGAGGAATGTGCCCGCGGTGCCGAAGGAGGGTCGGCGAGGCCGCGAACGATTACGATGGTCCCATATTGCGGTGCACAATGCAAGTGGGATTTTGCGCAGTGCAGCATAAAACGCGATATCCGCTGCCCAATCAGGCAATTGGCGAAGTGACCGCTAACTTGTCCGGCGAGGCTCAAGGAACCTGCATCCAATGAAGTCGCGTGCCAAATGGATCGAGAACGTCGCCTTTATCGCCGAAACGGGCAGTGGGCACGCGATCGTCGTCGACGGCGCCCCGGAAGCGGGCGGACGCAATATCGGCGTTCGTCCGATGGAGCTCGTG